>DATLFI010000272.1:0-30431 GCA_035524895.1 Thermoanaerobaculia bacterium | reverse complement strand
CTTCCGTGCCTGGTCCTTGGTGATCTCGACCCGCACATCGTCGCGGTCGCCGAGGCCGGCATCCGGTAGCGGCTGCTGGGCGGCGAGGGGCAACGCGACCAACATCGGTCCGAGCAGCAAGAGGAGGGTGCCCGGCACCGGAGGTCGGTCGCCGATGCAAGCGCTGCGGACATTGAGGCTTCTGGACATCGAGATCCTCCTGAACGAGCTGCTTCGATGGCACCCAGCGCAGCTTTCGCCGGGCACGTGGCGTGTCAAGGCTACTCGCTGCGCGCGCGCATGACGAGGGCAACGCCGAGCGAGGGCTTGCGGTAGCCCCGCGGCAGGGGCGGCAGGGGAGAAGCCTGCTCCACCGCGCGCAATCCCGAGACGTCGAAGCTGCGCATACCCGAGGAGGTATCGAGCTGGAGCAGTTCGACGGTGCCGTCGGTGAGGATGCGAAACCGCACGACTACGGCCATTCCCGCCGGGGAGCGCGGCGGCGCCCACCGCTGCGAGATCATCGCGGCCATGCGGTCGAGGTAGTAGCCGTAGGTGAACGTCGGGTCGTCGAAGCTAGCGACCGCGGTGTCCTCGACCGTTCCGGTGGACGCGGGCGGCAGCTGAGACTCTTGGCGTGCTGAGGGTGTCGGGGCAGGGGGCTCCGGTTGGCGCTCGGCTGGAGCTTCACTGCGCAGCACCGGGGCGTCCTCGGGCGGCGGCTTCGGCGCGGGCTCGGGCGGCGGAGGTTCCGGCTCCGGCGGCGGCGGCTCGGGACGCGCCTGCGGTTCAGGCTGGCGGCCGGGACCGAGCGCTGCGGCCGGCAACGCAACCACCTCGACGTACTCGAGAATCCGCGGCTTCTGCGCGAAGAGGGTCGGCCCGACCAGCACCGAGGCCACCAGCGCGGTGTGGATCAGGAGCGAGGCGACGAGCGCACCACGGCGCAGCGGCCTTCCGCCCACCTGCTGGCGTTGCTCGAGGAGCTGGTCGAGCTGCTGCACCATAGTGTCGGAGGATGCAAGAAGCCTACCGACGGCGGCGATCTCGGCGGACGGTCTCGGCCGGATCGGTGACCAGACCGATGCGGTAGGTGCCTGTGTCCTGCAGCAACTTGATGACAGCCAGCACCGAGCCGTAGTCGACGTTCGCGTCGCCTTTGATGAAAACCGCCTCGTCGTTACGAGACGCCATGATCGGCTTGAGCTTCTCCTCGAGCAGGGTCGGGTGGACCGGTTCGTCCTGGATGAACACCAACCCCTCTTCGGTGACCGTGAGGATCATCGGATCCTCGTCGCGGAGGGGAAGCGGCTGGGCATCGACCTTGGGCAGGGCGACCTCGATGCCCTGATGGAGCATCGGGGTAGCGATCATGAAGATGATCAGCAGCACCAGCATCACGTCGACCAGAGGTGTGACGTTGATGTCGCTGAGGACCTCGTCTTCGCCGCCGTCACCGATCTGGAAGGCCATAGGAAGGCTCCGTCAACGAGAGGTCACGTGAAGTTCCGCTCGGCCAGGTTGATGAACTCCAAGGCGAAGTCCTCGAGCTGCGCGCGGAACTGCCGAAGACGACCGGCCACGAGGTTATAGCCGATCAGTGCCGGAATCGCTGCGACCAGTCCCGCGGCGGTGTTGACCAGAGCCTCGGCGATGCCTGGAGCTACCGCCACGATCGACGCGGTGCCCGACGCGCCAATGTCGCCGAACGCGATCATGATGCCCCACACCGTGCCGAAAAGACCGATGAAAGGCGTGGCGGCGGCCGTAGTGGCCAGGATCTGGCTTCGCCGCGACAGCACCAGGATCTCGGTGCCGATGGCACGACGCAGGCTGCGCTCGAGGCCCGCGAGCGAGTGGAGACGGTAACCCGACTGGGTCGTGCCTGCCTGGGTTCGCGCCTTCACCTGCGAATCGATCTCGAGGTAGCCGGCCTGGAACAACCCCACGAGGGGAGAGGCGGTGAACTGGCCGGCGACCGAGTTGATCTCCGAGAAGCGCGAGCTCCGGCGGAAGACCTCGAGGAAGCGGGCAGTCTGTCGCTCCGCTTTGCGGAAGTGCGAGAACTTCCCGATCATCACCGCCCAGGAAAGCACGGAGAACCCGAGCAGGATGCCGAACACGATCCATGCGACCAGGCCGGCCTCGGCGAAGAGCTCGATGATGCCGAACCGGGTGGCCGGCACGGCGGCGAGCACGAAGGAGGACAAGGACAACGTCATGGTCGTCTGTACTTCGGCCGAGAGGGCGGCGCGAGCGGCGTCAAGGTAGCACAACGCATCGTGGTTCGACCTTTAGCAGCCCGTGGTGAAATCCGCGTGAGGCTGCGCGCGGGGATCTGCGGCCGCTGGCAAGGCGTGGCCGACGAACGCGATGCGGTGCCATCGTGCAGGAGGCCCAACGCAGTCGGGGTCACGAAACCCCCGCGCCCAAAGGGTGGGTGCAGGCAAGCTGCCCTGGGCAGCTTGCCTGCACCGACGTCGCCGCTGCGCGGCTCTGGTAGGGGGCGGCGTGGGGCCGTCTGCGGTGTTGCGCTCGCGAAGCGTGTGACCCAGCATCGCCACTGCTCGCGCGCCAACGCCGAGCCGCCGGTAGAGCCCCTGCAGGCGAAGGACCTTCCCCGCGCACCGCATGAGCATCCGGCCCCACGGCGCTCCCAACGCAGCCCACGGGGGTTCCACCACGGGCTGCTAGAGGCGCGTGATACCTTGCTGCGAGAGGAACCTGGGCCGCTCCCCGACTTCATGCGCGTCTGTGTTTGCCTGCGACAGGTACCCGATCCGCGGGCCCGCCTGGAGCTCCGTACAGACGGGACCGGTCTACGCGAGGACGGCGTCGCCTGGGTCACCGACGAGGGTGACGAGTGTGCGCTGGAGGAGGCGCTACGCCTCGTCAGGCAGACGGGCGGCGAGGTCTGCGCTCTGACCGCCGGGCCCGGCCGTGCGGCGGAGACCTTGCGCCGCGCGCTCGCGCTGGGAGCGCAGAGGGCCCTGCACCTGCGGGGAGAGCTGCCGTTGGATCCGTCGCGTGTCGCTGATCTGCTCGCCGCGGTGCTCCGACGCGAGGCCTGGGACGTGGTGATCACCGGCGCGCAATCGAGTGATCTCGGCTGGGGCCTGACCGGCAGCTCGTTGGCTGCCGGGCTCGGGTGGCCCCATGTCTGGTTGGTGGTCGGCATCGAGACGGAAGGCGACTCGAAGGACACCCGGCTGCGCATCACCCGCGAGCTGGAGGGGAGGCGTCGCGAGCTGTCGCGCGTCCGTCTGCCCGCGGTGCTGTGCGTGCAGACAGGCCTCCACCCACCTCGCATGCCGCGCATTCGTGACCTCCTCGCGGCGAAGAACACGCCGATCGAGACGCTCGCCCTCGACGACCTCCTCTCGGATTCGCACGGCGAGGAGGCTAGACCGGCGGTCGAGCTGGTGGCGCTCTCGGCGCCAACAGCGTCGAGCGGTGGTGAGCAGCTCGGTGGCGATCCCGCAACGGCTGCTCGCGAGCTGGTACGTCGCCTGCGCCGCGACGGGATCCTTCCGGAGACGACGTGAGCGGCAAGTCTTGGGCTGTCTGGCTCGCGCCCGACGTCGAGGTCTCTGCCACGGCCGCGAGCCGGATGATGGCGTCCCTTCGGATGGCGCAGTCGGCGGCGGCGGTGCGCGGCGGCAACGTCGAGGTGGTCCTCGCCGAGGCTCCTCGACCCGACGGAACCCGGCACCCGACGCGTGTTCCGGCCTGGGCGAAGGAGTGTCTCGGAGATTCTGTCGTGTCGCGTTTCTCGCGTTTGGAGCACCCCCTGCTCGCTCTGCGCACTCCGGGAGCGACCGCCACCGTCCTGGCCGCCGCCGTCGAGCACACGGACGGCGTGCACACCCTCTGTCTCGGCCACGACTACGAAGCGGTCGACCTCTGTGGCTTGCTGGGGAGACGTCTGGGAGCCGCTGCGATCACGGCTGTGAACGAGATTCGTGGCGGTGCCGGTGACCTGCGGGTCATCAGACCAGTTCACGGCGGGCGATTCCTGGCCGAGCTCCGCGTGCCCGGGGACGCGATGCTGGTGCTCACCGTTCCACGCAGCGTTGCCGCGTCCTCGCGGCAGCCGGCGCAGATCGCCGACGAGAACCGGTGCGAGGTAGAGACTCTGGAGGTGGAGGCGAGCCTCTTCCGGTCGCTGCCCGATCGCGAGGTGCTGGCGATCGAGGAGTCGGGCTCTCCGCCCGAGCTCGCCACGGCCGAGCGCATCGTCGCCGTTGGCCGCGGCCTCGGCGGACCGGAGCACCTGGGACTTGCCCGCCAGCTCGCGACGGCTCTGGGAGCCGAGATTGCGGGCAGTCGGCCGGTGGTCGACTCCGGTTGGCTGCCGGCCGACCGGCAGGTCGGGAGCAGCGGCCAGACAGTCAACCCGACGCTCTACGTAGCCCTCGGCATCTCCGGGGCTGCGCAGCATCTCGAGGGAATGTCAGGGTCGCGGTGCGTGGTCGCGATCAACCGCGATCCCGAAGCGCCGATCTTCCGGTCGGCACGCTACGGGATCGTCGGTGACCTGCACGCGGTGGTACCCGCGTTGATCGCCGCGCTGGTCGAAGACCAGGGAGAACCGACCTAAGCAGAGGTCGCGGCCCCCTCAGCGGCGAGCTCCCAGCGCGCGGCGCCGCAGCTCGAACAACACCACGGCCGCGGCGACGTGCGCGTTGAGCGACTCGACCCCGGCGGCCAGCGGGACGGTCACGCGACGGTCAGCGAGCTCGAGCGTCCGGACACCGAGACCCCCCGCCTCCGCACCGACCGCCACCAGCACTCTGCCGTCGATCTCCGCGCGATAGAGATCCTCGCCGCCGTGGGCTTCGAGGGCGAGCCAGGTGAAGCCGATAGGTGTGAGCGCACCTCGCAGCACGGCCGCGTCGACCTCTGCGAACACCGGCAGTCGCAGGAGGCTGCCAGTCGAAGCGCGGAGGCAGCGCGGGTGCCGCCAGCTGACGCCGCCGGGCGTGGTCACCACGGCGGCAGCGCCCGCCGCCTCGGCAGTGCGCGCCAGCGCGCCCAAGTTGGCGGGATCTCCGATGCCATCGGCGAGGACGATCGTGGGGAAAGAATCGCCGGCGCGGGCGACGACCCCCAGTAGCTCGGCCACGGAGCGCTCGGGAGCCGCGACCGTAGCCAGCAGGCCGCGCGGAGAGTCGGCGTCGGCGAGCTCGTCGAGGAGCGCCGGCGCGATCGCCAGCGGCGGGCGGGGAAGCCGGCTCAGCACCGCGGGCGCCGACTCCAGCAGCTCGGGCGTCGCGAGCACGGTCTCGGGCACCAGGCCGGCATCGAGCGCAGCCTCGAGGAGATGCAGCCCCTCGAGCAGCAACAGATCTCCATCCGCGTGCCTGCGCTTGCCTTTACTTCGAGACAGGCGCCGCATAGCCTTCCACCGCTCGTTGTCTCGACTAGAGATCACCATCCTTGGACCTGACTGATTTTTGGCGGCGCTATCGAGGCGCCGTGGAAGTCGCTGTCGACAGTGGCGATAGCGACGTGCTGCTCGGGATTCGCGACGGGTTCGTGCGGTACTTCCACGAGGGCCTGGAGCGTCCCCTCCAGGTCGCCGTGCGCTCGATCGGCGAGCCCCCCGATGCTAGCGAGATTGCGCTGGGAGACGAGGAGATGATGCGCAACGTCCGCTGTCGCGCGGCACAGATGCGGTCCCACCTCGCCGACGCGTTCCCGTTCTACGCGGCGACGACCACCGGGCTGCACTCCGTCTACCTCGACGAGGAGAGCAACGAGAAGCGCGGCGACGAGTTGCACTTCGTGCGTGCTTGGACCGCGATCGAGGGACCCAACGGCGGCGCGCTGGGCGGGAGCGGTTCGCTGCAGCTGCCGCCGGCCTTGATCGCGGGCTTGGATGCGGGTGAGCTGCCCTTCGCGGTCCCGGGGCGACGGCGTCACGGCGGAGTGATGGGCTCGCTGACAGGCGGCCTGCAAACCCGCCGCAGCGCCGTCGCCGAGTCCACTCTCCACGCGATCTCGACTTTGTTCTACGGCGTAGTGGAGTCGCGACGTCCACGAGTCGCGCCGGGTAGACGGAGCTGATTCCATCCGCCATCATTGCAGCGTCGCCCAGACCCCGATCGAGGAGCATCCATGGCCAGAGATACCTACCTGTTCACCTCGGAGTCCGTCACCGAGGGGCATCCGGACAAGATTGCGGACCAGGTCTCGGACGCGGTACTCGACGAGATCCTGCGACAGGACCCCACGGGGCGCGTCGCGTGCGAGACGCTGGTCACCACCGGGATGATCCTGATGGCCGGGGAGATCACGACCACCGCCTGGGCGGACCTGCCCAGGATCGCCCGCGAGACCGTGCTCGAGATCGGCTACGACCACCCAGCGAAGGGCTTCGACGGCCGCACCTGTGCCGTGATCTCGGCGATCGACCCCCAATCGCCGGACATCGCTCAGGGCGTCGACACGGGCGGCGCCGGCGACCAGGGACTGATGTTCGGCTACGCCTGCGACGAGACGACGGAGCTGATGCCGCTGCCGATCACGCTCGCGCATGGTCTCACCCAGCGTCTGGCAGAGCTTCGCAAGTCGGGCGTCCTGCCATGGCTGCGCCCCGACGGCAAGAGCCAGGTGACCGTCGAGTACACCCGGGCGGGCGAGCCGTTGCGTGTCCATACGGTGGTGCTCTCGACCCAGCACGATCCCGAAGTCAGCCAGTCCGAGATTCGCGAAGCCCTGTTCGCGGAGGCGATCCACGTGGTGGTGCCGGAGTCGCTGCGGGAGCGTGAGCCGATCGTCCACGTCAACCCCACCGGTCGCTTCGTCACGGGCGGTCCGCAGGGCGACTGCGGCCTCACGGGGCGGAAGATCATCGTCGACACCTACGGCGGCACCGGGCACCACGGCGGTGGCGCGTTCTCCGGCAAGGATCCGACCAAGGTCGACCGGTCGGCGTCTTACATGGCACGGCACATCGCGAAGAACCTCGTGGCGGCTCGCCTCGCGAATCGAGTGGAGGTGCAGCTCGCCTACGCGATCGGCGTCGCCGAACCGGTTTCGGTGCATGTCGATTCCTTCGGCACCGGAAGGTTGCCCGACGCCCAGCTCGCGGCCATTGTCCGGGACCGGTTCCCGCTGTCGCCGCGCAGCATCATCGCGCACCTCGATCTGCGGCAACCGATCTACCGGCGCACCGCGGCCTACGGGCATTTCGGGAGACCCGGCTTCAGCTGGGAGAAGACCGACATCGCCAAGGAGCTGGCGAGCGCCGCGGCCTGAGTGGAGATCCCAGTCGACTACGTTCGCACGCCCAGGAACAGGTAGAGCGATCCTGTGGCGAACAGCACGCTGGGGCCCCACGCCGCAACCTCGGCCGGAAGGATTCCGGCCTCGCCGAGCGTGCGGAAGACGGCGATCACGGCGTAGAAGACCATGCCGATGGCCAGGGCGATGCCGATGCCGTAGAGAGCGCCTCGGCGGCCGAGTCGGAACGCGAACGGCAGGCCCACGACGGCCATCACCAGGACCACGGCCGGCATCGCGACTTTCTCGAGCAGGCGCAGTCGCAGCTCTGGCACCTCTTGGCCACCCTGTTCCAGGCGCGTCACGTAGGCTTTGAGGTCGCGGTAGCCCATCATGTCGGGCTGCTTGATCTCGCTGTCGAAGAAAGCCGGCCGCTCGGGCAGGTCCACTGCCTGCGGACCGGAGAGCGGGCGGTACGACGTCACGCGACCGCCGTCGAAGCTGCGGGCCCAGCCGCCGGACACCCACCAGCGGCCGTCGTCTTGGAACTGGGCCTCCTCGGCATAGAGAACGCCGGTCAGCGCGAGAGTCTCGGCATCGACGCGAAAGACGTGGAGCCGCTGCAGCGCCGCCCGCCTCGCATCGAAGTACTGGTAGTTGTAGAGGTAGCCGCCCTCTCCGAACAGCCATTGCTGGTCGGCGCTGCGGTAGGTGCGCACGCGGTCGAGGCCGCGGATGCGATCGCGGAGCTCGGCCACGCGCTCGTTGGAGTGGGGGAGGATCGCGGAGGCGAGCACGGCGTCAGCGCCCGCGAACATGAGGCTCGCGGCCATGACCGGCACGGCTAGCCGGTAGAGGCTCACGCCGAGCGCGCGCGCGGCGATGACCTCGTTGGCTCGTGACAGCAAGCCGAAGGAGATCAGGGTGGTCAAGAGCACCACGAACGGCGCGATGGTGTGGACGATCTGCAGGGACATGTACTTGTAGTAGTCGATCACCACCGAGGACGGGATCTGGTTGCGTAGCACCTCGTCGACGAGGTCGGTGAAGTTGGCGACGATGTAGATCATCGTGCCGCCGGCGACTACGAGCAGCAGGACGCGCCCGAACAGAGCCAGGACGTATCGGTCCAGGGTGTTCGGGAAGCGCAGGCGCGGCTGCGCGAGGCGAAAGACGACGCCTGGCACCGTCGCCGCCCCGCGGCCGTTTCCGTTGCCGTTCGCAAGCGGTACCGCAACGGTCTTCCCGGCACGCATCAGCTCTCGGTGCTCGCGACGGCGACGCTGGCGGTAGCTGCGAAGCCGCTTCATCAGGCGCAATCGCCCCCAGACATGCTCACGCAGGAAGAGATCCACGCGAGTCAGCAGCAGGCTCTTGTCCCGGTTGCGCCGAGCGAGCAGGAACGTTCCGAGGACCATGAAACCAAGGTTCGGCAGCCACATCGCGAGGACCGGGTGCATCTGGCCCTGAGCTGCTCGATTCTCTCCATTGTTGAGGACCACGTAGTAGGCGAGGATGATCGCGATCGAGATCGCGAAGCCAGAAGAGCGGCCGCCGCGGTGGTTGTTGAACCCCAGCGGAACCCCGAACAGGCCGAACACCAGGCAGGCCACCGGGATCGCGAACTTCTTGTGGACCTCGATCAGCGCCTGGCGGCGATCGAAATCACTGCGGCCCGGATCGCCCAGCCACTGACGCAGCTCCGTGAGGTCGAGCTCGCGAACAGCCTTGTCCCGTTGGCGTCGTTGGCGCGAGGCCAGGAGCTGGTCGGCGAGTGCGACATCGAGTGTCTGGTGCTCGCGGAGCTGGTAGCGGTCCGGCTGATCCAGGTCGATCTCGTGATCGGTCGAGCCCTCGAGGTGGAGCAGCACTCGTTCGCCGCTGGGGTCCAGGTCGACTCGTCCGGAGCGGGCGAAGGTCACGGTGTGGCGCCGGCTCGGGATCGCATCCGCCAGGAAGACCCCGCGCCACCGGTCGCTCGCGGCGTCCTGGCCGAGCACGTACAGGATCTTGCCGTCGAGCTCCTCGTAGAACACCCGTGGCCGCACCTGGCGGGCCGGGTTGCTGGTGAACGCCTCGTACTCGAGCTGCTGCAGCGCGGCGTTCCCGCGCGGGAGCACGTAGAGCGTGAGGCCCAGGTTGACCGCCGTGCAGAGCAGCGACAGCGCCAGCACCGGCCGATAGACCTGGAACAGGCTCACGCCGGAGGCACGGAGGGCGACCAGCTCGCTGTCGGCCGACAGGCGGCCGATGCCGATCAGGATGGCGAACAGGAGCGCCATCGGGATCGTCAGCACGACGATGTGCGGCAGGTTGAGCAGGAGGAGCCGGCCGACCAGCATCGCCGGCACGTCGCGGTGGATCAGGATCTCGGCGAGATCGAAGAGGGCATCGATGAGCAGCAGGAACGTGAAGACCAAGAGGCCGAGTGCTAGAGGGCCGAGGAGCTCCGACAGGACGTAGCGATCGAGGGTCCTGGGCCGCAGGCGCATGGGGGGAGCTTAGCCGTTGGTGGAGGTCGGCAAGCGGCCGTAGCGAGGAAAGAAGGCCCGTCCTAGGACGGAAGGAGACATAATACATCTTATCGGACGTCATGCCTCGCGCGCGAGCGGAATGACGAGCCCGCGAGGCCGGTCCCAGCCGAGCTCAAATCAGCTGGACCGTGAAGCCCGACGCCCGCTGTCGCGGCTGCTCAGGGCTCGAGCGTCGTCGTCCGACTCGAGACTCCGGAGCTGGCTCAGGATCTCCTCCAGAGCTGCCACCAGGTCCTCGTGTTGTACAGCACTCTGCCTGAAGGTCAGCGCGAACCCATAGCGCTTGTCAGGTGCCTGAAACCGAAAGACGAATGGCTTCTTTCGCCGGCTGCGTCCCCGGCTGCGCGTCGAGGATCGGCGGACCTCCCGCCTGAGGTCGTCCCGGTTGAGTCCCAGCGAGGCGACCCGCTCCAGGAGACGAACCATTTCGGCCTCGCTGGGCGCCTTCATCACCTCGAGCAGCACGGACTTGGCCTGGATACCGAGCGCATGGACTGCATCGCGCACCCTCGGAGGCATGTGCAGCAACGAGAGGCTCTCGGTGACGGACGGGCGGGACTTGCCAACCGAGCTGGCGATCTGCTCGTGCGTGTACTCGTGAACCTCGAGCAGCGCTCGATAGCCCTCTGCCTCTTCGAAGGGCGTCAGGTCCTTACGCTGGAGGTTCTCGATGAGTGCGATCTCGAGTGCTTCCTGCTCGCTGACCTCCATCTCGATCGCTGGTAGCTCGATCAGCCCGGCCTCCATGGCGGCGCGGAAGCGGCGCTCGCCGGAGATGATGCGATAGGTCGCACCACCACGTTCCGGGGATCGGCGGACCAGGATCGGCTCCAGGATGCCCTTCTCACGGATCGAGCTGACCAGCTCGTCGAGCGCACCCATGTTCTCCCGAGGTTGCTTCGGATCCGGCTCGATCTCCGCGATGGCGATCATCCGCCCGATCGAGGGCTCACTCCGCCTGGCGAGCTCGTCGACGAAGTGGTGGTCGTGCCTCATGCGGACTCGCCCGGGCAGTCCCCGCTTCTTCTCCTTCGAGTCCCCGGAGGCTCCCTCGGCCTCGGACCCGGCGGGAACGGCCTTGATCGACCTCGATGGCTCAGACACGGCTCAGGACCTCTTCCGATAGTCGGTAGTACTCGAACGCTCCCGAAGACCGGGGCGCGAACCCGAAGATCGACTCTCGATATGCCGGACTCTCCTCCAGGCGTACGCTCTTCGTTATCACCGTGTTGAAGAGCTTGTCGCCGAACACCTTCTTGATCTCGCGATGGATGTCTCTCGCGAGCAACGTCCTCTTGTCGTGCAGGGTGATCACCGCGCCCAGGATCTGCAGGGTCGGGTTCTGTCGCACCTTGAGCTTGTCGATGGTCTCGAGCAGATCGTCGGTGCCTTCCAGGGCGAAGTAGCTCGACTGGATCGGCACCAGCACGTGCGTCGCCGCCACCAGGGCGTTGATCGTAATGATGCCGAGAGTGGGCGGCGTGTCGAGGATGAGGTGGTCGTACTGCTCCCGGATCCGAGCCAACTCGTCCTTGAGCCGGTACTGGGAATCGATCTCCCCCAGCAGCTTGGCCTCGATCTTGGCGAGGGAGATCCCCGAGGGGGCTATGAACAGGTTCTTGACTTTTGGGGCCGGACGGATGATCTCGGTGACGCTGATGTCGTCCCGGGTCAGCACGTCGTAGATGGTCGGCGGTGCCGACTGCTCCCGATCCAGGAAGGACATGGTGCTGTTGGCCTGTGGATCCAGGTCCACGAGCAGGGTCCGGAGGCCCTTGTCGGCCAGCGCAGCGGCGAGGTTGATGGCGGTGGTGGTCTTCCCCACTCCGCCCTTCTGGTTGGCGATCGCGATGATCATGGGATGGCTGGGGAAGAGGCTTGGCACGGGCTTCGAGAGCGAGACCACCGCTCGAAAATCTCGGCTACCGGGCGAGTACACCTCGCATCGGCCGATCGTCGCCCTCGGAGCTCAAGGTAGTGTCAAGTCAGTGTAGATCCCACGCACGAGGGAGGTCAAACCCAATCGAGATCGTGACTCCAGCCACCAGGGGCCGCTTCGATGTCGGCATGCCGACATCGAAGCTAAGTGCTTGAAAACATGAGGCTTACGGGCCGAATCGAGAGCAGGCTGCCTACGCCCGCATCGGCGGGCGACCTACGCCCGCATCGGCGGGCGACCTACGCCCGCATCAGCCGCTGCCTACATCGTGTACTTGCCCAGGTCGTCGGGATCCAGCTCTTCGAACCACTTCCGGAGCTTGTCTTCGTCGTCCCCGCTCCCTTGGGGCGCACCCGACTCGGAGTGCGCTTTGCGCAAGACGCTCTCGTGCACGAAGATCGCGGCATCCAGGCGCAGCGCCAGTGCCAGCGCATCGCTTGGGCGAGAGTCGATCTGCCAGGTCTCGGCACCACGGTGGGCGAAGATCGTCGCAAAGAACGTGTTGTCGAGCAGGTCGTGGATCACGACCTTGTCGACCTCCACGCCCATGGTGCGAAATGTCGCCGCGAGCAGATCGTGGGTCATCGGTCGCTGTGCCGAGACACCCTCTAGGCTGAGCTGGATCGCGCTGGCCTCGAACACGCCGATCCAGATCGGCA
Source organism: Thermoanaerobaculia bacterium (assembly GCA_035524895.1). Taxonomy (GTDB): domain Bacteria; phylum Acidobacteriota; class Thermoanaerobaculia; order Multivoradales; family Multivoraceae; genus DATLFI01. The sequence continues at coordinate 18,093 of DATLFI010000272.1, read as the reverse complement.
GGAAGAGCTCGCTGCCCTCCTCCCTCAGGATCACGATGGGCGCGTTGGAACCGGGGTCGAGCATCAACCCCTTCACCACCATCCTGATCTCTTCCCCATCGCCGGCCATAGTCCATCCATTCTGCGAGCAGTGCGAGACCAGGTCAAGGACGCCGGCCGCGATGAGTTGGAAAGACGCCACAGGCACGGACATCGGCGAGCCGACGGCGGCCGGCCGGCGCGACTTGCTTAGAGTAGGCGCTCGGCTAGCAGGCTATGCGTGTGCGCGCTGGTCACGCGGAGACGCACCAGGGATCCGATCGGTTCGTCGCCGTCCGTCGCGAAATGAACGACACGGTGGCAGCTCGTACGTGCCGCCAGATAGCCAGGCTGACGGCTCGTGCCGGTCACCAGCGCCTCGACCTTACGCCCAATGAGCTCACGGTTGAGCTCCCGCTGGATGGCGGCCTGGCAATCGAACAGCCTCTGCAACCGCCGGTCCGCCACCTCTTCGGACACGGGACCTTCGGGAAGTCGAGTCGCGGCAGTGTCGGGGCGCGGCGAGTACTTGAACGCGAAGACGTTGGTGAAGCGGGACGCGCTCACCAGCTCGAGCGTGCGTTCGAAATCCTCTTCATCCTCGCCGGGGAACCCGACGATGATGTCGGTGGAGATGGCGAGCGCAGGTCGTGCGTCGCGGAGACGGTCCAGGAGCTCTCGGTAGCTTGCAACGTCGTAGCCGCGTCCCATCCTCTTGAGCACGCGGTTCGAACCAGACTGCACCGGCAGATGCAGGTAGTCGCAGAGGTTGGGGTGCATCCGGTACCGCTCGACCATGCGCGGCGTGAAGTCGCGGGGATACGAGGTCACGAACCTCAAGCGGAGCACCCCGGGGATCGCCGCTACGGCATCGAGGAGGTCGGCGAAGTCGAGCTCCCTCCCGCAGCCTCGCTCGTCGACCGGCTCGCGCCAGTGGTTGACGGTCTGACCCAGCAGCTCGATCTCCGCGAAGCCCAGCTCGACCAGGTGCTCCACCTCGCGCAAGATGTCGGCGAGAGGGCGGCTGCGCTCTGGTCCACGGGTGGTGGGAACGATGCAGAAGGTACAGCGCTTGTCGCAGCCCTCGATCACCGTGACCATGCCCTTGTGGCTCTCGTCGCGACTGATCGCGTCGATGTCGTAGTGGCGATCCGCCGGAAAGCCAGTCGCAACGATACGCCGGCCCGTCTGGCGCACCTGCTCGACGATGCGCGCGAGCTCGCCGACTCGGCCAGTTCCGACCACGAAGTCGAGCTCGGGGGCTCGTCGCAGCGCCTTCTCACCTTCCTGCTGAGCGACGCAGCCGCAGAATCCGATCTGCAGCTCGGGCCGCTCCTGCTTGAGCAGGCGATACTCACCCAGGCGCGAGTACGACTTGTGCTCGGCCTTCTCGCGCACGCTGCACGAGTTGAGCAAGATCACCTCGGCGGCCGCAGGCTGATCCGTCCGGACCATTCCCTGCCGCTCGAGCTGGCCGGCCATGCGACGGCTGTCCAGCTCGTTCATCTGGCAGCCCCAGGTTTCGATGAAGAAGCGTGCGCCCTGCGTCATCCCGCGAACTCCGGCTCCGTCCGAGTGCGTAGTGCCAGACTCAGCGAGCGGGAGGCTCGCGCGAGAGCGGCTCGACCGTGATGGGCTCTTCGGGATCCGTCTCTTCTAGGCCCTCGCCCTCCGGCGGCTGGAGGCTCGGCGCCGGCTCGAGCTCGATGCCCTCGCGCAGCCAACCCGGCAGCGCCCCAGCCGCCCGGCCCTCTTCGAGGAGTAGCTCGAGATCCTCCTGAGCCTGGACTACCTCGTCGCGAGACTGAAGCAGGCGATCGAGCGCGCGATCCCAAAGTGGCTTGACCTGGCGGTCGCGACGTACCGGGTCGTCCTCCGCGTAGAACGCGGTGCGCCATTGCTCGACCTCGTCCTCTAAACGCGGTACTTCGTCGTGGGCGCGCCGCCAGCGCTGGCGAACCTCCAAGGTCCGAGAGCGCCAGTAGCGCTCCTCCTCCGCTCCCTCCTCGAGATCGTCCGGGAAGCCTGGCTCGCGCTCCGGAGCCCCGTCAGGTCGCGTGGCGGCGACAGCGGGTCCACTGAAAGTGACACGGGCGCCCTCGGCGCTGGCGGACAGGTTCTCGTCGGTCAGCACCAAACGAGCGGGCGGCGTTTTCTGGCGACGCTCGCGCTCCTGACGCGAGAGACCACGCAGTACAGCGGCCATGTCCTCGCGGCCCGCCTCGTCCGAGCGATCGACCACCACCACCGTGTCATCGCCGCTCTGGCGCGCTGAGCTCGAGGCCCTGGGCGCAGCGACGATCGGAGGCGGCGGCGCCACGGGAGCTGCGGTCGGTTGGCCCTCGGCCGGTGTGGCGACCGCGCTCCCATCGGCCGGAGCCGCCGCGCGCTCGAGCGGTTCGACGGCGGGTGGTGCAGGCTCCGCGGGACGCTGGATCACCAGCGATTGCGGAGGAAGCGCGGCTTCGGGGCTGCTTCCGGAGCAGCCGAGTGCTGCCAGACCGCAGCAAGCCAATACCGCCGCGACGAAGCGTCGAGACCGGTTGCGTTGGAGCATGCCTGATTGTACTCCGAAGCCGTCCGAGCGGCCCGACCCGAGCTTTGTCGGCCTGTCGACGGAAGCTCTTCAGAATCAGCCGTTTGGCTCTCGGTGGCGATGCGAAGCCGACACCCGACACAGCAAGCGTCTCGACCTGGCCCGTGGGCAGACACCCCCTAGGCTGCGGCGGAGTGGGCCGCACTCGACGCCCTCCTGTTCGGCACCGCGCGGCCGGGGCAGGGCCCGGAAGGCCCTTTCGGGACAGTCGTCCATGGCCCCCCTCGGTCCATGGCACTGCTCAGCTTCCGGAGAGTGCTAGCGAGGACTCCCATTGGGCCAGCCGCGACTCGATCTCGGAAGCGGAAGACAGGCGTAGACAATCGTCGTACAGCTCGCGCGCTGCCGCCGCGTCGAGGCGGCGAATGGCGTCCTTGACCAGCGGGATCGACAAGGGTGACATCGAGAGGTGGCGCAAGCCGGCACCGACCAACACCGGCGCATATCTCGGATTGGCTGCCATCTCGCCACAAACAGAGATGCGCGCGCCGCCGTCTGCTCCCGCGTCCGCCACTCGCCGCAGCGCATGCAGGATCGCGGGGTGGAGCGGCTGGTACAGCGACGCAACGTGCTCGTTGCTGCGGTCCACCGCCAGGGTGTATTGGATCAGGTCGTTGGTGCCGATCGAGAGGAAGTCGAGCTCGCGAGCGAGGTGGTCGGCGATCCACACGGCAGCAGGCACTTCGACCATGGCGCCGAGCGGCACCTCGGCTCGATGCGCCACTCCCTCTCGAGCCAGCTCGCTCACCACGTCTTTGCAGAACTCGCGGAACTGCCGGACCTCTTCGATGCAGGACACCAGAGGCACCATGATCCAGAGGTCGCCGTGCACCGCCGCCCGGAACAGCGCGCGAAGCTGCGTGCGAAAGATCTTGGGCCGAGCGAGCGTGAGTCGGATGCCGCGCAGGCCCAGGCTGGGGTTCTCCTCGTCGACGTCCATCACCTCTCGTGCGAGCTTCCGACCTCCCAGATCGAAGGTACGCACGATCACTGGGTGCGGCGCGAGCTGCTCCAGCATGGTACGGAACAGCTCGCAGTGCTCGTCCTCGGAGGGCAGGTTCGGACTCTTCTCGATGTAGAGGAACTCACTGCGGTAGAGCCCGATGCCCCGCGCTCCGTAGCGTCGAGCTTCCGCGATCTCGTCGGGGAACTCGATGTTCGCGAGCAGCTCCACTTCCGCACCGTCGAGGGTCACCGCAGGGAGGTCCCGGTCGCGGGCTAGGGATTCGGTGAAGACCGTGAGCGCTCGCTGCTCGGCACGGTAGCGCTCCAATGTGGCTGCATCCGGCTCGATGATCAGTGTGCCGTCTCGACCATCGAGCACGGCCACCTGACGGTCTCGCAGCGAGTCTCCGAGCGGACCGACACCGACGATGAGCGGCAGGCTGAGCGCACGCGCGACGATCGCGGTGTGGGAGTTGGGCCCTCCCCCCTCGAGCGCCAGGCCGACGATACCCTGACGCCCGAGGCGCAGCGCCTCCGACGGCGTCAGCTCGTCCGCGATCACGATCACCCCTCCCGCGATCTCCGAAAGCTCGTGATGCGAGATTCCCTGGAGCGCCCGGAACAGGTAGCGGGTCACGTCGCGCAGGTCGTCGCCCCGTTCCCGCAGGTGTTCGCTCTCGATGCGGGCGAACCGCTCGCCCAGCGCGGTCGCGGTGCGATGCACCGCCCACTCGGCATTGACCTGATCGGTTCGGATGCACGTCTCGATCGCGCCGGCATAGAGCTCGTCGCACAGGATCAGGTCGTAGGCGTCGAACACTCCAGCCAGGTCCTCGCCGACCTGGCGGCGCACCTGCTCGCCGGTCCGCTGGATCTCGCGTCGTGTCTGCGCCACGGCCTCGTGAAAGCGGGCGACCTCGTCCTCGATCGCCGATTCGGCCACCGGGAACCGGAACACCTCGTGGTCGCGACTCTGCAGCAGCGCGGTGGTTCCGATCGCCACCCCGTCCGAGACTCCGCGGCCGCGAAACACCAGCGCCGCGCCGACCGCGGTCACGATGCCTCTCCGAACCGCCCCGCCATCAGATCCGCGAGCGCACCGATCGCCTCCGACTCCTGCTCGCCGTCGCAGCGGACGATCAGGCGCGTCCCGACCGGCGCGGCCAGGAGGAGCAGACCGAGGATGCTCTTGGCGTCGACCCGCGTGCCGTCGACCTCGACCTCGACGCTGCACGGGAACTGGCTGGCCAGGTGCACGAACTTGGCAGCGGCGCGTGCGTGTAGTCCCAAGTCGTTCACCAGCTCGAGCTCCCGCTCAACCACAGGGGGGCTCTCCCTGGGCATCGGAGCCAGTAACCAGACGGACACTCGACTGGGCTTTCGTCACCGCCCAGTGGGCGAGCGCGTCGAGGGTTTGCGGGGCTCCCGGGCACGCCAGCCTAACCACCAGCGGCAGGTTGATGCCGCTCACCAGCTCGACTCGGTGCGGCTCCAGCATCGAGACCGCGACGTTGCACGGCGTATCGCCGAACATGTCGGCCAGGATCAGCACTCCCTCGCCCTGGTCGAGCTCCTTCAGCTCGTGCCGGATCCGCCTCTTCGCCTCCTCGCTGCCCTCGTCCCAGCTCAGGCTGAGAGCCCGGAAGCCTTGCAGCGGGCCGGCGATGCGCTCGGCGGTGCGCAGGAGCTCCTCGGCCAGGCCACCGTGGGAGAGGATCAGCTTGCCGATCATTGCGGAAGCTCGACCATCTCTGGCTCGGTCGGTCCGGGACCGGGCCCGCCGGCGCTCTCGCGCGCGATGTCCCGATGCAGCTTACGAATCGTCCAGTCGGATCCTTGCAGCCGGCGCGCGAGCCGCTCCACCATCGCCACCGAGCGGTGCCGGCCTCCCGTGCAGCCGATGCCGATCGTCAAGTAGGAGCGATGTTCCGCGACGAAGCGCGGCAAGACATAGTCGAGCAGGTCGCCCAAGCGAGAAGCCACTTCCTGAAAGTCGGTCTCCTGTTCCAGGAAGTCGAGCACCGGGCGATCCAGGCCAGACTGATCGCGAAGCTCATCGTGAAAGTAGGGATTGGGAAGAAAGCGCAGATCGAAGATCATGTCCGAACCGTACGGTATTCCACGCTTGAAGCCGAAGCTCACGAGCGAGATCGTCAGCTGGGAGCGCGCGAACCGCTCTGGACTGAACTCACGGAAGACCCGCGCTCGGATGTCGTGGATGGTGAGCTCGGTGGTGTCGAGAACCAGGTCGGCGAGGCCACGCAGATCCTGGAGCTGCGAACGCTCCCGCTCGATGGCCTCGAGAACCGACCCGTCGGCACCGAGGGGATGGCGGCGGCGCGTCTCCGAGTACCGCCGAATCAGAACCTCGTCGGTGGTGTCCAGGAAGAGCAGGAACGGGTCGAGGCGGCTTCGATCGATTCCTCGGATCATCGCCGGGAGGCTCGACGCCATGTGCGGCGCGCGGATGTCCGCGACCACCGCGATGCGCTGCGCACCCTCCACGTAGCGCGCTGGATCCTCGAGCACTGGGCGCAGGAGCGCCACCGGCAGGTTGTCGAGGCAGTAGTAGCCGAGGTCCTCGAAGCATTTCGCAACGCTGCTCTTGCCGGATCCCGAGAGGCCGGTGATGAGCACCATCCGGACGCGACGGTCGGTCGATGGCGTCTCGTTCGTCATCCCTTGACCGCGCTGCGCCTCGACCGCTGCGAGTTGCGCCGGTTCTCCTGGAGTTGCTGCTCGAGCGCGCGGGCGAACTCGCGCGCGGAGTGGTGGCCCTCGAGCTTCAAGACGTGGTTGCGGGCTGCGATCTCGACCAGGATCGACAGGTTGCGCCCGGTGGCTACTGGCATGCGGATGTAAGGGCAGGGCACTTCGAGGATCTCGAACAGCGTCTCGTCGAGGCCCAGCCGGTCGTATGCCCGACCGTCCTGCCAAGGTTCGAGCTCGATCACCAGGTCGATGGAGTGGCGCTGGCGCACCGCGGCGAGGCCGAAGAGGTCCTTGACGTTGATGATCCCGATGCCCCGCAGCTCCATGTGGTAGCGCAGCGGCTCCTCGCAGTAGCCTATGAGCTCGCCGTACGGGTAGCGCTTGACGGTGACGCGATCGTCGCCCACCAGGCTGTGCCCGCGGCTGATCAGATCGAGCGCGCACTCGCTCTTGCCTACCCCGCTCCGGCCGATCAACAGCACGCCGAGGCCATAGATTTCCAGGAGCACGCCGTGGATCTGGGTGCTGGGGACCAGATGCTCCTCGAGGAAGAAGCTGATCTCCTTGATCACCTCGGAGGAGAGGGCGGTCGACGCGAGCAGCGGCACCTCGCGCTCGCGGCACAGCTCGAGCAACTCCGGCAGCGGTGCGATGCCTTTGGTGATCACGAAGGCCGGGATCGGCATCGCGGTGATCGTCTGTAGCCGTCCTTGGCGCTCGGTCGCCGGGAGCGTCTCGAGATAGGCGGTCTCGCTCTCGCCGATGATCTGCACCCGGCCCGGCTTGATGTAGTCGTAGTAGCCCGCGAAGGCGAGCCCCGGTTTCTGCACCCGCGGGTTGAGGATGTGATTGGTGAGACGCGACTCGCCGCACAGGACTTCGAGACCGAGCCTGGACAGCTCTTCGCCGAGCAGCTCGGAGACCAGGACGAAGCGTTCTTTGTCAGGCATGGGTTAGGTCCGGGGCCGACCAGCTTGTCATCGGAGCTGCGTCGCCGCAGCTCGCGTTCGACGCCGTGCCATGGGAGTGCACTGTCGGGGCGTGATCCTCGCCGTCGGCCTCGCGGCCGCGAGCCGGGCCTCTAGAACACCTGCTTGCGGTCGGTGGACGAGGGTATGCCCAGCTCGTCGCGGTACTTGGCGACGGTGCGCCGGGCGATGTGGATCCCCTGTTCGTTGAGGCGGCGCATCAGCTCGGAGTCGGACAGCGGCCGCTTGGGTTCTTCCTCCTGGATCATCTGTTTGAGGCGCCGCTTGACCGTCAGGGAGGAGATGTCCTCGCCCTGATCCCGGTCGATCCCGCTGTGGAAGAAGAACTTCATCGGGAACAGGCCGCGGGGCGTATGGATGTACTTGTTGGAGACCACGCGCGACACCGTGGACTCGTGCATGCCGATGTCCTCGGCAACGTCGCGCAGCACCATCGGCCGCAGGTGCTCTATGCCACGATCGAGAAAACCTCCCTGCTGGCGCACGATCGAGTCCGCGACCTTGTAGATCGTTCGCTGCCGCTGATCGAGGCTCTTGATCAGCCACACCGCCGAACGCATCTTGTCCTTGAGGAACTGCTGCGCCTCGGCTTGCCTGCCCTCGCGACGCATTTCCCGCAACATCTGTCGGTAGGCCCGGCTCACCCGCAATCGCGGCAGACCGTCATCGTTGAGCTGGATGACGTACTGGTCGCCGACCCTGACAACGCTGACGTCGGGCTCGACGTATTGGGTCCGCTGCCCGCCGTAGCGGCGCCCGGGGCGCGTCTCGAGAGTGCGGATCACCCCCACCGGGTCCTCGAGCTCCGCGAGCGGCACGCCGTAGTCCTTCGCGATCTGCGGGAACTGTCGCCGGAGCACCCGCTCCCAGTCCTCGGCGACGAGCCGATACGCAAGCGTCTCTCGCTCGCCGCGGGCCGCGAGCTGGGACATCAGGCTCTCTCGCAGGTCACGACACGCGATCCCCGGCGGGTCGAAGCCACGCACGATTTCGAGAGCTTGCTCGACTTCGCCTCGCTCGTAGCCGGGCACCGGTGGAGCATCTGCCGTGAGGGCAGCGCGGTCGGCGGACGGCGGGCTGCCATTCGCGCGCAGACTCTCGTCGAAGATTGCACGCGCTCGCCTGTAGGCCTCGGCCTCGCCGGGCTCGGCGCCCAACAGCTGGATCTCCTCGAGGCTTGCGACCAGGAAGCCGTCCTCGTTCAGGTTGCCGATGATCGATTCGGCGATCTCGCACAGCCGGGGCGAGAGCTCCATCATCTGCAACTGCCAGCGGAGGTGATCGTAGAGGTCCGGCTCTTCGGTCAGCGTGTTCTCGATCGGCACAGCCTCGCGCATCTCCGTCGTCATCGACGGGGCGTACTCGGGACTGTCGAGGTACTCGTCGAAGTAGGCCTCGAAGTCGATCTCGTCCATCGCCGATTCCTCGGCGGGCTCGGCAGGTGCCTCCGGCTCCGCCGGGCTCTCCTGCCCCTCTTCTTCGGTGTCCTCGGGTTCGGAGGAGGTTTCGAGGACCGGGTTCTCCTCGAGCTCCTGGGACAGGACGCCCTCCAGCTCCAACCGGGTCATCTGCAGAAGCTTGATGGCCTGCTGCAGAGACGGTGTCATCACCAGTCTCTGCGACAGCCTCAGGGAGAGCTTCTGTTCGAGTGCCATGGTGCGCGCTGCTGCCGAGTGCCCCTGCCAGTCGGGACTGAGGAAATGTCGAGACTCGGGAGGCCGTTACCGAAGGGGCGCCTTCCCGGACCGCCCAGGGGCTGGCGGTAGCTCTCGTGGGGGTCCCCCTCCCTCGCTCCGATCGGCTTCGAGCACCGGACCCGACGCTAGAGACTGAAGCTTTCCCCCAGGTAGATCTTCCTCACACGCTCGTCGGCCGAAAGCTCGGCGGGCGCGCCGGCGCGGAGGATCTCCCCGTTGTTGATGATATAGGCGCGATCAGTGATCTTCAACGTTTCCCGCACGTTGTGATCGGTGATCAGGATGCCGATGCCCATGCCGCGAAGGTGCGCGATGATGCGCTGGATGTCGAGGACGGCGATGGGATCGATGCCGGCAAATGGCTCGTCGAGAAGGATGAAGGTCGGACTGATGGCCAGGGCCCGGGCGATCTCCACCCGACGGCGCTCGCCGCCCGACAAGTCGTGACCGCGGCTACCGCGAACCTTGTCGAGGTGGAAGTCCTCGATGAGGCGGTCGATTCTGGTCTCGATCTCCCCGCGGCTCAGGCGCTGGGTCTCCAGGATCGCGCGGAGGTTCTTCTCTACCGTCAGCCTGCGGAACACCGAGGGCTCCTGCGGCAGGTAGCTGATACCGCGTTGCGCTCGGAGATACATCGGCAGCTCGGTGATGTCCTCGTCGGCGAGGAAGACCTTGCCACCGTCGGGTGGAGTGAGGCCCACCACCATGTAGAAGGTCGTCGTCTTTCCAGCGCCGTTGGGGCCGAGCAGGCCCACGACTTCGCCCTGCTCCACCTCGAGGGAGACTCCCTTGACGACGGTTCGACCCCGATAGACCTTGCGCAGGTCCACCGTTCTGATCTTCGTGCGCACTTGGTCTGCCACGTCGAGTTCTCGGGTTCCTGCGACTCGGCTTGGCGCGGTCGTCCAGGCGGGTCCGAGCGGAGAATACGCTGCCGGTGCCGGCGCAACGAACAGCGGCCGAGCTGGCGACGAGCTCGAAGACGGAATCAGTACCCCGTTCCTGGCTGCGCTCCGTTGGCGGCCGGAGAGGGCGATACCGAATGAGGGGGCACGGTGCCCATGTGTACCTTCTCGTCTTCTACCGAGTACCAGAGCTTCGGTCCTTCGATCCGAAGCTTGGGGTCCTCCAGCCGCACCGGCTCCCCCGTGACCTCGACCTCGCCGCTCTCCGGTCGGTAGACGACTCGACTCCCCTCCACCTTCCGCGCCAGATCGAGGTCCACCACTCGCGCCTGACCGGAACAGTCGTAGCGCTCCGGCCGCTGCTCGGCGTCCAGCTCCACCAGAAGCTCCTGACACGTCACGGTCTGCCCTCCCTGCGTTACAGCTACGTCGTTCTCGTAGCGCAGGACGCCCTCGCTTCGCACGTAGGTGAGGTGGCGCGCGGTGATTTCCACCGGGCGGCGTCGCCGGGCCTCGGCAGAGTCACGGCCGCTGGGCGGGGTCTGTTCTGCCTCGGACTCCGCTAGCGCCCCGGCCTCGGGCCGCCACACCGTACGGACCGAGCCGCTCGCAGCAAGGCTCTCGCCCGCGCGATTCCCTCGGAGCTGATCCGCCAACACCAGGCTAGCGCCACGCCAGGCTCTAACGCCACCGCGGAACAGGACCTCGTCTTCGGCCTCGCGCAGGACCGCGTCGCGCGCCTCCACCATCACCGGTCCCTCGGCGTCGCCAAACGCCGCGCTGCCGAGAAGGTCAGCCCCCTCGCGGGGGGTCATGGTGGCTCGCACGCCGCCGCGAGCCTCCAGCGTGCCGAGCTTTGCGCTGTGGACCACTTCCGGTGCGCTCAAGGAATCGCCTCGCCGCTGCACCTGCACTGGCGCGCCCCACAAGGTCACTGTCTCGTCGAGGATGAGCAGGCTGGCGCGATCTCCGTTTGCCGTGAGGTCATCGCCCACCAATGCCACTCTCTCCTCGAGGTCGACCCGAACCATTCGGCCCAGCTCGTCGAAGGCAGCCAGTGCCCGCCGCGCGCGCCCGACTCGCGACAACTGGCCGTTGCGCCGCTCCTCGAGCTCGACCGGCCGTCGGGCGAGGAGGGAGCTCAGTCGTCCTTCGGAGAAGGCCCCGATCATCTCGGGCGCCCGTGTCCGGTGCGTGATGCCTCCTGTCTGAGCCGTCTCGAGCGTGGCCTGGGCTGTTGCGGAGCCCTCGAGGTGGAGGTGCACCGGGCGCTCCTCGGCGTCGAGGTCGATGGCCAGCGTGGTGCCCTCGAACGAGACACGTTCCAGCGCGCTAGTGGCGGTCGCTGCCTGTGCCGACGGCGCTCCAGCGGTGGCGACGGGGCGGCGCAGCCAGCCGTCGACTTCCCAAAGGGCGCGCAATCCGAGCACGCGGCGATCCTCACCGTCGAGCTGGACCGTCAGGCGACGCGTGTCGAGGGAGCCGTCCCGGGCGCGCAGACGAACATCGCCCTCCGCGTCCAGCCGGTGGGTGGTGCGGTCGAACACGATGCGATTCGCGGCAAGCTCGAACGGCGGCCGGCTGCCTCCGGCAAGGCCCCGCACCAGCACACCGTCGCTCAGCACGGTCACTTGTCGCTCGAGGTCCATGCGGAGGTGCTCGCTCTCGCCCTCGAGCGAGTCGCGTAGTCGGAAGCTCGTTCCTCGCGAGGCCACCAGGACCTTGCCGCCCTGGCGCAGATCGAGCCAGCGAGCCGCTATGTCGAGGCCGCTGGGACCACTGACCGACACCTCGCCTTCGAGCCGCGCCTCCTTGCTCTGCCGGTTGAATCGGCCCGAATCGCCACGCAGGTGCCACACGCCCTCCTCGCGCGCCACGGAGACCTGTACATCCTCGAGGAAGACGTTGTCCTGGCGATCCGCGCGGTAGCGGCCGCCCTGGATCTCGAAGAGCACTCGCTCTCCTTGCGTGACTGCCTGACGGAAGTTCTCTCCCTCGATGGCGATGTTCTCGGTAACGGCCCGAGGGACAGCACCCGCCGGCGCTGCGGGCTGGTCGCCCGCAGCGACCTCGGGCTTCCCGGCGGTCCCGAACCACAGCAAGCCGACGACACCCAGCACCGAACCCACGAAGACGAACAACGAGATCGTGCGTAGGACCCGGATCGGTCGGCTGCTTCGGGTCGCCATGCGCACCATTGTACGGTCCCATCGAGGGTGAGTGGCTTCTGCGCCCTGTCACGGGCGCTTGAAGCAGCGTGTCTGGCTGCGGCTCGTAAGTTGCCCAGAATCCGCGAGTTGCGCGATCGACTCCTGCTCCTGGCGTGTCGCCGCCGTCGCTGGACCTGCCAGGCTCAGGAGGGCTCGGCCGGCCTCAGGTCGACGAGCCGCAGGGCCGGTGCTTCCACGAAGTCGTCCCAGTCGAGGTGGCCGAGCGCATCGAACCTCCCCTGGAGCTCGTGGATGCGCGGCGCGAAGCGCCAGCCCACCAGCCGCACCCGTCCGCCGTCGTCGCCGACCGCGATGGCACTCACGTGGTCGGCTCCGAAGGTGCGCGGCGCCCCGTAGAGACGTAGGCCCGAAACCCGCGCGAGCGGCGCTGGGTTCTCGATGCCGAAGGGTTCGAGCTGGCGCACCTCCGTCAGTAGCGCCACGTCGAAGGCGCGGGCCGCGCGCAGGTCGAGCTCGTACTCGTAGCGGCGCACCAACAGCTCCGGATCCCAGATCGCGTGGCGCAGCCACTCCGCGTGCAGCGGCTCGAGGTCGGCGCTGCGGACCGTCAGACCAACGGCGGCAGCGTGACCGCCGAATCGCAACAGCCTCTCGCGCCAGCGCTGCAGGAACTCATGGAGGTGAACACCCGGAATGCTCCGGCCGGAGCCGGTCGTGGTGTCTCCCTCTTGCGCCAGGAGGAGGGTGGGACGATGCAGGTCCCTGGCCAGCCGACCGGCCGCGATGCCGACAACCCCCCGATGCCAGTCGGCGCTCCATGCCACGAGCATGCCGGGAAGGTCGCCCGGCGGGGTCCCAGCAAAGGTCGCCATAGCCTGGTCCACCACCTGCCGCTCCTCGTCCCGGCGCAGCCGGTTCCAGCCGTCCAGTTCGTCGGCCAGCGCGGCAGCTCGTTGGGGATCCCGAGATAGCAGCAGGTCCAGCGCTTTCTGGGCGTGGTCGAGACGACCGGCCGCGTTCAGCCGCGGGCCGAGTCGGAAACCGACATCGGCAGCCCGAAACGGCGGCTTCACTCCAGCGACCCGCAGCAGCGCCCGAAGACCCTCGGAACGAGCCTCGGCCAGCGCCCGCAATCCAAGGGAGGCGATCACGCGATTCTCGCCGCGTAGCGGCACCAGGTCGGCGATCGTGCCAAGGCACGCCACGCGCAACAGCGGCGCCGGCGGCACGGATCGGCCGGCGCGGACGAGCATCGCCATCGCCAGCTTGAGGGCCAGCCCAGCACCGGCGAGCTCTGCGAATGGATACCCGCACGAGGCCTGCCGGGGGTTGATCACGATCGCGGGCAGGACCAATCCCGGCGGCGGCAGATGGTGATCGGTGACGATCACGTCGATCCCCAGCCCCACCGAGACCGAAATGGCCTCGATCGAGGAAATGCCGCAGTCCACGGTGACGATCACACGGCAGCCCGCAGCGTAGGCCTGCTCCACGTGGATCGGCTGCAGGCCATAGCCGTCGCGCATGCGATGCGGCATGATCGGCAGACCCTCGACACCGCAAGCCTGGAGGGCTGCCAGCACCAGCGCCGTGCCACTGACGCCATCGACGTCGTAGTCGCCCACCACAGCCACGCGTTCGCGACGGCGGCGGGCCTCCTCCAGCCGGGCGACCGCCTCTTCCATTCCTCGTAGAAGGAACGGGTCGTGCAGCTCGTCGACGCTCGGTGACAGGTAGCGCCGCGCCTCTGCGACGTCGCCGACGCCTCGTCGCGCCAGCAGCGGCGCGAGGATCGGGCTGATGCCTCCGGCCACGAGCCGGCCCGCCGACGGCGGCACGGGTGCCGGCGACCAGACGGCGGCGCTCACTGCTCGACGACGACGCCCAGGTCGAGGAAGCGCTGGCGGCGCAGGCGGACGAGCTCCGATGGGGCCAGGTCGGTCAGAGCGGCGAGCTCCCGCTCGAGCACCGCTGCCAGGCGATTGGACATCTCCGCGGGGTCCGTGTGGGCGCCGCCGAGCGGCTCCGGGATCACCTCGTCGACGATGCCCAGCCGGAGCAGGTCTGGGGCCGTGACGCGCATGGCCGCGGCAGCCTCGCCGCGGCGCGCCTGGTCCTTCCACAGGATCGCGGCGCACCCTTCGGGAGAGATCACCGAGTAGATCGCGTGCTCCAGGATCAAGACGCGGTTGCCAACGCCCAGGGCGAGCGCGCCGCCGCTGCCTCCCTCTCCCGTGATCACCACCACGATAGGAACCCGCAGGGACGCCATCTCGATCAAGTTGCGTGCGATGGCCTCGGCCTGACCCCGCTCTTCCGCTCCGATACCCGGATAGGCGCCGGGGGTGTCGATGAAGCTCACGACGGGCAGTCCGAACTTCTCTGCGAGGTTCATCACCCGCAACGCTTTGCGGTACCCCTCGGGTCGAGGTTGTCCGAAGTTCCGGCGGATGCGCTCCTTGGTGTCCCGACCCTTCTGGTGGCCGACGACGGCGATCGAGCGGCTACCCAGCTTGGCAAACCCGGTCACCACCGACGGGTCGTCGCTGAAGCACCGATCACCGTGGAGCTCGACCCAGTCGCTGAGCATCCGCTCGACATAGTCGAGCGTGTACGGGCGTTCGCCGTGGCGCGCCACCAGCACGGTCTGCCAGGCGGTGAGGTCACGGAATACGTCCCGAGTCTGCTTGCGCAGCTCCTTGCGCAGACGCTCGATCTCACGGTCGTGTCCGGAGCCGGTCGGATAGCTCTCGAGCTCCTCGATCTTCCGCCGGAGCTCGTCGAGCGGCGCCTCGAACGCGGATTGCTCTTCCATTCGGACTCCAAGCTAGCACGGAGGGCCCAGCAGGGACCCACGGGGCCCAATGGGTCACTGCAGCGCCTTTTACAGCAGATCCTGTGGATCCACGTCGACCACGAGGTCGGACCGAGCTTCGTGGAGGCCGAGCTCGCGGAGGAGTTGGCGCAAGCGCGCCCCGGACTGCGACCGAAGCACGAGCTGGAAGCGCCACTTGCCGCGAAGTCGCTCGAATGGCGCAGGCGCCGGTCCGCCGACGCGAACCCCGCGGGAGAGCGGACTCTCGGCCAGCCGCGCCGCGATCTCCTCGATCCGCTTCTCCGCTCGGTCCCGATGGCGATCCTGAGCCACCAACAACGCCACTCGGGTAAACGGCGGGTAGTGGAAAGCGCGCCGAAAGCGGAGCTCCTCGGTCGCGAAAGCCGCGTCGTCGTGCCGTAGGGCGGCGCGCACCGCGTAGTGATCCGGGTAGTGGGTCTGTATCACCACCTTCCCAGGGCGATCTCCCCTTCCAGCCCTGCCGGCGAGCTGCACCAGCATGGAGTAGGTCCTCTCGACCGCGCGGAAGTCGGGAAAGCCGAGATAGCTGTCGGCCGACAGCACAGCGGCGAGCGAGACCTGCGGGAAATGGTGGCCCTTGGAGACCATCTGG
The DNA here is from genome assembly GCA_035524895.1 of Thermoanaerobaculia bacterium. Classification (GTDB taxonomy): domain Bacteria; phylum Acidobacteriota; class Thermoanaerobaculia; order Multivoradales; family Multivoraceae; genus DATLFI01. Next base: position 2,611 of record DATLFI010000272.1, on the reverse strand, counting down.
GTGCCGATCAGGACGCGGGTGGCCCCGGTTCGGAATCGCTCTAGCACAGCCGCCGCTCCGCCGACGCGCTGCGTCGTATCGCGATCCAGGACATCCACGGCCACCTCGGGGAAGAGCGCGCGGAACCGTTCCTCGACCCTCTCGGTGCCCGCGCCGATCGCCTCGAGTGCCGCCTCTCCGCAGCGCGGGCAGGCTCGAGGGGTCTCGATCCGGTCGCCGCAGTAGTGACAGAGGAGGCCAGGGGGTCGCCGATGGAGAGTGCGCGGGAGCCCGCACTCGGGGCATCGCATGTCCTCGCCGCACGCTCGACACAGGAGGATCGGCGCATAGCCGCGCCGGTTTCGCAGCAAGATCACCTGCTCCCCGCCTGCGAGGGCGGCGCGGATCTCTTCGCAGAGACGCTCCGAGAAATGCACCTCTCCAGGCCTGTGGACGAACCGTTCTCGGCGGAGATCGACCAACACCCCTTCGGGCAGCGTGCTCGAGCCGACCCGCAGCGGCAGCGAGAGCCGAGTCGATCGTCCGCGCGATACGAGCTGGCGCGCTTCGAGCGACGGCGTGGCACTCGCCAGGACGGCGATCGCGTTGGATCGCTGCGCTCGAACGAGCGCGAGGTCGCGCGCGTTGTAGCGCGGCGTGCGGTCCTGCTTGTAAGAGGGATCGTGCTCCTCGTCGACGACCACCAACGCCAGTTCGCGCACCGGGGCGAACACCGCCGAGCGAGCCCCGACTGCAACCAAGGCCTCGCCGCGCGCGAGCCGCTGCCAGTGGTGCGCTCGCTCGGACTCGCCCATGCCGGAGTGCAGGACGGCCAGGCGCTCGCCCAGCCGCAGTCGCAGCGCCTGCGCCAGGGCCGGCACGAGCGCGATCTCCGGCACCATCACGATGGCTCCCCGCCCCGCCGCGAGCACTCCTTCCAGAGCTCGCAGGTAGACCTCGGTCTTGCCCGACCCGGTCACTCCTTCGAGCAGGAAGGCTCTGTAGCGACGCTCCTCGAGCGCTCGCTCGAGTGCTCCGACCGAGGCACGCTGGTCAGCGTTGAGCTCGGGCCGGTACGCATCCCCGCCCAGACGGTGACGGTCCAAGGACGGTGGCCGGTACTGGGTGAAGCGTCGCAGCACGCCCTGCTGCACCAGGCGCTGGATCACTCCGGGGCCGCACCCGACCTCCGTGGCCAGCTCGCGCACCGAGGCGGGCCTACCGAGCGCCCGCAGCAGCTCGACCACGGCCCTTCCCTTCTCCGAACGACCGCACCGATCCAGTAGGTCTGCCAGGTCGCCGGCCTGGACCTCCACCGCAGACTCGAGCCGCCGCCGCGAGTCTGCCGCCTCATCGATACGCACCTTGCCTTCGTCCGCCAAGGAACGCACCGCGACGTGCAGCCTGCCCCCATCGAGGCCCGCCGACCGGGCAGCGGCAACGAGCTCGGCGACGGTACGGGTCGCGTGCTGCAGTAGGTGCTCCAGCACGAATCGCTGCGTGTCGTCTCGCGCTAGTGCCAGAGCGCCACGGTCCGTCAGCCGGACGATCCGGCCTCCAGCGGAGACCAGCCGCGACGGCAGCATGGCGCGCAGGACCTCGCCCGGCGGCGCCAGGTAGTACTCGGAGACGAAGCTCGCCAGGTCCAGCAAGTCGGGTCCGAGCACAGGCTCCGAGTCCAACACTTCACCGACCTGACGGGCTTCGGTGCCGGCGGGTGGAGGACGGTTGTGGAGCTCCAGCACGACCCCGGTCAGCCAGCGGCGCCCCACCGGAACCTGCACGCGCGCGCCGACCTGGACGATCGCACGCCACTCGACCGGCAGCCCGTAGGTCAGGGTGCCGGGAAGCGGCAACGGCACCGCTACCTCGACGAAGTGATGGCTCGCGGCCGGCTGGACGTTCACCGCGCCGCGCCGTCAGCGCGACACTGCCCGCAGAGCGTCTCTCGGCTCGGCTTGGCCTCGGCCGGCTGGGTATCCTGGACCGGCACGTGCACCCCACAGCCGGCGCAGCGCAGTAGCTGCACCGGCGACCTGGGCGCTGCCGTAGGCGCCCTCGGCGGACCCGCCCTCGGGCCGGCTGATCCGTGCCAAGTAGCACGCAGCGCCCGGCCCAGTGGTGTGAGGGCCAACGCGCGCCACCCACGCTCGACCAGCACCAGGGCCAGCAGCAGGAGCAGCAGCAGAGCCAGGACTCGAGTCAGGGTATCGACTCCCCACCGAGCGGTCGAAGCCGACGAACGGTATGCCCGCGTCAGACCGCAACGGGTCGGCACGACGGGGACCAGCCCAATGGGCTACTCCCGAAACCGTGACCTATTCCGAAAAGCCAGCCAGAGCAGCAGATCAGCCGGTCGCCTGAGCCTTTGTCGCCTGAGCCTTCTTGCGCTTCGCTAGGCTGGACTCCAGCGCCTTCTCTACCAACTTCTCGCCCTCTTCCAGCACGATGTTCTTCACGTGCGCGACCTCGCTGACGATGAAGTACTTGGCGCGCTCGTACATCTTCTTCTCGCGGAAGGAAAGGCTCTTCTTCTGGCTGACCAGTCGCAGGTTCTTCAAGACCTCGGCTACCTCGGTGAGCTGGCCGGTCTTCATCTTGTCGAGGTTCTGCTTGTAGCGGCCCTTCCAGT
>DATLFI010000271.1:0-23085 GCA_035524895.1 Thermoanaerobaculia bacterium | reverse complement strand
GGTCGGGCCCTGGAGGTGAAGGATCACGAAGCTACCTGGACCCACGGTCGACCTCCGCTTGGTTCCCGTGACCCGGCGCCGGCTGCGACAACTCGAGCAGCACGCCGCCGCTCGAGCGAGGGTGGAGGAACTGAACGAGCGAGCCTTCTGCGCCAGGGCCCGGCGCGCTGCGCACCAGCTCGAACCCGCCCACGCGGAGCGCCTGATCCGCCTCGAGCACGTCGCCCGAGCGCAAACAGAGATGATGGATCCCCGGCCCGCGCCGCTCGAGGAAGCGAGCGATCGGCGAATCGGGAGACGTCGGCTCGAGTAGCTCGATGCGACACGCCCCGCACGGGATCATGGCTACTCTGACGCCCTCCGACGGCACCTCCTCGATCGAGGCGACAGCCAGGCCCAGCCGCTCCCACACGCCCCGCGCCTCGTCGATCGAGCGCACCGCGATACCGATGTGGTCCACGCCTTGGATCATTCGCCCTCCTTGCCGGCGAGCGAGCGCAGCGCTCGCTCGAACAGCCGGCCTGCGACGGTGTAGGGATCGGCCCGCTCTGCCCGCGCGATCTCCAGCTCGAGCTCGATCCTGTGTGCTTCGCCCGCCAGCTCGAGGATGCGATCCCGCAGCAGGTTCTCGACGCGTAGCCTGAGCCCGCGGAGGCTGCGGCGCTCGAGCTCGCCGCTCGTCACCAGCCACTCGCGGTGGCGTTCGACCTGCTCGAGCAGCTCTCCGATTCCCTGGCCACGGGTCGCGATGGTGCGCACGATCTCGGGACGCCAGCCTCCCTTCGTCGTGGCGCCCATCTGCAGCATCGACTCGAGGTCCCGCACCGTGGACTCCACGCCGTCGCGGTCACCCTTGTTGACCACGAAAACGTCGGCGATCTCCAGCACGCCGGCCTTGATCGCCTGGATCTCGTCGCCCAGCCCCGGCACCGTCACTACGACGACCGTCTGCACGGTGCTCATGACGTCGACCTCGTCTTGGCCGACGCCGACAGTCTCGACCAGCACCCAGTCGAAGCCGGCGGCATCGAGCACGTCGACGGCGTCTCGGGTGGCCCGCGCCAGCCCGCCGAGGGCGCCACGTGTCGCCATCGAACGGATGAACGTGCCAGGGTCCGTGTACAGCTCCTGCATCCGCACGCGGTCACCGAGCAGCGCACCCCCGGTGAACGGGCTGGTGGGATCGACGGCCAGGATGCCAACCGTCTCCTCTCTGGCACGGCAGACACGCGCGAATCGATCGACCAGCGTGCTCTTGCCGCTGCCCGGCGGTCCGGTGATGCCGACGACCCTGGCCCTACCGGTCCGCGGGTAGAGCGCCTGGACCAGCTCGCGCTGCCGAGCACCCCCCGCTTCGAGTGCCGAGAGGGCGCGCGCGACGGCCCGCGGCCGGCGTTCGAGGAGGCCTGGGTACGCTTCGACTACGACCGCCTCGGCGGCACAGCGCTCTGCGGCGGTCATCTCGGCGCCGCACCCGCGGTCCCGGCCTGGAGTCCGACGCTGGCCGGCGACCCGAGCGCCAGCGCTTCCAGGGTCACGTCGGAGTAGTAGTGCCCGAGGATGGACCGGTAGTCGATGCCCCGTTGCGCCATGGCGAAAGCACCTACCTGGCAGAGGCCGACCCCGTGCCCCCAACCGCGACCGCGCAGCACCCAGCCGCTCCGGCCGGCCTCGCGGACACGCTCGACCTCGAACCAGTTGTCGGGCACGTCCAAGGTGAAACGTACCGCCAGGCCCTCCACGATCTCCTGGCGCCCATCGCGGCCTTGGAGGAGCAGCTTCGAAACGCGGCCCGAGGCTCCGCGGGACATCACCTCGAGCTCTCGCAGCTCGAATCCTGGGTAGCGAGCAGACACCACCGCGCGCAGCGCGGCCTCCCCGCGGAATCTCGTCCAGGGAACGTGGCGAGCTTGGCGTGGCGCAGCCATCCGGTCGCGGAAGCCTGGCGGGAGATCCTGGAGCACGCCCGCTAGCCGGCCGCCGACCAGGTGAAGCCGCAGGGGATCCCCCGGGGCGAGCCGCAGCGAGTTGGTGGCAACCCCGCCGGCTGCAAACAGCACAGTCTCGGGTCCGACACGCCAACCGCTCCGCCGACCCCCGCCGTGGGTGAGCAGCAGGTCGCCGCGCAAGTCGAGGAACAGCTCCTTGCTCACCTCCTGGCCCACTCCCGCGCCGCCGAGACTCACCACCTGCGCCTCCAGGGTGGTGCCGGCAACGGGTGTCGCCAGGCTGCGCAGCGTCTTGGTGCCGGCTTCCATACATGGCACAGGCCGCAGGTACGCACCGCGCCGCTCCGGGAACATCGCCTCCACACGCTCGGTGTGGCCCCCGCAGGTCGCGCTGTACAGCGCGTCGATCGGCTCGCCGCGATGCACCAGGATCTGGTGCGACGTCTCGGCCACGGCGCGGTCGCTCAGCGGATGCTCGTCGTCGCGCCCGCCGTACACCTGGCAGCGCGGCGTCGCGCAGACATCGAAGCCCTCGGCCGCAAACTCATGACCCAGGTTGCGCAGCGCATACGTGCGCGCGGCCACGGCCTGTGCCTTGAGCGCCTCGAGCTCCGGGTAGAGCGCCGGGCCGAGCTCTCGTGGCACGACGCCTCGGAGGTAGTCCTCGAACGGCAGCTCGTTGACGACGTTGAGCTTGCCGCGGTCGTTGAGGTACACGATCAGCTTGCCGCGGTAGCGCCGCTCGCCCCAGATGACGATGCTGTCGGCGCTCTCCAGACGCAGCGTTCGGCCGGGAACGCGCCACGTGCTCGCGCCCTGACGAACCAGCAACCCGGCCGCGGCCAGGCCGCGATCCTCGTGCACGATCCAGGCATCGGCGCTGCCCAATCGAGCGAGCGGGAGCTTGGCAGCCTCCGCGCCCTCCCGCCCGGGGTAACGGCCGACGCGAACTTTGAACAGGTCACCGCTGGCGTCGAACACGACATCTGCCGGCTGGTTCAACGCCGCGCTGAGCCGGTGCGCCAGCGAGTCGGCTTGCGCCGGGTCCTTGAGCGCGGCCACCTGCAGCCTGTAGCTGCCCTTGCCGGCTGCACCCTCGCCGGCCGTGATCTCGAGCCCCGCAGTCACCGGCACGTCGAGGCCAGGGGCGGCGACGCGCAGCAGGGTAGCCGAACAGCATCCCGGTCGAACGCGCTCGAGATCGGTGGCGAGCCCGACCCGAACCAGCTCCGGCAACCGAAGAACCCGCGCCGGCTCCTCCGCGGGAAGCGCCTCGGTCTCCTCCGCGTCGACGGCCGGCAGCAGGTCGCCGGTAGCCTCGGACTCGACGAGGACCTCGTGCGGAAGCGGCTCGACGATCGGTCGCGTTGCGTGCGGCGCGCGCGCCGGAGAGGGATCCTCGATGCGACGAGCAGCCAGACAAGACACCAGCATCACACCGGGCAGCAACACCCCGAGCACCACCGCCGCCGGTCGCGTCGCCAACCTCCAGCGCTCGCCATCGATCCGCACCACGGGCTACACGCGGTGCTGGTGCATGCGGATTTCGCGGCGGAAGTCGGCCACGCCCTCGAGCGACACCGGCGAGGCCATCTCGTACAGCCGACTCACCAGACGCGCCGGTATCCGCTGGTCGAGCGTCGGCCCAGCGGCGCTCCCGTCGAGGGCGAGTGGCAATCGCCCGCTCGGATCGGCCGGTGACAGCTCGGCGCTGGACGGCTCCTGGTGGCTCGGCTCGAGCGAGAAGTTGGTGGTGAACAATGTCGCCCGCCGCTCTGAGTAGCGGTCGTTCATCACCAGATAGAGGATCTCGGACACCCACGCCGACGGCTTCTGCGCCCCGAGCTCGTCGAGCACCAGGACGTCGCACCGCCGCAGCGGATCGAGGAGGCTGCGCTTCGATTCAGCGGAGGACACGTCGAAGGTCGCCTGGATCTGGTGCACCAGCGTCGTGAAATCGACGAAGCGACCGCGCACACCGTAGAGCTGCATCAGCTCGCGGAGCACCGCCACCGCGAGGTGCGTCTTGCCGACCCCGGGGCGCCCGACGAAGATCAGTCCCGCCTCCCGGAAGTCACCCTCCGGCTGGAGAAAGCCGTCGATGTAGCGGCGGCAGACGGACCGCGCGGCAGCCAAGGTCGGCGACACCGAGAGCTCGCGCCGATCGCCGGCGACCTGGAAGCTCTGGAGGCAGCAGCTGCGGTAGCGCGGCGGGATCCCTGCCTGCTCGAAGGAGCGTGATTGGTCCCGCCGGGCGCGGCAGTCGCAGCGGCGCGCGGCACCGGCGCCAGACTGCTGCGGCACCAGCACCCATCCGCGACCCCGACAGGACGGGCACTCCGCGCCCGCCGAGGGTGGCGCGACGAGGCTTTCCGCAGACCGTCGCAGCTCGTTCACCAGAGTTGAATCTCCGAAGCCAGCGTAGCAGTCTCGGACGGTCGCGACACGCTGCCTAGTCGCGGTCGCGACTCGAGCCTCGACGGCGCGCCCGCTGTGCGCCCTCGGCCTCACTCGACCTCGTCGTCCCGAGGCTGACCAGCGTGCCTCGATCGATACGCACTAGCGCATGCTGGCGGACGATCCCAGCTTGGCGATCTCGCAGCTCGATCTCGAGCTGCTGCATCAAGCGATCGCGGTCCTCCTGCAATCGGTCGAGCTGCTCGCGTAGGCGCAGGATCACGTCCACGCCGGCGAGGTTGACGCCCATGTCGCGCGTGAGCGTCAGGATCAGCTCGAGACGCCGCAGGGCGTCGTCGTCGTACAGGCGGGTGTTGCCGGCGCTACGCGCCGGCTGCAGCAGACCCTCGCGCTCGTAGAGCCGCAGCGTCTGCGGGTGGATGTCGTAGCGCTCCGCGACGACGCTGATCATCACGTAGCGGCGTCGTCTCTCGCTCTTGCGCGGCATAGCTGACTCGTGGGGAAACCGGGACCCGCCGTGGCGCCGGCCCAGCCGGCGCCACAGGAACGGAGAGCGGTCTTACTTGCCTTCCTCGACGTCGACGTACTCGGCGTCGATCACCTCGTCCTTGGGGGTGGCGGGGTCCGCGGCACCGCCGTCGTTCGCGTCCGTCGCCGCACCCGCGGCGCCCGCGCGTTGGTAGATCGCCTCCGCCATCTTGTGCGCGGCACGCGTGAGGCGATCCTCCGCCTGCTTCATGGCGTCAGCCTCCCCCGACTCCAGGGTCTTCTTGGCGACCTCGAGAGCCTCCTCGACCTCGGTCCGCTCGGTCTCGCCGAGCTTCTCGCGGTTCTCTTGCAGGAGCTTCTCCTGCGAGTAGACCAGGTTGTCGAGCCGGTTTCGCGACTCGACCTGCTCGCGTCGCTTCCGATCCTCGTCGCGATGGGCCTCTGCGTCCCCTACCGCCCGCTTGATCTCGTCCTCCTTCAGCCCGCCGGAGCCGCTGATGGTGATCTTCTGCTCCTTACCCGTGCCCAGGTCTTTCGCGGAGACATGGGTGATGCCGTTCGCGTCGATGTCGAAGGTGACCTCGATCTGCGGCATCCCGCGTGGCGCCGCCGGAATCCCGACCAGATGGAACTTGCCGAGCGTACGGTTGCCCGCTGCCATCTCCCGCTCGCCCTGGAGCACGTGTACCTCGACCGAGGTCTGGCTGTCCGACGCGGTCGAGAAGATCTCGCTCTTGCGCGTCGGGATGGTGGTGTTGCGCTCGATGAGCTTGGTGAAGACCCCGCCCAGCGTCTCGATGCCGAGCGAAAGCGGCGTCACGTCGAGCAGCAGCATGTCCTTGACGTCACCCGCCAGCACACCGCCCTGAATCGCCGCGCCGATCGCCACCACCTCGTCCGGGTTGACGCCCTTGTGCGGCTCTCGGTCGAACAGCTCCTTCACCTTCTGCTGGATCGCCGGCATGCGCGTCTGTCCGCCGACCAGCACGACCTCGTCGATGTCCTTGGGCTCCAGCCCGGCGTCGCGCAGTGCTTGCTGGCAGGGTCCGAGGGACCTCTCGATCAAGTCACCCACGAGCTGCTCGAGCTTGCTGCGCGAGAGCTTGACGTTGAGGTGCTTGGGACCCGACTGATCGGCAGTGACGAACGGCAGGTTGATGTCGGTCTCCTGCGTGCTCGACAGCTCGATCTTGGCCTTCTCGGCTGCCTCCTTGAGTCGCTGGATCGCCATTGGGTCCCGCGAGAGATCGATCCCCTGGTCCTTCTTGAACTCTGCCAGCAGCCAGTCGATGATGCGCTGGTCGATGTTGTCGCCACCGAGATGCGTGTCGCCGTTGGTCGCTTTGACCTCGACGACGCCCTCGCCGACCTCCAGGATCGAGATGTCGAAGGTGCCACCGCCGAAGTCGTACACAGCGATAGTGGCGTCCTTGTTCTTGTCGAGACCGTAGGCGAGCGCCGCCGCCGTGGGCTCGTTGACCAGACGCTCCACTTTCAGGCCGGCAATTCGGCCGGCGTCCTTGGTCGCCTGTCGCTGGGCGTCGTTGAAGTACGCGGGAACGGTGATCACCGCGCGCTCCACCTTCGAGCCCAGGTAGTCCTCGGCGGACTGCTTGAGCTTCTGAAGGATCTTCGCAGAGATCTCGGGCGGGCTGTACTCCTTGCCCAGCGCCTCGATCACCACGTTCTCCCCCTGGCGCTTGACCTGGTAGGGGACCATCTTCATCTCTTCGCTGACTTCGTCGAATCTGCGCCCCATGAAGCGCTTGATCGAGAAGACCGTGTTCTCGGGGTTGGTCACCGCCTGACGCTTCGCGACTTGACCGACGAGCTGCTCGCCGCTCTTGGCAAAGGCGACGATCGAGGGCGTCGTTCGGTTCCCCTCGGCGTTGGGGACGACCTTGGCCTCCCCGCCTTCCATCACGGCAACGACGCTGTTGGTCGTGCCCAAGTCGATTCCTATGATCTTGCTCATGGAAACTCTGCCTCCATCGCGCAGCACCTCAGGGGCTGCTTGCGCGCCTGCCATCGATCGGTTATCGGCCCCTGGATGCATCGAGGCGACCACAGCCGCCCGGCGCTCGGGACACATAGCGCTCTGAACGCCCCTCGATGCCGACACGACACCGTTCTGGGCTAAGGCGCGAACAGAACCAGGATAGGACCTAAGCGTCCCTGCGTCAAGTCTCTACCCGTCACTGGTATGACACTGGGACGCTAAGATTTATTCCACGGCAAGGGCTCCCGCCACACCACCTTGCTCCCCAGCCGGACCAGATCCACCCCGCCGAGCGGACGCCTCGTCAGTCCAGCAGCACCACGGGATTCGAGCTTTGCGCGGGAAGCTCGACGAACGCAGGGTTTAGGAAGAAGTCGGAGCGCAGCTCCGCCCGTACCTCGAGCCCGGCCCCAGGGGGCCCCGATTCCACGGGTCGAAGGGTGTAGCCGTCGTCGAGCGCGGCATACTGCAGCCAGCGATTGTGTGGGTCGAAGAGCTCGCGCTCGCGCAGGAGCTCCAGGTCGACGAGGATGCCCAGCTCCTCCGGGTACCGCCCATACAGGAGGTAGTACGTCCGCACCGAACGGTCGATCTTGTCGTAGAGCGCCGCGACCTGAGCTCGCTGGAACGAGGTACGAGCCTCTTGCTGCCAGGGGAACGGAAACGACAGAGAGCTCCGCTCACCCGGCACGACGAGCAAGACGAGGATCACCACCGAAAGGGCCGAGCCCAGTCCACGCGCCAGCCATGTTGCCGTTCGCTGCAGCGTCACGGTGCGGCGCGGACGTCTGCTCGTGCGCCCGAACGCCTCGGCCGTATCCGGCGATTCGAAGGAGAATCCGCTCCAAGACTCGGCGGACCACGATTCGGCTGATCTGGCTTCCGCAGCGACCAGGGGTCCCTCGAAGCTGTCCACCCCATCCTCGAGGTGCTCCGAGTCGATCCGGACCACCGAATCGGCATGGGAGATCCCTTCGGGCTCGTCGTGCAGCGGCTCGAGTGCCGGGACCGAGCTCCACGCGGACTCGGCCTGGTCGTCGAACGTGGGCGACAGGTCGAGCTCACTGGGGCGCTCGACCAAGTCCTCGTCGACCGGCACCGGGACGGTCCCCTCCATCGGGCTGACGAGAGAGGCACAGCAGAGCTCGTGCAAACCGTAGCGGACCTCGAGCGGATCCAACCCCGCCTCCGCAACCAATCGCGCCCCCGAGCTCGGGTGCTGGCGCAGCAGCGTGAGCAACTGCTCCTCTACCGGAGTGATCCACAGCGTCTGGGTGGCCCCAGGCTCCCAGCCGGCGTCGCGACCGATCGTGAGAACCTCACGATCCGGCTCGTCCGCCGCCTGGAACACTTCGTCGAGCCCCGCAGGCCGGCGGCGGAGAGGCCCCTCGACGCCGAGATCTTCGCCGGCGCGCAGCAGCAGCTCGGCTACCGAGATGGGCCGCATACCGACTTCGAACGGCGACTCGACCTTGGGCGTCCAGTTGAAGTTGCCACTGTCCCAGCGAAGGAGCCGCAATACCTGGCTGTATGTCTGCTCGCGAACGGCATCGAGCAGGTCTTCCCGCTTCACCAGGCCGCGCTCGGCGAGTACCTCGCTGGCGAGGCGGCCCGTGCCCATGAACGGCTCCACCGCAGCGGCGAATTTTGCCGGGTCGAGCAAACCGCGCCGTGCCAGAACCTCGCCGAGCATCTCCTCGGCAGGTCGATTCATGGCGTCAGCGGCGACGATCGCACCTCCGTCGAACGTCACCGATACCAGGTCAGGCTCCCCTTGCACCGACAGCAACCCGCCCTCGCGCAGCGCAGAGATCCACCGCAGCGTCGGCAGCAGCTCGCCGTGTTCCAACGAGCCTTCGAACATCAGCTCGATACCTCGCGGGTTCGGCTCATCGCCACACCCACCGCAAGGTGAGGTAACCGCCCAGAACGAGGAGTCCAACAGCCCAGGCCAACCACGACCCTGGATCGAGACCCCAAGGCACCGCGAGACCGAACACCTCCGAAAACGGCAGCAACAGCGCCGCAACCGGCACTAGCACGGCGCCGAAAGCCCGACCGCCATCGCCGGCCTGGGACGATAGGAGCCCTGGCACCAACAGACGAAGGAGGCGGTCCGATCCAGCTCGCACGGTCGAGGCGTGCGGAGTCGGCACAGCGAGACCGGGACGGGCCACGCGCCGGACTATGGACCCCACCGCCAGAACCCCCAGCGGCAAGCCGAGCCACACCAGGTCGCGCCGACCTAGAGGCGGCGGACCGATCGCGGCCCGGAGCTCCTGGCGTATCTCCCCGATCCTCTCGACCCCGCCTGCCAGCACGATGCCGTCACGGCCGTCCTGTTCCCATCGGTCGACCTGCGCGCCGTCGAGTCCGCGCGCGGCATCGATGTGTGGCTGGTCGCGCTCGAACTCCATCAGTCGTCTGTAGGTCTGCGCCAGGTTGTACTGCGCCGCTAGTGCCGAATCCGGCCGGTCGGCGGCGCCCCGGAAGTACCTGAGAGCCTCGATGTACTCTTGGCGGAAGAAATGGAAGGCGCCGAGGTTGTTGAGCGCGGCGCCGTTGTTTGGCTCGCGATCCACCACCTGCCGGTAGATCGGGCGCGCCAGATCGTCCTGACCCAGGCTGACATGGATATCGGCGACGAGCTGGTCGAGCGCCGGCGTGTCCGGGAGCGTCTCGCGCAGACGCGCGAGATCGTGGAACAACCTTCCGTGCAGCGCCCCCTGTTCCAGGTGGTCCAGAAGCCGCGACTCGGGACGAAGCGCGATCTCCGTGCCTCGTTGCTGTAGGACCACCGCGAACGGAGCACCACAGAAGATGGCGATCGCCACCACGGTGGCCCAGCGCTCACTTGCCGAACCGTAGCCCCAGAGCAGCACCGACCATTGCAGCAGCAGCCAGATCCACCCTTCCGGGAGGAGCAGCGGCCACAGCATGGCCACCGCCGCCGCCAGCGCTGCGATCGGGAGCGGCAGCATTCCACCGAGACTAGCCAGCAGGTCCCGCAGCAGTGTCGGGCCTTTGGTGACCATCTGCAGGGCCACGAACAAACCCGCCGAGACGAGCAAGCTGACGGCTACCCAGAGCACGACGTCGGACCACCACAGGCGCGATGTCAGCGAGCGGCGGAACACGGTGCCGTAACCTCGAGCCAGGTGGCCAACCGCCTCGATCGGCGAACGGTCGAGCCACGCCACGCGACTCGCCGCGAAGCTCCACTCCGGCGCACCGGGGTCGAGCTCGCCGGCCATCTCGAGCGCCCATCGAGCACGCTCGAAGTCGCCGCCGCGGGCGGACTCGATCGCGCGTACCGACATTCCCAGCGCCGGCTCGGGCAGCCGGTGAAGGCCCATCTCGTCGGCCGTCGAGCGAAGATCACGAACCCCCGCCCAGGCGAGCACGCGATCGCCTTGCAGGAAGGCGCTGTTCCAAACCAACCACTGGTCCTGGAGTCGCAGCAGCGTCTCCAGGACCGGGGCGGTCAGGCGAGTGCCCTCGACCTCGACCGTGGCCACCTCCGCAGACGCGGGAGCGCCGCCGATCGCCGCAAACAGCAGCGCACCGAGCCCGCACCGCCGGAAGAGCTCAGCGCTGCTGCTTCTCCACATACAGCATGCGAAAGCGATAGACCAGCTCCTCGAGCACGGCGGCCTCCTCGTCGGTGAGGTTGCCGCGAGTCTTCTCCTGCAGGACTGCCAAGAGGTCGATGTAGAGACGCGCGAGCTGCAGGTCGGGCGGCGGTGCCCCCGCACCCAGCCGTGGGTCCCCCAAGGCGAGCGCCACCTGCTGGCATAGGAGATCGACCAGGTCCAGAAACTGTGGCGAGCCTGAAGCCTCCGTCTCTCCTGGTCCGGGAGCCGGCGGCGGCTCGGGTCGGGTCGGCGCGGCAGGATCGCTCCTGGGGTCTGGCGCCGCGACGGCGGGCCCGGTCCGAGTCGCCGACGGTTCTTGGGCGCTATCCTCGTAGCTCTCGAGGTCGGCGCGGAGCTCGCCTTCCTCGGTGAACAGGCGCCGGTCGGTCACCTTGATCTTGCTGTCATCCATGATCGTGAGAAGCCTTCAGCCAGGCTGCGAAACGGGAGGCGCGGACGCGCGCCCCTGGGTCGCGCTCGCCGAGCCGGCAAGCTCCAAGGCTCCGCGGGCGAGGAGAGATCGTAGCAGGGGCCAGCCACGGAGGACAGGTCAGCGATGCCCAAGACGACCCGCGGCGATGTCACGCAGCTCTTGACGCTGGTCGAGCGCCTGCGAGCACCCGGCGGGTGCCCGTGGGATCGCGAGCAGACCTTCGCGGACATCCGCTCCTACCTGGTCGAGGAGGCGCACGAGGTGGCTGCGGCCATCGACTGTGGCGACTGGCAGGCGCTGCGCGGAGAGCTGGGAGACCTGCTCTTCCAGGTTTGCTTCCTGGCGGTCCTCGCCGCCGAGCAAGACCGTTTCGTGCTCGCGGACGCGGTCGCTGCAGTACATACGAAGATGGTCGAGCGTCATCCCCACGTGTTCGACAGCTCGCCCGGAGGCGGACTCGACGCCGAGCAGGTCGCCCAGCTCTGGGAGAAGCGCAAGTTGGTCGCCGCAGCGGGCGCGCGCGGCTCCGACACCGAAGGCGCCGAGGGGGGCCTGCTCGCAGGTGTCCCCACCTCGCTGCCGGCCCTGGTCGGCGCGTACCGCCTGAGCCAGAAGGCAGCCGGCGTCGGCTTCGACTGGCGCCACACGGACGAGATCCTCGACAAGATCGACGAGGAGCTCGACGAGCTGCGGGCCGTGCTGCGCGCGCCGGCCGAGGCTGCGCTGCCCGGCGACGCAGCGGCCGACCCTTCCCGGCTCGAGGAGGAAGTCGGAGACCTACTGTTCGCGGCGTCGAACCTAGCGCGTCGGTTGCGAATCGATCCGGAGCGGGCCCTCGCGCGCGCCAACCTCAAGTTCCGTCGCAGGTTCGCCCACGTCGAGCGCGGCATCGCCGGCGCCCACGCAGCGGGCGCACCTCCGGAGGCGCTGCGCCAGCGCATGGAAGAGCTCTGGGAGGAGGCGAAACGGAGCGAGAGGGATCAATCGCCGCCTGTACGCTCGAGCACGTAGCTCACCGGCACGAACCGGTAGCCCAGCGCGGCCGCCTTGGGCACCTCCTCCCGCAGCACCTCCAGAGTCTCAGGGTGAGGGTGCCCGATAGCGATCGCGGCCCCCTCTTCGAGCGCAACCTGGAGGAGGCGCCGGAACTGCTCCCGGATCGCAGCAGGATCCAGGACCCCGTCGAGGAAGACGTCCCGCCGCGCGGCAGGCATGCCTGCGCGGCGCGCCTGGTCGAAGCCCACGCTGCCGGCGCTGGTGCGCGAGTCCAGATAGAACAGCTCCCGCTCGTGGACTCTCTCCAGGATCACCGACATCGCGCGATCGTCGGCCGAGAGCGCCGAGCCCATGTGATTGTTGACGCCGACCGCCCCCTGCACGGCATCCAGAGCCTCGGCGGTCCTGCGGGCGAGCTCGGCCTCGTCCATGCCGCGAAGCAGCGCCCCGGGGCCGGGATCGGCGAGACCGTCCGGTTCCATCGGCAGGTGCACCAGGATCTCGGCGCCGGCTTCGTGGAGTCGAGCCACGACCTCCGCGGTGCGTGCCTCGAAGGGAAGCACCGCATAGCTGAGCTCGACGCCGAGGGCGCGCAGCTCGTCGACGTCCTCGACGCGCCGGCCGAGGTCGTCGATCACGAGTGCGACGAACACGGGACGGTTCGCTGGGGGCGCGGGCGCCCCTGGAAGGTCCACCGCATGCGGGTTGGCCAGCGCCAGGTCGCCCGCGGGCACGCGGGTCTCATCGCCGGCGGCCCCGAGGTCGGAGGGTCCGCCGGCACCTGCAGCCGTCGCAGTCTCGGCGCCAACCGCGGGTGTCGACGGCCCGCGCCTCGAAGCAACTACGGCCAGCAAGCCGAGGACGACCAGGGCGATCGCGAGCCCCGCGGTCAGCAGCCCAACCCCAGCCGGCGTTCGGCGACGCGGCCGCCCGCGCGCGCGACGGACCCGCGACCCGGCGCGTCCACGCCTACCCGTCATGCAAGAGCATCACGCCGGCGATCCCAACGGTCTCTGCCGGCGCAGGCGCCATCAAGCCGCGGCTCGCTCCGACTGCTGGCGCTCCACGAACATAACGACGGCGCGCTCCAGCACCTCTTCGGCGTCGTCGCCGGTGGCGAAGCGGATGCCGCTGACCGCGAGATCCGGCTCCAAGCTCTCGGTGATCCGCACGCCGTCGGGACCGGAGTAGAACGCATCGGTCAGCTCGAGGAAGGCGCCCGATGAGAGGTTGACCCGCGTCGTGCGCCCCGCATGACCAAAGCTGTCCTCGCCCAGGACCACCGCCCCGACTCGCTGCCGCAGCACCGCGGCGAAGACCTCCGCGGCACCCTGGGAGCCGCGATCGACCAGCACCCCCAGCGCCGGGGCCGTCCACAAAGGCTCCCGGTCGGCGCGGAAGGCCTGCACCACCACCCCTTTGCGGTCGAGCAGCTTTCCGAGCTCACCGCTCGTGAGACTCTTCGCGGCTTCGAATCCCTGTTCGGGGTCGTCGCCCGCCACGCCGCGAAGGTCGACGAGCAACGGCAGGTTCGCGGCCTTCGCCCGTGCCAGGATCTCGTCGAGCGACCGCAAGGCCTGGGGCGCGAAACTGGCGAGCCGCAGCACGGAGACGCCGCTCACCTCGCGCAGCCGCGGCTCTGGCGGAGAGTAGGAGCCGAGCGTGAGCTCGACCGTCAGGGCTTCTCCCTGCCGCACCACTTCGAGCTCGAGCTTCTGTCCCGGCTCGCCGGCCAGCAGCTGCCGAATCCGCCACAGCGGCAGGTCTCGGGACGACGCACGCTCCTGCGCCGCGGGACCGATCTTGGCCAGGATGTCACCGCGCCGCACACCCGCCGAGGCGCCGGGGCTCTGCTCGTCCACGGCCGCAAGGTAGGCAACGCCGCGCTCCTTGAGGACCAACAGCCCACTCCGATTGCGACCCACTGCCGCGACGCGCTGGTACCCGGTGGCATGCTCGGCCGGCACGTAGAGCGAGAACGGATCGAGCGCGTCGGTGGTCCCGTCGAGGGCGCCCGCCATTAGCATGTCGATATCGGTCGGCTCCACGTACACGGTCCGCACCAGCCGCAACACCTCGGTGAACACCGACAGGTGCTTGTAGAAGTCGTCCTCCTGTCCGGAGGAACCGGCGCGGGCGAGCCCGCTACCGACCAGCGGCACGACCAGGAGCGCCGAAAGTGCGAGGAAGGCTATGCGGCTGGAGCTCGCTCGGGTCACGGAATGGAACCTCTCTGTTGCTCTGGGATCCGGCTCTGGAATCGGCCGCGGGTCGACCGGCGAGCTCGTCGGGAGTCCTCGGGGTGCAGACGAAGGCACCGCTTCTCGCGGCTTGCGGCTCGCGCTTCCGAGTCGCACTCCTTCAACGCAGCCAAGCGCGAGGATCTTCCGCTCGCTTTTCCCTGCGGACCTCGAAGTAGAGCCGCTCGGAAGCTCTACCGACAACCGATCGAAACGCTAGCACATCGCCCTCCTCGACCTCGAGCCGCGCCAGCCCCGCGTAGAGGGTGAGCACTCGGCCAGGGTGCTCCACCACTACGGTGAAGCCCAGATCCTGGAAGGGTGCGGCGAACAACACCCGCCCCGGATACACGGTCGCCACAGGCGCCTCCCGGCGCGTCGCCATCTCGACGCCGTTGTGCGGCAGCGTGGTGCCGTAGACCGGGTCCGTCCGCGGCCCGAACTCGGTTGTCACGGCGCCGAGTGCCGGCCAATCCAAGGCGCCCTGGAACTCGTCCACCGGTACGCCCTCGAGGCCGGCGGCGCTTTCATCGTGCAGCAGCTCGACCAGCCTCGATAGCCGCTGTTCCCGCTGGCCGAGCTCGCCGGCGCTGCGCGCGAGGCGCGTCCGCCGCTCTTCGAGCCCCGCGAGCAGGCGCTTCTGCTCTGCGACCAGGCGCTCGAGCTCCTGCCGTCGCTCGAGCTCCGCCGCTACCCAGCGCTCGGCCTCCGCCACCCGCGCGCGCAACTCGCCCTGCTCTGCCTCGAGGACGGCACGAGCCTCCCGATAGCCCGCTACCGCGTGCGCGTCACGCCGCGCAAGAAAGCGCAGCTGACGGATGGCGTCGAGCAGGTTCGCCGTACGATCGACGTCGAGGAAGAGGCGTAGGTAACCCTGGCCGGCGAAGCGGTCCATCGAGAGAAGGCGCCGGCGCAGCAGGGCCAGCCTCTCGGCCAGTGCACCCTCGAGCTCGGCGACGCGCGCCAGGGAAGCGTCCCGGATCGCGACGGACTCCCGCAGCGCCGCCTCGGCCTCTTGCAGGCGAGCGACCTGCAGCCGGCTCCGCGCCCGGTTCTCCGCGTGCCTTCCGATCAGGTCGCCGGCCTGCGTCGCCACCCGGTCGAGTGCGCGCTCGAGCTCGGTGACGCGCTGGCGAAGCTGCGCGAGATCACGCTCTCGAGCATCCCGGTCGCCCGGAGACTGGGCCGCCCCAGCGCCGAGAGCCAGCCCCGTCAGGCACAGACCAGCCAGGCCGAGCCAGCCCGCGATGCGCGCAGTAAGGCGCCGTGGAGACTCAGGCGCTTCCGGAGCGGAACGAGGCGATGCCCTCCTCCTCGTCCTCCAGGATGTCGAGGACGGTGATGAGCTGCGTGATTTGCAGAATGTCGTTGACCTTGGGTGGAATGCCGAACAGCCTCAGCCGGCCGCCGCGGTTCGAGACCGTGGTGTAGGCGGCCACCAACTCTCCGATGCCGGAGGAATCGATGGTCGACACCTTGGCCATGTTGATCAGCAGGTTGCGAGATCCGCGATCGAGCGCGGAGTGCACCGCCTCCCGCATCGCCACGTCTCCGACCCCGATGGTTATCTTGCCCTCGAGGTCCAACAGCGTCACCCCTTCCCGCTCTCGCACCGTCACCTTCATCCTCTTTCCTCCTCTCCGCGCCGGGAGTCTACGCTGGACGCGCCGAGGCGCTTGCGCAGGGTCACGACGGTCCCGCCTTGTGCTCCGAAGTCGTACTCGATGGCGTCCATGAAGCGATTCATGTAGAAAATGCCGCGACCGTCGGGCTTGAGCAGGTTTTCTGGGTCCAGAGGGTTCGCGACGCAGTCGGGGTCGAATCCCTGGCCCTCGTCACAGACCCGAATGACGACCTCGTCTGACTCGACGAAGAGCTCGACCTCGACCTGCTTCTCGGGATCCTGGCGGTTGCCGTGCTTGATCGCATTGGCCACAGCCTCACGCACGGCGATGCCGATCCAGTACCGCGCGTCCTCGTCGAATGCCAAGCGTTGCAAGGACTCGTCGAGCACGGCCTGGATCAGCTCGATATTCTCGAACTCGCTGCCGATCGACAGCAAGACCTCAGAGTGCCGGTTGGCCATGGCCAAGACCGAGGAAGCATAGCAGAGACCGAGCCTTGCGAACGGCGTCAATGTCCCTCGCGACGCTTGGGTTCAGCCTGCCCCGCGCGCAGCTCCACCCGGTCTCACCACGGGCTGCCCGGGGTGCCGGAAGCATCGAGGGCCAGGGGCACGAGCCACAGCAGCTGGATCGCGTCGAAGACGGCATGTGCCGTCACGGCCGCCCACACGGACTGACGCCACCTCGCCAGCGCGGCGAAGAACAGCGACAGCAGAGTCACCCCGACGAGCATCCATGGCTGCTGGTACCCCAGGTGCGCTGCCACGAAGAGCGCAGTCGAAGCGAGCACGCCGGCTCGCGGCTGCAGGAAGCCTCGAAAGAAGACCTCTTCGGCCACGCCCGCCGAGAGGCTGATCGCGAGCCTCAGCCAGACCGGCAGAGCCCCGAGCGCCGCCACCATCGCCGGCATCCGCTGCGGCAAGAGCTCGGAGGCTCCCAGCACCGCGAGTACCGCCGTCAGCAGCAGCATCGTGCCGAGCACCACCGCCCAGGCAACCACGCCCGTGCCGAGACCGATCATGATCTCCACCCCAGGCCGCGAAGCGACCAAGCCGATCTGACGCACCCAGACCGCCGCTTGACGCCGGGCAGGCACCTGCGGGACGCCCGCGAACCCCGCGGCACACCAAACCACCAGGGTGCCAAGGAGCACTCCATGACCCAAGAACAGCTGCCAGCTCGACAGCCGTGCCGGATCCAGCTCGACCTCTCTACCGAAGGTGGCGAGCGGCAGGTAAACCACCAGGTAGAAGGCAAACGACAACACCCAGGTGGCGGCGAAGCGCCGGGCGCGCCAACCGGTGACGCCGCCCACGGCAAGCCCGGGCGGCTGCAGCCCACGACGTGCGATCGCGCGGTCGAACGCGAGCGCGGTGAGCACGGCAACCGTCAAGGGCGCCAGGAGGCGGACCTGATCCACGCCGGAAATGGTAGCCAGACTCCGCCGCGCGCGTCGCGCCGACGGCGGCCGCGGAGAACGGCTGGTGTTACGATGACCTGGTACTTGGTTGGCTCCGCCGCGGGAGAGTCCGAGCCCCTCGCATCGCTGGACGAGGGGGCCAGCGCCCACGACTGACCCCCCGATCCGTTCCCCTGACCTGCCGGCCGCCGGCGTCGGCGGCGCGGTCCGCCTCAGCGCGTCCGATCCCACGGCGACCGCCGAAGGGTGCAGGAAGGACTCATTCGATGTCGATCGACCAGCTCCTCGAACAGGACTTCATCCGAGTCACCGAATGCGCCGCGATCGCGGCCGCCCACACCATGGGATTTGGCGACCGGCACCGCTCCGATCAGGTAGCGGTGGAGTCCATGCGACGCGAGTTGGACCAGCTCGAGGTATGGGGCCGGATCGTGATCGGCGAAGGGGAGCGTGACCACGCGCCCATGCTCTACATCGGCGAAGAGCTGGGTGCGCTCAAGGGGCAGGGGCACGAAGGCGTACCGCGGGTCGACATCGCCGTCGATCCGCTCGAAGGCACCAATTCCTGTGCGACGGGCGCCCCCGACGCGATCGCGGTGCTCGCAGCGGCCGAGGCCGGCGGACTGCTCCACGCACCCGACATCTATATGGAGAAGATCGTGGTCGGACCGACGGCGCGCGGCACGGTCCACATCGACGCACCCGTGGCCGAGAACCTGCGCAACATCGCCCGCGCCTTCGAGCGCGACGTCGAGGAGCTCACCGTCGTGGTACTGGACCGCGAACGCCACCAGCAGCTCATCGCCGACATCCGCACCGCCGGTGCGCGCATCCGCCTGATCGGCGACTGCGACCTCTCCGCGGGAATCGCCGCGGCGGTGCGGGGCACCGGCGTGCACGCCGCCATAGGCATCGGCGGCGCGCCGGAGGGTGTCCTCGTAGCCGCCGCCATGCGCTGCCTGGGAGGTGAGATCCAGGCCCGGCTGACGCCGATCGGCGAGGACCAAAAGGCCCGCCTCGCCCATCTCGGCATCGCTGACACCGGGCAGATCTACTCCACCGAGGACCTCGCTCCCGGCGAGCAGATCCTGTTCAGCGCGACCGGCGTGACGAGCGGCGAGCTGTTGCGCGGCGTGCGCTTCTTCGGCGGAGGCAGCCGAACGTCCACGCTCTTCATGTCGTTGTCGCGACGGATCATTCGCTTCGTCGACACCATCCATCGCGACGACACCGGCACGCCGGTGGTGTTCCGGTAGCCGCAGCGGTGAGGCGCATCGTGCGAACGGGCTGCTCTCCGCCTCTCCGGTACGCCGCACCAACGCTGCCACGCCGCGCCCCACCCCGGCCGCGATACGACGGGAGGGGCCGCCGGTGATCAAGCCCGATTCGTGGATCAAAGCCTGGGCCGAGGCCGGAGGCGTCGAGCCCTTCGCGCCGGAGCAGGTCAACGCGGCCAGCTACGACGTGCGGGTGTCGACGCACTGGATCTGTCCCACTCGCGATCCGGAGGAGCTCACGGCGCCGCAGATCAAACTGTTTCCCGGGGAGGTCGTGCTGGCTAGCACGCTCGAGTACGTGCGCATCCCCCGTGACGTCGCCTGCGACCTGAAGCTCAAGTCGACGCTCGGGCGTCTGTGGATCAACCACTCCCTTGCCGGCTGGTGCGATCCGGGGTTCGAAGGGAACATCACCCTCGAGCTCCAGAACCTCGGACCCGTGCCCTTCGTGCTCGAGGCCGGCCGCCGGATCGCTCAGCTCATCTTCGTCGCCATGGAAGCGCCCCCCTCGATCGCTTACGGCGAGCCGGGCTCCTCCTCGCACTACCAAGGCCAGCGGGGCACGACCCGGGCACGTCGCGATCGCTGACGACGGCCCGCGGTACTCCGACCAGAACCCACGTTTCGAAGCTCACGTCGAGGGTCCGCGGCCCTCCAAGGCGGAGCAAAAACCGGTCGTTAATGCTGTGATAGACAGCCGTCGATGAGCGTATCCGGCAACCTCAAGACCATGGAGCTCGCCGAGCTCATGCAGTGGCTCTCGCACGGCAAGAAGACCGGCACGCTCATCGTCGACAACGGCAAGGTTCAGAAGAAAGTCTTCTTCGAATCGGGCCGGATCGTCGCCTCGTCCTCCACCAACCCCACGGAGCAGCTCGGCCACTTCTTGGTCAGCCGCGGCTTCATCAACGAGCTGGAGCTGACCAAGGCGATGGAGCTCCAAGAGGAGACCGGGGTCCTGCTGGGCAAGATCCTGGTGTCGATCGGCGCTCTCGGCGAAGACGACCTGAGAGGGCTGCTGATGCATCAGACGGGCGAGAGCATCTACGACATCTTCTGCTGGCGTGAGGGCGAGTTTCGCTTCGTAGACGAGGAGCGCATCGCCCGCGGCCTGATTCCTCTCGCTCTCGACGTCACCCACGTGATCCTCAACGGCCTCAAGCGAGTCGACGACTGGGTGAGGATCCGCAAGCTGATCCCGGACAACCGGTGCGTGTTGGTCCATTTCGGCACGCTCGAGAGCTCCGACCTGGACGCGGCCGCTCGCCGGATCGTCGAGCTGGTCGACGACCAGAGCACCCTCCAAGAGATTTGCGTCGAGACCCACTCGAGCGAGTTCCAGGTCTGCCGCGTGCTGCTGCCCTTCTTCGAGGCCGGCCGGATCAAGGCCGTGCGTCCCAGACTGGCTCCACAGGCCGACGTCGCGGAGTCGGCGATCGCTGCTCCGGTTCCGACGAGCCTGGAGCTCACCACGGACGGCATGCTCCAGCGCGCCACCGACCTCGTCGCGGAGCGCGAGTTTCGCGAGGCCGTGCGTCACCTGCGCGCCGCGCGAAGCCTCGACCCCGACTCCAGACCTCTCAAGGAGGCGATCGCGCGCACCGAGGCGGAGATCCGCGAGCTCCTAGAGGCCGACGGCGTCAAGCAACGCTACATACCCATCTTGCTGACGCCGCTCGAAGACCTGACCAGCCTGCCCCTCAGTCCCGAGGAGGGCTTCATCCTCTCCCGCATCGACGGTCGCACTACGGTGGAAGGCCTGCTCAAGGTCAGCCCGCTCGACCGGCTGGAGGGCCTGATCCTGTTCCACCGCCTGGTAGCGGCGGGGTACGTCGGTGTCGGGGAGAAAGAGCCGGGACGGTAGAGCGCCGACTGCGCTACCCCTCCGCCAGCTTCACCACCACCAGCGTCCGGTCGTCGTTCGCCTCGCGGCCTCCGAACTCCTCGAGATCTTCGAAGAGCGCTCGCAGCAGCTCGGCTGCGCCGAGGTGCCGGTGGCGCCGAGTGGCCGCGACCAGTCGTTCCCGGCCATAGGGCTCTCCCTCGAAGCCGCGCCCGCCGCCGCGCACCGCGTCGGTGATGCCGTCGGTATGGAACACCAGCACGTCGCCCGGCACCAGCCGCACGTAGCCGCGGTGGTACGTGGCGCGCGGCAGCGGTCCGAGCAGGGGACCGCCCTCTTCGAGGTCTCGCACGGTGTCGTCGACCGCCAGGTGGAACGGCGGCGGGTGCCCGGCGTTGACGTAGAGGAACGAGCCGTCGGTCTCCAGCTCGCCATAGAACATCGACACGAAGCGCGGCGAGACCGCGCTCTGGTGGATGATCTGGTTGAGCCGCTCCACCGTGCGCACCATCTTGAAGTCCCGCGCCATGCCCATGCGCAGGCCGATGTAGACGTCGCGAACCTGCAGCGCCGCCGGCAGGCCGTGACCCGAGACGTCGGCGATGGCGAGGCCGAGGATCTTGTCGCTGACCGGGATGTAGTCGAAGAAATCGCCGCCCACGGTTTCGAGCGGCACGCTGCGCCCCGCGATCTCGAAGCGGCCGAACGGCGGGCTCTGCGCCGGGAACAGCGACCCCTGGATCCGACGCGCTTCGCGCAGCACCTCTTCGATCCTCTCGCGTCGAATGCGCTGGTTGATGGCATTGCGCAACAGGCTGAGCGCGAACAGCGCTTGATCCGCCGTGCTCTCGTCGGTGACGTCGAAGGCGACCAGGTACTCGCCGTCGCCGACCTCGATCACCGCGAAGGCACCGGCGCCGAGCTGAGCTTCCAGATCGCGGTCGAGATCGGGATGTTCCGCCTCCATGAACACCGCACCCAGTCGCAGGACCTGACCGATCGGCGGGTACGACTCGGGCACGCGAATCCCGCGCGCGGCGGCGCGCGCGGAGCCGAAGGTCGTCCACAGACGGTAGTGCGGGCTTTGGCGAATGTAGATGCGCCCGCCGGAGAGGCCGAGCACGTGTCCGAGGGCTCGGGTGACCGAGGCGACGAGCTTCTGCACCGTGGGCGCGTCGTCCTCGGCGACCTCGGCGATCTCGATGGTGCGGGCGACCTGCTCGACCTGCTCGACTAGGGCGCGGTAGGTGACGGCGGGGGAAGTTGTTGCTTCGGTCGTCACCTGAGCGACCTCAGGTCAGCAGCCCCGCGATGGTCGCGGTCTGGAAACAGGCGAGCGTCCCCGCGATCATCGCGCGCATCCCCAGACGCGCGAGGTCGGCCTTGCGCTCGGGTGCGATGCTGCCGATGCCGCCGATCTGGATCGCGATCGAAGAGAAGTTCGCGAAGCCGCACAGCGCGTACGTGGCGATGACCTGCGCCTGCTCGGAGAGCGCGCCCTCCTCCACCAGCTCCTGCATCCGCGCATAGGCGACGAACTCGTTCGCCACCGTCTTGATGCCGAGCAAGCTGCCCACGACGTTGGCTTCCGCCCACGGCACGCCCATCAGCCAGGCGAGAGGGCGGAACACCATCCCGAGAATCCACTCCAGGTTCAGCTCGGGGAAGCCGAAGAGCCCGCCGAGAGGCCCGAGGACCGCGTTGAAGACCGCGATCAGGCCGAGGAAGGCGAGCAGCATCGCGCCGACGTTGAGCGCCAGCTTGAGCCCATCGGCGGCCCCCTGGGCCGCCGCATCGATGGCGTTGACGTACGGCAGGTCGATCGCCATCTTGACCTCGCCCGCGGTCTTGCTCTCCTCCCGCTCGGGCACCACGATCTTCGCCATCACCAGGGCCGCGGGCGCCGACATCACGCTGGCCGCGATCAGATGCCCCGCCGGCACACCCATGCCGACGTACGCCGCGAGCACGCCGCCGGCGATGGTCGCGAAGCCGCCCGTCATCACCGCCATCAGCTCGGAGCGGGTCATCATGGCGACGTAAGGCCGGATGAGGAGCGGCGCCTCGGTCTGGCCGACGAAGATGTTCGCGGACGCCGACAGGGACTCTGCGCCGGATGTGCCCAGCAGCTTCATCATCACCTTCGCGAACGCCTTGACCACGAGCTGCAGCACGCCCCAGTAGTACAGCAGCGCGATGAAGCTCGAGAAGAAGATGATGGTCGGCAGCACCTTGAAGGCGAAGTAGTGCTCGGTGAAGTTCTCGCCAAAGATGAAGCGCGAGCCGGCATCGGCGAAGTCCAGGAACGCCGTGGCCACGTCGCTGGAGGCGGTGAAGAACGCGCGCCCCCAGGGCGTCTTCAGGATCAGCACCGCGAAGACGAGCTGCAGCGCCGTGCCGATGAGCACGATGCGCCAGGGAATGCGCCGCCGATCGACGGAGATCGCCCAGGCGATCCCCAAGATCACGAGCATGCCGAGCAGGGCGATCATCGAGGGAGAGGGAGCCAGGAGTCGACGCAGCCTAACAGTGTCGCCGGCGGCCCAAGGGTCGGCTACCGACCCTCCGCTCCACGCCTCGCCGCGTACGGCGGGAGGCGCCAATCTCCCGGGCAGCTGCCTCTAGCAGCCCGTGGTGAAACCCGCGTGAGGCTGCGCGCGGGGATCTGCGGCCGCTGGCAAGGCGTGGCCGACGAACGCGATGCGGTGACATCGTGCAGGAGGCCCAACGCAGTCGGGGTCTCGAAACCCCCGCGCCCCAC
>DATLFI010000270.1:0-2739 GCA_035524895.1 Thermoanaerobaculia bacterium | reverse complement strand
GATGCCCGACACCGTGCAGGGCATCGTCCTCGCCCGCCTCGACCTGCTTGACGCCGCATCCCGGCGGCTGCTCCAGGTCGGCTCGGTCTTCGGACGCTCCTTTCGGGGAGAGGGGATCGTCGCGGTCGAGCCGGACCTGTCTGCTGACTTCCGGGCGCTCGCAAACGCGCTGCTGGAGCGTGACCTGATCGACTTCACGCGCGGCGAGACCTATACGTTCCGCCACATCCTGGTCCGCGAAGTCGCCTACGCAACGCTGCCGCGGGTGGAGCGAGCCCGGCTTCACCGGCGCGCCGCTGACTGGCTGGCCGGGCAGGCCGGTGGCCGCGAGTCCGAGCTGGCCGAATTGGTCGCGCTTCACTACCGGGAGGCCGCCACCTTCTTTCGCGCCACATCGGAGCGTGATGCCGAGATCGACTCCGCCGCCGTCGCGTGGTTGTCACGCGCCGCCGAGGCCGCCGCCGCCGCGGCGGCATTGCCCGAGGCATCTCAGCACCTGTCGAGCGCCATCGAGCTCGCTCGCCCGGACCAGCAGCCGGAGCTGCACGCCGCGCTCGCCGATGCATTGGCGGTGGGCGATCGAGCCGCCGAGGAGTATGTGACGGCGGTTCGGCTCGGACGCGAGCAGGGGCGGGACGCAGATTTCCAGCTGCGAAATCTCGCCATGGCGCTCCAGGTATACGGACGCTGGTTCGCGAGCGTCGCACGCCAGCCGAGCCGCGACGAGCTCGACCGGCTGCGCGATGAGGCGCGTGCCCTCCTGCCCGCTGCAAGCGATCAGCGTGCCAGGGCGACCTTTGAGGCGGCCGAGGGTTTCCTCAGTTACTGGGTGAGGAACCTCGGCCTCGAACCGCGGCCGGGGGAGAACGCAGCCGCGGAGGCGAGCGCGCGGCGCGCTCTGGAGACCGCGGAGCGGCTGGCGGACGACGGGCTCACCAGCGCCTCGCTCGACGCGCTCGCCGCGGTCGTGCAGGCCGAGCGGCCCGATGAGGCGGCCGTCCTCCAGAGGCGGCGCCTGGCGCTGTCCGGCTTGAACCCTACCGAGCGCAGCGATGCGTACTACAGCAGCCTGTGGCTCCTGGCCCTCCTCGGCAGGTTGGACGAGGCTGTCGACCTGGCCGGCGAGGCGCTCGATGCGACCGAGACGATCCGGCGCCACCCATTCTCGCTCGGCAGCGGCGCGTGGGGCATCTATGCCCTCGCCCTCATCGGTCGGTGGGACGAGGTATCCGTGTGGGCGCCGCGCGAGCACGCGCGGTGGGTGGACGCTGACCGGCCGTCGGGCGCATTCATCCTCCAGGGGTTCTACTCGGCGCTGGCCGTTGCCCGGGCACGGCGTGACGAGCAGCTCGCGTCAGTCTGCCGTGATGCCTTCGAGGAGATCGTTCGGGCGTACGACGTCACGCACCCGACCTCCGCGCTGCTCGCGATCGCGACCCTCGACGTCGAGCGTCTCGTGCACGGGATGCTCGAGAACCCCCATCGCTACCCGTCTGAGCGGGCGTACCACGTCGAGCACGTTCTCAGTCTGGTGACCGATCGGCGGGCGACAGTGCCGGAGGCGCTCCTGAAGGACATGGTCGTGGACTCGCAGCGTATCGGACTGCCCGTACTCGAGGCGGAGGCGCGCCGAGCCTTGGGCGTCTCCACCTCCGATCCGGATCAACTGAGTGAGGCGCTCGAGATCTTTGAGCGGCTGTCGGCGTCGCCGCGGGTTGCCCGCGTGCAAGTTGAGCTCGGCAGGCTCATCGAGGATCCTGCGCTCGTCGATCGCGGGGTCGCGACGCTTGAACGGCTCGGCGATCTGGAACATCTCACTCGGATCGGGGCGGGACCGTCACGTGAAAACGCCCAAGACGAAGCCGAGGAAGAGCGCCAGCGCGACGCGGGGTACGAAGCTGGCTGAGACGACACTGGCGGTGCGACGCCACCCCCTCCGGCCCGGGCGATCGTGACGGGGCGCTAGGGAGGTTCGAGCGAGGTTGGCAATAGGAAGGACACCGTGACCCGCGCGCTGGGGCTGAAACTTGAGGTAACGGCAGCGTCGATTTTAATGCGCACCTTGACGAACAAGCGCTCAAAGTCGCCGTCCACTCGCGCAGGGACCAAGCGGATGCGCCATCCCCTCAAGGGGCGAGCTGACGCTCGGGTACGAGGTGCACGAGCTTCCCCCCGATCCCGGCCTTGCACTCGTGACCCACTCCGCGGCGCCTGGCTCGCCGTCGGAAGCTGCCATCGCCGAGCTCGACCGGTGGGCGGCTACCCGTGAGCGGTTGGCAACACACCTATCGAACACTGATGCTGCACTGGCCCGTGGCTGCACGCGCGTTGCTGCCCCCCGAAGCAGCGCGAGTGACGACCGGACGCGGATCGTCCAGGCGCGCGCCCGTAGTAGCCGGCCACAACAGCAGTAGGACTGGGATCGTGACTGGTTGCCCGTAGACGACGCCTTAGATGGCCTCGGTGCGACCGGGCGGCGAGTTGGACGGGTCGGGGTAGCTATCCTCTGCAACACGCAGTCTGCGGGAGCAGCGGTGCCGAGATACGAACCCTTCCCGAGCCTTGATGCGATGCTCGAACCGGCCGAGATCACCCGCGTGACCGGTCTGCCGGTGCGATCGCTGACGGTCGAGGACGCATCGGGCGTCGATACTTCGACCGGAGCGCGGTTCCAGCGCGTGTACATCGACGGTGCGCCGCGATCGTCGTTCTTCATCAAGTGTGTCGAGCCCGCGAAGG
>DATLFI010000269.1:0-4046 GCA_035524895.1 Thermoanaerobaculia bacterium | reverse complement strand
ATCGCGTCATGGGCCTCTCCTTCGAGCCTCCGAACCCCCTTGGTCAGCAAGACGAGCGTGCAAGATCCATTCCGAATCTGGTCTCATTCGGCCGGCTCGCGAGGTAGGCGACGGCACCGCCAGGGACCGTCCTCGACGCTCAGGGCGAAGCCGCTCAGACCCGACTGCTCGGGGCTCGACGGCTCGACGGCGCAGGGCCCGACTGCTCAGGGCTCGACGGTGCAGGGCTCGACCGCGCAGGGCGTCGCCTGCTCGGCCAGATCCGGATCCGAGCGCTCGACCGCCTGCATCTGCTCGTACAGGTGCCAGCGTTCGTCGATGTCGTCTTGGGCCAGCTCCAGCAGGTGCCTCGCCCCGTCGGGGTTGGCCCGGCCGAGCTGGGTGAAGCGCGTCTCCTGCATCGCGAAGTCCTGGAAGCGGCCCTTCGGTCGATGGCTGTCGAGGTGGAACGGATGGGCCGCCGCTCCCGAGACCGTGGGGTCGTAGCGATAGAGCGGCCAGTACCCGCAGGTCACCGCGTCGCGCTGATGACGCATCGACTTCGACATGTCGATGCCGTGCGCGATGCAGTGGCTGTAGGCGATGACCAGCGACGGGCCCGGATACGACTCCGCCTCCTCGAGCGCGCGAATGGTCTGCAGCGGGTTGCCGCCGAGCGCCACCTGAGCGACGTAGACGTTGCCGTACGCCATCGCGATCATCCCCAGGTCCTTCTTGCGCCCGGGCTTGCCCGACGCGGCGAATTTCGCGACCGCCCCGCGTGGCGTCGACTTCGACGACTGACCGCCGGTGTTCGAGTAGACCTCGGTGTCGAGCACCAGGAGGTTGACGTCGCGCCCGGAGGCGAGCACGTGGTCGACGCCGCCGAAGCCGATGTCGTAGGCCCAGCCGTCGCCCCCCACGATCCACACCGAGCGGCGCACCAGCGAGCCGGCCATGTCGCCGAGCGTCCTCGCCTCGCGGGTATCCACCGCCGCGCAGCGGCGCTCGAGCTCCGCCACGCGCTCGCGCTGCGCCGCGATCGCCGCTTCGCCGTGCTGCGGCGCTGCGAGGAGCGCGTCGGCCAGCTCCTCGCCCACCTCGGACCGCAGCGCGCACAGCGCGTGGCGCGCCTGCGCCGCTCGCTGATCGAGCGCGAGCCGCATGCCCAGCCCGAACTCCGCGTTGTCCTCGAACAGCGAGTTCGCCCAGGCCGGGCCGCGACCCTCGGCGTTGGTCGACCAGGGCGTGGTCGGCAGGTTGCCACCGAAGATCGAGGAGCATCCGGTCGCGTTCGCCACCAGGATGCGGTCGCCGAAGAGCTGCGACAGCAGCTTGAGGTAGGGCGTCTCGCCGCAGCCGGCGCACGCGCCCGAGGCCTCGAACAGCGGCTCGAGGAGCTGCGATCCCTGGACCGTCCCGGTCCTGACCGCCGAGCGGTCGACCTCGGGGAGACTGCGGTAGAACGCCTCGTTCGAGCGCTCACGCTCGAGGTGCGGCTCCTTGGGCAGCAGGTCGAGAGACTTGTGCCCCGCCACCTCCTTGCTCTTCGCCGGACAGACCTCGACACAGACGCCACACCCGGTGCAGTCGTCGGGGAAGACCTGGATCACCAGCCGCCAGGCGTCGTCCCCGACGCGCAGGTCGCGACCCGCCCACGGCCGGGAGGCGAACCCATCCGGAGCGCCTTCGAGTGCAGCCTCGGGGAAGGCCTTGGAACGGATCGCCGCATGCGGACAGACCAGCGCGCAGAGCCCGCAGGCGACGCAGATCTCCGGATCCCAGATCGGAATCTCGTCGGCGATCGAGCGCCGCTCGAAGCGGGAGGTGCCGAGCGGGAACGTGCCGTCGACCGGGAGCGCGCTCACCGGTAGGAGGTCGCCTTCGCCGGCGAGCATCCTCGCCGTCACCCGCTGGACGAAGTCGGACGCCTCCGCGCCAAACGGCGGGAGGCGTCGACCGTCACCGGAGAGGGTGGCGGGCACCGCCACCTCGGCGAGCGACCCGAGGGCGCTGGAGACCGCGGCCAAGTTGCGCGCCAGCACCTCCCCGCCGCGCCGCCCGTAGCTCTTGCGCACCGACGCCTCGACGCGCGCCAGCGCCTGGTCGAGCGGCAGGAGGTCGGTCAGCGCGAAGAAGCAGGTCTGCATCACCGTATTGATGCGTGGCCCGAGCCCCGCTTCCCGCGCCACCCGTGATCCATCGACGACGAAGAGCCGGAGCCCCTTGGTATGGATCTGGCGCTGCGCTTCCATCGGGAGCCGCTCCCACACCTCCGCCGCCGGGTAAGCGCTGTTCAGCAGCACCGTCGCGCCCGGCGCGGCGACGCCCAGCACGTCGATCCGCTCGAGCAGACGAAACTGGTGACAGGATACGAATTGCGCACTCCGCACGAGATAGGAGGAACGGATCGGGCGCGGCGCGAAGCGAACGTGCGACACCGTGATCGAGCCCGACTTCTTCGAGTCGTAGACGGAGTAGCCCTGCGCGAAGAGGTCGGTGGCCTCGCCCACGATTTTCACCGTGTTCTTGCTCGCCCCCACCGTGCCGTCGCTGCCGAGACCGAAGAAGACGGCCCGGAACACGTCCTCGGGCTCAGGCATCGAGTCGGGATCGTGCCGGAGCGACAGCGCCGTCACGTCGTCGAAGATCCCCACCGTGAAGTGACGCTTCGGCTGCGTGCGGGCGATCTCGGCAAGCACCTCCGCCGCCATGGCGGGCGTGAATTCCTTCGACGCCAGGCCATAGCGGCCGCCGTACACCTGTGGCTGGCGAGGCTCCTCGCGCCCGGCCTCCTCCGCTCGGGCATCGCCCGGCCGATCGCCAGCCGGCCACGACTCGGCGAGCGCCGCCATCACGTCGAGATAGAGCGGCTCCCCCACCGACCCGGGCTCCTTGGTGCGGTCGAGCACCGCGATCGCGCGGGTCGTCGCCGGGAGACAGGCGACGAGCTGCGCCGCGGGAAAAGGCCGGTAGAGGCGCAGCGTCACCACCCCCACCTTCTCGCCCGCTGCGACCCGCCTCTCCACCGCTTCGGCACAGGCGCCCGCGGCGGAGCCGATGACGACGATCACGCGCTCGGCGTCCGGCGCTCCGGCGTACTCGCAGAGACCGTAGCGGCGGCCCGTCAGCGCCGCGAAGCGCGCCATGGCGCGCTCCACCGCAGCCGGCACCGCCAGGTAGTAAGGGTTCGCCGCCTCCCGCGCCTGGAAGAAGACATCCGGGTTCTGGGCGCTGCCGCGCAGCACCGGACGATCGGAATCGAGCGCCCGCTCCCGATGCGCGCGCACGGCCTCCTCGGCCACCAGCGAGCGCACCTCGTCCTCCTCGAGCAGCTCGATCTTCGACACTTCGTGCGAGGTGCGGAACCCGTCGAAGAAGTGAAGGAACGGCACGCGGGTCTCGAGTGTCGCCGCGTGAGCGACGACGGCCAGGTCCTGTGCCTCCTGGACCGACGACGACGCGAGCATCGCCCAGCCGGTCGCCCGCACCGCCATCACGTCGCTGTGATCGCAGAAGATCGACAGCGCGTGGGTGGCGACGGTGCGCGCCGCCACGTGGATCACCGCCGGCGTCAGCTCTCCGGCGATCCGGTACATGTCCGGGATCATCAGCAGCAGACCCTGCGACGCGGTGAAGGTGGTGGCGAGCGCCCCCGCCTGCAGCGCGCCGTGGAGCGTCCCGGCGGCGCCCGCTTCGCTCTGCATCTCGACCACCTCGGGCACCAGACCCCACAGGTTGCGCCGCCCCTGGTGCGACCAGGTCTCGGCGAGCTCGCCCATCGGCGAGGCCGGCGTGATCGGGTAGATCGCCACCACCTCCGAGAGCAGGTGGGCGATGCGGGCAGCAGCCTCGTTGCCGTCGACGGTGACGAATGGCTTCATACGTAGCGAGCTTAGGGGACCGCCAGCGGTTCCACATCCACCTCAGGGGTGGGCAGGGAGTCCCGCCCGGAAAGGTTGGTCGCTGTGCGTCCGGGGGTGGCCGACGCCGAACCGATTCAGCCGCTCGGTCGTCGCCCGAGCGCGGCGCTAGCCTCCGGAACGTGCTGCGTAGCACGTTCCTCC
>DATLFI010000268.1:0-6639 GCA_035524895.1 Thermoanaerobaculia bacterium | reverse complement strand
TGCGCGCCGCGATCGAGGCGTCGGCCGCCGGCGCGAAGGTGGCCGTAGTCAGCAAGTCGCTGCTCGGCAAGGCGCACACGGTGATGGCCGAGGGCGGTGTGGCGGCGGCGATCGGCAACGTCGACGAGCGCGACGACTGGCGAGTCCACGTCACCGACACGCTGCGCGGCGGCCAGTACCTCAACCATCCGCGCATGGCCGAGATCCACGCCAAGGAGGCGCCCGAGCGGGTCAAGGAGCTCGAGGCCTGGGGCGCCCTGTTCGACCGCACTGCGGACGGTCGCATCCTGCAACGCAACTTCGGCGGCCACCGCTACCCGCGGCTGGCGCACGTCGGGGACCGAACCGGCCTCGAGATGATCCGCACGCTGCAGGACCATGGCATCCACCGCGGCATCGACTTCTTCATGGAGACGACGCTGACGCGGCTGCTGATGGACGGCGGGCGGATCGCGGGCGCTTTCGGCTACGAGCGGGAGCGCGGTCGCTTTCGGCTGTTCCGCGCCGGCGCCGTGGTGCTCGCCACCGGAGGCATCGGACGCGCCTTCCGCATCACGTCGAACTCCTGGGAGTACAGCGGCGACGGCCACGCGCTCGCCTACGAGGCGGGCGCAGAGCTGCTCGACATGGAGTTCGTGCAGTTCCACCCCACCGGCATGGTGTGGCCACCGAGCGTGCGCGGCATCCTGGTCACCGAGGGGGTGCGCGGTGAGGGCGGCGTGCTGCGCAACAGCGAGGGTCGTCGGTTCATGTTCGACGACATCCCCGAGCTCTACAAGGACCAGACTGCGGCCGACGCCGAGGAAGGCTGGCGCTACGTCATCGGCGATCGCGACGCCCGCCGGCCACCCGAGCTCCTGACCCGAGACCACGTGGCTCGCTGCATCGTGGCGCAGATCAAGCAGGGCAAGGGGTCGCCGCACGGCGGCGTGTTCCTCGACATCTCCTGGATCAAGGAGAAGATCCCGAACGCATCGGAGCACATCAAGAAGAAGCTGCCGAGCATGTACCACCAGTTCAAGGAGCTCGCGGACATCGACATCACCAAAGAGGCGATGGAGGTCGGCCCGACGACGCACTACATGATGGGCGGCGTGCGCGTCGATGCCGAGACCCAGCAGTCGACCGTGCCGGGGTTGTTCGCCGCGGGCGAGGTGGCGGCGGGCCTGCACGGCGCGAACCGGCTCGGGGGCAACTCGCTTTCCGACTTGCTGGTATTCGGCAAGCGGGCCGGGGAGCACGCAGCGGCCTTCGCGCGCGAGCGCGGCGGCGCAGCCGTCGACGAGCGTCAGGTCGACGTCGCGCTGCGGGCGGCGGTCGAGCCGTTCGAGCGAGAGGGGGGCGAGAACCCGTACACCATCCAGCACGACCTGCAGGGCCTGATGCAGGACAAGGTCGGCATCGTGCGCGTCGAGTCTGAGATGCACGAGGCGCTCGAGGGCATCGCCACGCTACGCCAACGCGCCGGGCGCTCGTTCGCCCCCGGCAACCGCGACTACAACCCGGGCTGGCACACCGCGCTCGACCTCGACAGCATGCTCACCGTCTCCGAGGCGATCGCGCGCGCCGGCATCGAGCGCAAGGAGAGCCGGGGAGCGCACTTCCGCGACGACTTCCCCGAGAGGTCGGTTGCCTTCGGCAAGGTCAACATCATCGTCCAGCGCGGCACCGACGGCGAGATGCAGGTGCGCCAGGTGCCGGTGGTGCCCATGAGCGAAGAGCTGAAGGCGTTGGTGGAGGAGCTCAAGTGATGCGGGGCCGCTCCGCGCCACGTGGACACTCATCCGCATGAGAGACGCATAGAGAGAGGAGACGTCCGCCGAATGCCTCCCGTCACTTTCAAGATCTGGCGCCAGGACGGCGCGCAAGGCGCGGGTCGATACGAGCGCTACGACGCCGACATCAGCGAGGGCATGGTGGTGCTCGACGCGGTGCACCAGATCCAGGAGCGCGCAGCGCCCGACCTCGCGGTGCGCTGGAACTGCAAGGCGGGCAAGTGCGGCTCCTGCTCGGCCGAGATCAACGGCAGGCCGAGGCTGATGTGCATGACGCGCATGAGCGACCTCCCGGTCGAGGAGCCGGTGACGGTGGAGCCGATGCGCGCGTTTCCGGTGATCCGCGACCTGGTGACCGATGTGTCGTGGAACTACGAGGTCAAGAAGCGCATTCTGCCGTTCCAGCCTCGGCCGGCGGATCACTCCGACGGCACTTGGCGGATGCAGCAGGAGGACGTCGAACGGGTGGCGGAGTTCCGCAAGTGCATCGAGTGCTTCCTGTGCCAGGACGTCTGCCACGTGCTGCGCGACCACCACCTCCACGAGCAGTTCATCGGCCCGCGCTTCCTGGTCCACATCGCGGCGCTCGAGATGCACCCGCTCGACACCGCCGACCGACTGGCCGAGCTCGAGCAACGGGACGGCATCGGCTACTGCAACATCACCAAGTGCTGCACCAAGGTCTGCCCGGAGTCGATCACCATCACCGACAACGCCATCATCCCGCTCAAGGAAAGGGTGGCGGACCGCTACTACGATCCGGTCAAGCGACTGTTCCGGGTGCTCGGCGGGAAATAGCGCAGCCGCCGGCGAGGCGCCGAAGGGCAAGGACTCGGCCGCTGGCGCGCTAGAGTGGCCGAGATCCGCCATGACGCACGAGCTCAAGAGAATCCACGCCGAAGCTGTGCCGGCGGCCCTCGAGCGGGCCAGGCACTACCGCCTCCTCAACGACCCTCACCAGGCCGAGAGCATCTGCCTCGACGTGCTCGCCGTGGAGCCTGGCCACTCGGAGGCGCGAGTGGTGTTGCTGCTCGCGCTCACCGACCAGTTCGAATCGCGGCTCCAGGACGCCTTCCCGCGGGCGCGCGAGCTCGCGCACGAGCTCGGGAGCGAATACGAGCGCGCGTACTACAGCGGGCTCGTCTACGAGCGGCGGGCGCGCGCGCAGTACCGTCGCGGCGGACCGGGGGTGGGCGGCGCCATCTACGAATGGCTCGAGCGCGCGCTCGAGGAATACGGCCGGGCGTCGAAGTCCAGCCCGCCCGGCAACGACGACGCGCTGTTGCGCTGGAACGCCTGCGTGCGGCTCATCGAATCGGAGCCGCGCATCCGCCCCGAAACTGGCGACGCCTTCCGGCCGATGCTCGAGTAGGCGACGCTCCAGGTCGTGCGCCGCCGCTCCGGCGCAGATGACGGGTCCGAGAGGCGATCCCGTCGTGGATCCCCGGCGGATCCCGGCCGAAGAAACGTGCTGGCGCGCAAACGTGCTCGCGGGTCGAACGAGTGAGCACGCGTGCGAAACCATTCGTCGCGTGCGTCGTATTACCGTCACGGTAGTACTGCGGCCGTAATACACAGCCGTTTGGTCTCCGGCCGCGGCGCACCGTCGGTTTCGACCACACCGAGGACCACGACATGTCCGTTCCCGACCGCCCGCTGACTCCGGCGCAACTGCACGTCCTGCTGGCGTTGGCGGATGGACCGCGCCACGGCTACGCGATCATGAAGGCCGCGGCCGAGAGCGCCGGACTGTCGATGGGACCGGGCACGGTGTACGGGACCCTCGCAAGGCTCGAAGGCACCGGTTGGGTGGTCGAGCTGCCGGGTGCGGCGGGACGCCGTCGAAACTTCCAGCTGCTGCCGCCGGGCCGCTCCGCGCTGGAACGCGAGGCCGCACGCCTCGCGAGCCTCGCCGAGCTGTTGCGGTCGAAGCGGCTGCTGGGAGCCGGGAGCGCGCGGTGAGCGGAGACGGTCCGCGCGAGGGAGGTCGCGGTCACCGGCTCTCGCTGGCGCTCTACCGGCTGCTGCTGCGCGCGTACCCCCAGCGCTTCCGCGAGCGCTACGGCGCGGACCTCGAGGAGGATTTTCGATCGCTGCTGAGCGACCAGGTCGTGCGGGGTGAGCTGCGCGGCCGACTCGCCGCGTGGCGCGTCATCCTCCGCGACCTCGCGGTGAGCGCCCCGCGCGAACGAATACGCGTAAGTGCGGCGAACCGTCTCGAGTCTCGACCGAACGGAGGCACTCACATGGGCTCGCTCGGCTTCGACCTCCGCCACGCCTTGCGCGGGCTGCGCCGCGCGCCGATCTTCTCGGCGGTCACGATCGCGATTCTCGCTGTGGGCATCGCCGCCAACACCGCGACCTTCAGCCTGGTGCGGCACATCCTGCTGCGCCCGCTGCCGCTGCAGGAGCCGGACGAGCTCGTGCTGGTGTTCGAAGCGCTGCCTCGAGCCGGCATCGATCGGTTCCCCTTCTCGGCGCCCGATTTCGTCGATCTCGAGGAGCACCAGACGTTCTTTTCGGGTGTGGCGGCGTTCAGCAATCGCGAGGTAGAGCTGAGCGGCGGCGACCAGCCCGAGCGCCTCGTGGCCGGCCGGGTCACCCACGACCTTTTTTCGCTGCTCGGGGTCGAGCCGGCGCTGGGCCGCGGCTTCTCGGCGGAAGAGGATCGTCCCGGCTCCGACGTCGCCATCCTCGACCATGGCTTTTGGCAGCGACGCTTCGCCGGTTCGCCGGACATCCTGGGACGAGCGATCGTCGTCGACCGCCGGCCGGTCACGGTCGTGGGGGTGATGCCGGAGGCATTCTCCTTCCCGTTCGCGCGCATGCCCTTCCACGACCAGGTCGCGGAGCTGTTCGTACCGATGGCGTTCACCGAGCTCGAGCTCCGGGCGCGCGGCAGCATGCACAACCACGTCGTGGTCGCGCGGCTCGGCGAGGGCGTCTCGCTCGAGCGGGCTCGGTCGGAGCTCGAGCGCGTCGCCGCGCGCATCCACGCGAACTACCCGCCGGTGATCCGCGACAGCTACGAGCTGCGGCTCGAGGCGAGCCCGTTGCGTGACGAGATCGTCGGTCGAGCCGAGCGGCCGCTGCTGCTGTTGCTCGGCGCCATGGTCCTCGTCCTCCTCGTGGTCTGCGCCAACGTCGCCAACCTCGCCCTGTCCCGTGCTACGGGCCGGCGCTCGGAGCTCGCCCTGCGGGCGGCGATGGGGGCGGACCGCGCGCGGCTGTTCCAGGTCGTGCTGCTCGAAACGGTGCTGCTCGCCGGCGCTGGCGGTGCCCTCGCGGTGCTGTTGGCGAGACTGGTGGTCGGGGCGGTCGTGGCGCGGCTGGGGCGGGCGCTGCCGATGGGGTCGCAGGTGGAGGTCGACGCGAGCGTGGTGGCGTTCACGGTCGCGGCGACGCTCGCCGCGGCGGCGATCGCGAGCATCGCGCCGCTGGTGGTGGGTAGCGGCGCGCTCGAGGCGGTGCTGCGCGAAGGCTCGAGCAAGACCACCGCCGGGCGCGGAGCGCTACGCCTGCAACGTGGCCTCGTGGTCGCGACGGTCACGCTGGCGGTGGTGCTGCTCGTCGGCTCCGGTCTGCTGATCCGCAGCTTCAACCGGCTGACGGCCATCGACGCCGGCTTCCATGAGCGCGAGATCCTGACCATGGCGGTGACCCTGCCGAACGCCGCCTACGGCGAGCCGGAGCGAGTGCGCGGCTTCGTCGAGACGCTCCAGCAGCGGCTCGCCGCGCTGCCGGCGGTGGAACGCGCCAGCCTCGCCACCTCGCTGCCGATGTCGTACGGCGAGATTCGCGCCGTGGTGGCGGAGAACCCTGTCGACCCCAGTCAGCGCCGCAGCGTCGCCGTGACCTGGTCCGTCGGCCCTTACCTCGAGACGCTGGGCATCCCCCTGCTCGCGGGTCGCGCGCTCGGGCTCGAGGATCGAGCGGGGTCGACGTTGGTGGCGATGGTGAGCGCGAGCTTCGCGAGGCAGGCTTGGGGTGACCGGAGTCCGCTGGGCCAGCGGATCCAGTGGGGAGTGCAGGCGAACGACCGCTTCCCGTGGATGGAAGTGGTCGGGGTGGTCGGCGACGTGCACGACGGCCCGCTCGGTTCGGAGCCTCGGCCGCACGTCTACGTGCCGCAGGTGCAGCTCGCAGACGCCGAGCTGGCGAGCGGCGTGACGGTCGGCAGCGACTGGGGACGATCGTTCCGGCTGGCGCTCCTCGCCGGCGGCGACCCGTCGCGCCTCACCGGCGCGGCGATCGGCGCACTGCACGAGCTCGACGGCTCGCTCCCGGTCACCGACGTCGAGACCATGGCTCAGGTGGTCGCGCGCGGAGTCGCGCCGCAGCGCTTCAGCATGACGGTGGTGAGCGCGTTCGGTTTGATCTCGTTGTTGCTCGCCGCGATCGGGCTCTACGGCCTGCTCGCATTCGGCGTCGCGCAGCGCTCCCGCGAGATCGGCCTACGCGTTGCGCTGGGCGCCGATCGCGCCAGCCTGCTGCGCTCCGTAGTAGGCGACGGCCTGTTGCTGGTCCTGAGCGGCGTCGCGGTGGGCCTCGGCGCCGCCGCCGGGCTCGTGCGGCTCCTGCCCGCGGTGCTCTTCGAGACGCGGGTGCACGACCCCTTCGTGTTCCTGTCGGTACCGCTCGCGCTCCTGGTCGTTGCCGTCGCCGCGAGCCTGATTCCGGCCTTGCGCGCGACCCGCGTCGACCCGATGCGGGCGCTCCGCGCGGAGTGAGCCCGCGCCGTCCTGGAGCGCCGTCAGCGCCGGTCGAGCCAGTTCATCAGCACCACGATGCCGTGCTCGTGGAATTCGGGTAGGGGATAGGGTTCGAGCATCAGGAACCGCTCGTCGTCGGCGGCGACCTGGTA
>DATLFI010000267.1:0-3547 GCA_035524895.1 Thermoanaerobaculia bacterium | reverse complement strand
TCAGAAAGCCCGGCTGGTGCTACCGGGACTGTCCGTAGAACACTGAGTTCAGCGGCGAGCCGGCAGCGTTACCGTCGCTCGTCCGCTGCAACTCATTGTTCTACGGCTCGTCCGACATCCTAACCGGGTTGTCCTGCAAGCTGCGCAGGTACGCCTCCGGGTCTTGGACAAAGCGACCTGCGCGAGACTCCCGAAGAGCCCGCGTGAAGTCTTCTGTAGTCGGCGGAACTGCGACGCCGGTTTCAGCCTCTTGGATGCATGCGCCCACGCCACGGACGAACGTCAGGAAGCGCTCGTAGAGCTGCGGCTTCCAGTCTCGAAGGTCAAACCGAGCCAAGACTTCAGGTGGCTCGGAGGCCGAAGTCAGGACGTCGATACGATCGCCATCGTCGGTCCCCCACAGCTCGAGGTCGGTGCCCCAGCCGTGGCCGCGTCCCAACACCTCGCCCAAGCGCTGCCGGTAGTCCGGCGGCAGCCTCGGTGGACACCCAAAACCGGCCATTGATGGACACCTCAAAACCGGCCATTAGGTAGCGCCCGGGACGTTGACGCGTGCGCAGGAAGCGTATTCCTGCGTCGCATGGCCAACGTCTTGGATGAAGACAAGAAGGACCAAGTCATCGCGCTGGGCCGCCTGGGCTGGTCGCTCAGGCGGATCGAGCAGGCGACGTCCGTGCGTCGAGAGACGGCGAGCGCGTACCTGAAGGCTGCGGGCTTGCAGGTGCGTGGGCGAGGTCGACCTGGGCGGCTGGATTCAAAACCGGCCATTTCCAGGGGGGTGTCCACCGACCCTGGGTCGTCAAAACCGGCCACCACGCCGGAGGTGTCCACCGACCCTGGTTCAAAACCGGCCATTACGGAGGGGGTGTCCACCGGCTCTTTACTGGGGAAATGGCCTCCGCCCCCTGGTCGCGCGCCCGGCGCGAGCGCCTGCGAGCCCTTCCGCGAGCTGATCGTGGAGGCGCTGGCTCGCGGCCGAAACGCGGTAGCGATCTGGCAGGACCTGGTGGACGACCACGGCTTCCAGGCTCGCTACGCGAGCGTGAAGCGCTTCGTGCGGAACCTCCGCGGCAGCAAGCCAGCCGAGGCCCGTGTGGTGATCGCGACCGCGCCGGGCGAGGAAGCTCAGGTCGACTACGGCGGCGACGGACCGATGGTGAGGGACCTCCGCACGGGCAAGTACCGACGCACGCGGCTCTTCGTGATGACGCTCGGATACTCGCGGAAGTCGGTACGGCTGATCGTGCCGCGCTCGAGCGCGCAGGTGTGGGCCGAGCTCCACGAGCGCGCGTTCCGCCGGCTGGGTGGAACGACGCGCGTGGTCGTGCTCGACAACCTCCGTGAAGGTGTGACCGAGCCGGACGTGTACGACGCGAAGCTCAATCCGCTCTACCGCGACGTGCTCGCCCACTACGGCGCGATCGCCCTGCCTTGTCGTGTCCGAGACCCTGATCGCAAGGGCAAGGTCGAATCGGGAGTCGGCCACGCACAGCGAACGCCGCTCAAGGGGCTGCGCTTCGAGACCATCGACGAGGCGCAGGCCTATCTCGACCGCTGGGAAGAGCGCTGGGCGGACACTCGCATCCACGGCACCACCAAGCGCCAGGTCTTGACGATGTTTGTGGAGGAGAAGCCCGCCCTGCGCGAGCTGCCACTCGAGCCGTTTCGCTACTACCGGTACGGCGAACGCTCGGTGAACCTGGACGGCTGCGTGGAAGTGGAGGCGGCCTACTACGGCGCACCGCCTGGGTGGATCGGTCGCAAGGTGCAGGTGCACTGGGACGGCCTGCACGTGCGGCTGATCGATCCCAAGACGGGCGTGCTGCTGCGCGAGCATCTGCGGACGCGGCGTGGCTTTCACCGCATCGAGGAACGAGACCAGTCTCCACGCGCACCTCGGACCACGCTGGCGCTGCTGCGCCGCGCCCACACTGCCGGCACGAACATCGGCACCCTCTGCGAGCAGATCCATCGCCGCGAGGGCGAGACGAGCGTGCGACGCATCCTCGGGATGCTCGCTCTGGCTCGAAAGCACGGTGCGCCGGCCGTCGACGACGCAGCGGCCGCCGCGCTCGAGATGGGTGCTCCGACCTATCGCTTCGTCCGTACCTACCTCGAACGACGTCCACCGGTGCCGCTGTCGCTGCGCCAGGTGGACCCGCTCATCCGTCAGCTCACGCTCTATCGCAATCTCATCGACCAGAAAGCAGGAGACCCGACATGAACCTCATCGAACTCGATCATGCGCTGCGCAAGCTGCGCCTCTCCGGAATGGCGGACACTCTGGAGCCACGACTCCGACAGGCGCAGACCGAGAAGATGGTCCCGCTCGACATCGTCTCGGCGCTCGTCTCCGACGAGCTGGTCCGCCGGCAGGACCGGCTCTTCGAACGCCGCACGAAGCTGGCGCACTTCCGCGACCCGGACCGCTCGCTGGCCAGCTTCGATTTCGACTTCAACAAGAAGATGAATCGCGCGCTCGTCTACGAGCTGGCCACCGCCCGCTTCGTGGGCCAGCGCGAGGACGCCCTCTTTCTCGGACCACCCGGCACGGGTAAGAGCCACCTCGCCCAGTCGATCGGCCGCGCCGCCATCCAGCAGGGCTATCGCGTGGCCTACCGCGAGGCCCACGCGCTCATCGAGGAGATCGCGGACGCGACCATCAACGGCACCAGGAAGGAATACCTCGCCGACCTCGCGTCCGTGCCGCTGCTGATCGTCGACGACCTCGGCATGCGCAAGCTGCCTCACACCGCCGCCGAAGACCTGCTGGAGCTGGTGATGCGCCGCTACGAACGCGCATCGACCCTGCTGACCTCGAATCGTCCGGTCGACGACTGGGGCAAGCTCCTGGGAGATACTGCCGCCGTGACCGCGCTTCTCGACCGTCTCCTACATCACGCTCACGTCCTGAAGTGCGGTCCGAGAAGCTGGCGCACGAAGAGCCAAACCGATCTGCGGCAGGAGCAGGCTACGAACTAAACACTCCACTGGTCCCGGACGCCATCCGAAATGGCCGGTTTTGACCCGTCCACAAATGGCCGGTTTTGATGTGTCCACCGAGGGCAGCCCCGCCGCAGGAAGCACTACTGCGAAATCAGCTTGCCACGCTGCCACGTTCTCCACCTTTGAAGTCCGTAGAACACCAAGATCAGCTGCAAGCGACGACTCAATGAAGGCGCGCGAAGCGCGCCATTAGCCCGCCGCTTGTCAGCTCATCTTGTTGTTCTACGGCCTGCTTCAGTCACCGAAATGGCCACATCACCTCGTCTGGCGCTCGCTCGACGGCGCCGTCCGCGGAGACCAACAGGCCTTCAGCGTACATCCTCCCGACCCCACCCAGCGAGAGGTATGTAGGTCGTGCCCAAGTGTGAACGAGTGCTTGGAAGACGACCAGAGTGGCGCCGGCGTCAAGCGTCTGCTTATGGGTGCCGAACGTGATGCTGTGGCCTTCCACCCGCTCGTCTTCGTACACCTCGGTGGGGACCGCCGCCAAGTCCGCGGGCAGCCTATGGCGCCAGCTCTCGAGCCGAGCATCGATGGCCTC
>DATLFI010000266.1:0-4483 GCA_035524895.1 Thermoanaerobaculia bacterium | reverse complement strand
GAGGTTCCAGCGGTGGCGGCGACGGTACCGCGCGGGATTCGCCAGCCGCTCGAGGTCCTGCCGCTCCAGTCTCTGGGTCCGCAAGAGCTGCCGGGCGACCTCCACCTCCATCGCCTCGTGGCGCCGGATGGCAGCGTCGATCGCGACGTCGATGTTCATGACCACGGTCAGCGCAGCGTAGCAGCCAACCGGCAGGGGAGAGGGAGGGGAGCTAGGCTATCTCGGTCGCGACCGACCCCCCGAATTCCTCCGCGCTGCTGACACTGTGCTGACACGAGATCGGGCCGGCCGCCGAAAGGACCGCAAAACCTAGTCGGTAGCGAGCACGGCCGCATGGCGTACTACCACTAGTCCCTAGGAACACCGAGATGAGCACGCGCTTCGATTGGGCCTACGTGGCGACTCCGACAGGCGCTCCACTCTCGAATACTTGGCAGCTCGCGACTGGGGTCCCACACCTGGGTACGAGCCGCCCTAGGTGGGATCTGGGGATCTTGCCGCGTCGAGTGTTCGGGTCGAACGGCAGCCCGATTCGCTTGGTACACGAAGTCGAACCAGGCCAACGGGTCGTTCTGATGTACAACCTCTTCCATATCGGCGTTGTGTTCCCGATCGCCGTACTGGAGATCCAGAAGCCCCGTTGCAGGACGCCGAGCGTCGAGCCTGCAGCTCCCGAGGTCGAGAAGCGCCGCGGCGCCCGTGGGCGCGGCTACGCCGCGGTAGGGCGGTTGACCAACCCGCACGACTGGCGGCCTCTAGTTCCCGACTACCTCGAGAATCCGCCGCACGACATGGGGCAGTACTTTGTCCTGTGTGTTCGCCACAAAGAAGCGTTGTCCACACAGCTCTACAACCGCCGCTGGCTCCGATGG
Organism: Thermoanaerobaculia bacterium; assembly: GCA_035524895.1. Lineage (GTDB taxonomy): Bacteria > Acidobacteriota > Thermoanaerobaculia > Multivoradales > Multivoraceae > DATLFI01. The sequence goes on along the minus strand of DATLFI010000266.1, from coordinate 3,611 downwards.
AAACCCGACGCCGAGTCCCGAGTCGTCAAGGTGGACACCGATATCGCCCTCGTAAGGTGGGAAGACATCGAGAGAGAGGTCGGGTGGACAGTTACCGACGAGGCAGGAGTGCGCGACCGGCTCGAGATCCTGGCGAATGGCTTTGATCCGAGCGATCCGTATTTCGAAACTATCCGACGCATTTGCGGCAGGCTCGATGGTCGAGCGAAGCAGCTCCTTTGGCAAGCCAGAAACCTGGCCGCACGCAGCGGCGAGGAGCTGAAGAAGAACCGCAGGGAGCCGAAGCTCGCGTACAGCAAGAAGCGCAATGACGAGATCGATTGGAATATCGGGTTCCAGGCCTGGACGCTCGGGGCCTACCCGCTTTGTGCGCTCGCGGAGTACGAGGTCCAAAAGCTACTGAACGCACACGCTCGACGCATGGCGGGTGAAGGTCGGCAGCCCGTCGTCGATGACATGCACCTCCCTCTATCCTACGAAGCAATGGATTCGAGGCTGACTGGGGCCAGGGCGATCTCCACGTTGTGTGAGGATCTCCCGAACAGGTACTCGAGCAAGTTCCAGGAGCGCCTGCACGAGATTCGCCGGGCGCGAAACAGGGTCATGCACTCGTTCCATCTCGAAGCCTCACATGGCGAGAGCCTTCGCGCTAACCTCTTCGAGGTGCTTCTGGAAATCTATAAGGACCTGAGCCGGCCGGCCACCCTGCGGACCTGATGCGGCGAGCCGACGCCGAGCGGCTGGTAGCCGCAGAGCGAGCCGAGCGAGAGCACTCCGACCCGATCCGCCGCCGGGTTGCCGCTATGGAAGCTCCTCTTGCCGACCGATCCTCGGGGCTGCTCGCATCACCGGCGCGGGGGGCTGACGAGCACCACCCTGCAGCAGTGGCTCGCACGTTTGTTGACGCCGGCTAACGGAACGCCGGCGCTTCGAGTGTGGAGCGTCGCCGGGCCGTCAGAGGAACGCCGCCCTTAGCGCTCGATCGAATGTCTGCACTCGCTCGACGCCGCGACGCTGGCAGCACGCCAGGTGGAGCAAGTCTCGGGACTCGAGCTCGGGATGCGACGCGATGAGCGCTACCGCATGTCGCACGTCCTCCGGCTCGATCGACCAGATCGTCGGAACGCTGGCGGCCACCAGGGCGAACGCTGCGTCGAGTGTTTCCAGACGCTGCGGCGGTAGGTACGCGTGGACCAGCTCCTGCAGGACCTCGGCCGAGGTGACAAGCCCCTCGGGGGCCTCGAGCTGCCTGCGGAAGAACTCCTGCGCCTCCTCACGTAGGGGATGCGGCCGACCGACCGCGTACATCACGGCGCTGGTGTCGACGAAAATCACGTGCCGGAGTCGCCTCGGGAGAATGAGCGGGCGATCGCCGCTTTGTGCTCCTCCCAATCGGGCTCTCGGCCGGTCTCCCGCGCCACGCACTCCGCGAAGAATGCGTCGAGCTCTTTGAGGTCTCTGAAGCGTCGTTCACCCTGCTGTTTCGCGGCCCTCTCCAGGCCCGCTGCTCGAAGCCAGGCGCTCAACGACATGCCCTCCCGGCGAGCCAAGTCCTCGAAGCCCCTCTTCGTCTCAGGGTCGAGAAGGACCTGGACGCGCTCGGAGCTTCGAAGCGAATGGGGTGGTGTAGTCATGTTGTGTATGAGTATACATGCTACGTCGCCAGGGAACTGGCACCGCTGGTTGAGCTCACAGCCAGCTCGCGCGAGCGAGCACCTCCCGCGCCACCGCCGTCGCCGGCCGTTCGACCTCGTCAACCTGCTCTATTGGCGTCGGCCGCCCGTCACTCGCCCGCAGGAGTTTGTGGCGGTCTTCACCAGCCATCCGCAGCCGTACATCGGCGCGTACAGCCCGCTCTCCTGGCCCGACTTCGTCGACTACCGCAACGCGGCGCGCACGACCCGACTGGTCGCCTACCGCTCGACCTGGACCTCTGTGGACGCCCGCAACGGTGCCGAGGGATCCGAGGTCTATCTCGTGACCGGCGAGTTCTTCTCGGCCCTCGGTATTCGTCCAGCACTTGGCCCGCTGCTCGGTCGCGTCGATGACCGCGCCGGGGCGTCGCCGGTCGCGGTGATGGGTCACGCTCGATGGGTGGAGCTCGGCTCCGATCCGGGGATCGTGGGCCGCAGCGTGCGGGTCGGGGATCTGGTCGTACAGGTCGTCGGAGTCGCGCCGCCGGGCTTTCGCGGCATGCTCGCGGGCTCCGGTGTGGCACTCCTGCTCCCCGCAGAGACCGGCCCAGGGAACGTTCTCGAGACTGAGCGCGAAGACCCCACGCGGCACGCCTGGAGCGTCTTCGCGCGGCTGCCACCCGGCGTGTCGGCGGCTCACCTCCAGGGCGAGCTCGCGGCGACCGCCTCGCGCCTCGATCTGCCTCTTTCGCTCAGGCCACCTGGGCGCCGCTCTCTGCGTCGCCAGAGCCGGCGCCGAGCTCCCGGAGCGATATGAGCTCCTTGACGCGGCGAGTGGTTGCGGCGAGGGCGTCCTCCTTGGTGAGAGCCACCACGCCCCACATTCGGAGCGCACCAGGCTCGTCGCTTCGGATGGTTGCCACGAAGAAGTCGCAGCGAACATCGTGCACGCGCTCGAGCGCGATCTCGTAGCCGTGTACGACTAGTGTCCGCTCAGCTGCCCCCCTCGGCTGCTGCACGTCATGCCCCTCGGCTGCTGCAGGCCGGTATTGTACGCCAGAGGTTCGATGGGGGAGGGGGACTCGAAACCCGCTGGGGAGCGGTACTTCGCGCCGCAACTCCCCGCCCTCGACGTTGCGCACCATCCCGGCCGCGTCGCGAGCGCTACTTCCCCACGAACCCTCGACGCTGCAGTCGGGCCCGGTCGAGCTTCAGCAGCATCGCTTCTTGCTCGGGGTCGCGCGGCCGGCGCCCGGCGGGCCTCCCGGGGGGCTCGCTCGCAACGATCTTCGCCCAGCGTTCGCGCTTCCGCCGTGCGACGTCGGCGCGGAACTCTTCGAGCGGTACCGCCGGTAGGGAGACGGGTCGGTCGCAGGGCTCGCTCATGGCAGCTCTCCTAACAACTGGTCCAAGGCCTTCGCTTCGTCGGCATCCTTCTCTACGCGCGACCTCACGTAGCCCCAGTCGATGCTATCGGCGTGCAGCAGGGCGAGGCGACGGGTCCACCGGGCGTCTTCGTCGCTTCGCCAGTGCACCCAACCTCTGAGGCGGTCTATGAGCAGGTCAGCGATCCCGATCACGTGTACCTGCAGTCGCTCGATGTCGAGGACGGTGCGCGGCGCGTCCTCGCCGGGGAGACCTGCCGGTGCCGGCGCCTCGAACAACAGGTCCAGGTCGGCGCGCACCCAGAAACGCCCTTCCTTCTCGAACCCCAGGGTCGAGAACGCGGCGTTCACCTCTGGTGCTGTCGGCAGAGCGAGGTCGACATCCCCGGTGTTGTAGCCCCCCGCGGTGTACAGCTCGAGTGCCGTGCCGCCGACGAGGATTGGCGTGATGCCATGAGGTGCAAGCGCCGCGGTCAAGAGCCCGAGCGCTATCAGGCGGCGCCTGAGCCGATCGGGCTCCTCGGCGAGCGCCTCCATCCGGCTTCTCATCTCGATCGGGTCCATCTGGTATCCCTGCGGGCGATCGCGATCC
>DATLFI010000265.1:0-70221 GCA_035524895.1 Thermoanaerobaculia bacterium | reverse complement strand
CGCGGCACCGGACGCATCAGCGAACGGCGCCAGCCTGCGGCTGCTCGGCGCGCTCTGGGAACACCATGTGTTTCCGGACAGGGCACCGGAAGGCGCCGCCCTGGTGCGAGCCTTCTACGGCGGCGCGCTCGACCCGCAGGTGCTCGACCTCGACGACGCGGCGCTCGTAGCGCTCGCGGTCCTGGAGCAACGGCGGATCCTGGGTCTCGAGGACGAGCCGCTGCTGACCCGCGTCTTCCGCCACCGCAGCGCCATCCCGCAGTACGGCCTGGGCCATGCACGCCGCGTCGAGCTGGTCGAACAGGAAGTCGCCTCGATTCCCGGACTCTTCCTCGCTGGCACCATGCTCACCGGTCCCGGCTTCGGGCGAGCGGCGGCCAATGGAATCGAGGCGGGAAGGCGGGTTGGCTCGGGAACCCTCCCCTAGCAGTCGCGCCTGCTAGGAGCCCCCGAACCCGAACAGACCAGCCGCAACCTTGCGGATCTGGATCTCCTCGGAGCCTTCGGTGATGCGGTAGCGCCGATGGTGGCGGTAGATGTGCTCGAACGGCTTGTGCCGCGTGTAGCCAATGCCGCCGTGGACCTGCATCGCGCGGTCGGCAGCGTCGCAGGCTAGGCGGTTGGCGCGGTAGTTCGCCATCGCCACGCGGTCCGTGACCAGCATGTGGTCCTTTCGGTCCAGCTCCCAGGCCGTCTTGAAGACCAGGTTGCGCACCATCTCGCACTCGGTGTGCAGCTCGGCGAGCGGGAACTGGATCGCCTGGTTGACCGACAGCTTCCTACCCCAGGTCACCCGCTCGTTGGCGTAGCGCGCCGCCTCGCGGATGCAATAGCGCGCGACGCCTACGCTCGAGGCGGCCTGGCGAATGCGGTTCTCGTGCACGAAGTGCTGCGCCAGCTCGAGGCCGCGCCCCTCCTCGTGCAGCAGCGTGTCGTCGCCCACGCGCACCCCGTCGAGCGTCACCTCGGCGTGGTCGGTGGGCATGTTGAAGGTCCACCAGAGGAAGTCCACGCTGAAACCCGGCGTGTCGACCGGCACCATGAACGCCGAGATGCCGCGGGCCTGCCCCGGCTCCCCCGAGGTGCGCACGAAGACCAGGTCGTGGGTCGCCGCGTGGAGACCCGAGTTGAAACGCTTCTTGCCGTCGATCCGCCAGCCGCCGCCCTCGCGCTCCGCCGTGCTCTCGAGCCAGGTGGCGTCGGAGCCGTGGTTGGGCTCGGTGAGCCCGAAGCCCATGCGCACCTCCCCGCGCAGCATCGGCTGCAGGAACCGCTCCTTCTGTTCGGGGGTCGCGAACTGGTCGAGCATGAGCGCGATCGGGAAGTTGCCGACGATCGACGACTCGTTCTGCAGGTCGTTGTGCAGCCCCAGGCCCTTGGCCGCGAGATGCTCTCGGATCACCGCCATCGCGAGGTTCGTCCCGCCCTGACCGCCGAGGTGACGCGGCAGCGCATAGCGCAGGTGCCCGGCGGCGTCGGCACGACGGCGCATCTCGCGCAGCAGCTCCTCCCAGTCCTCGCGCGGCCGGCCGTCACGCTCCCAGTCGGTGCGCGCCCATTCGCGCCGGTGATCGAAGTACTGGATGTGCTCCTCTTCGAGCGGCTTGATCTCACGCTCGATGAAGGCATCCAGAACGGCGAGGTAGTCGCGAACGTCCTGCGGGATGTCGAAGTCCATCGTGGTCTCCCTGCGTCTCCTCGGGCCAACGCGTGGTGCCGGTCAGCCGCGGCGGAAGAAGAAGCGTCGGATCTGGTCGGCGAGCCCGGCTGCGCGGGTGCAAGGACTCATCGAGCGGCCAGCGACCCGGCTGGAAGGGGACGATGTGCAACGCCGGCTGCGCGCCCACCGAAGCTTGGGATCGCCGGACCACGGGGAGCATACGCGGTCGTGTCGTATCGTCCCGAGAGCAGAAAAGAGCACAGGGAAGAATGCGCAGAAGAGAATGCACAGAGGAGAGTAGAGCTGTGGCAACGAGCCAGAGAAGTGCCGACCTGCTCAGCGCACGAACGTTGGCGACCAACTCTCGCCGAGTACCGCACGCCAAGAGTCCATGGCTCTCGACCTGCGTGCCACGACTCGCCGCGGGAATCGTCGCGCTCGTGGCCCTCGCGACACCGGCGTCCGCGGCTACGAAGCTGGCTCCATCCGAGATCCCCGCCGCAGTCGACGCCATCCTTGCCGAGGCGATGGCACGACCCGGAGCTGCCGGCATGCAGGTGGCGGTCGCCCTCGGCGACGACCTGGTGGTCGAGAAAGGTTACGGGCTCGCGGAGGTGGAGCTGCGGGTCCCGGTGAGCGTGGAGAGCGTGTTCCGCATCGGCTCCGTGACCAAGCAGTTCACCGCCGCCGCGGTGATGAAGCTGGTCGAGGAGGGGCGCATCGAGCTCGACGCGCCTTTCGCGAAGTACTACCCGGACTTCCCCACCGCCGAGCACACGGTCACGGTGCGTCACCTGCTCACGCATACCTCGGGCATCAAGAGTTACACCGGGCTCGGCCCGAAATGGCGGCGCACCGTGCCGCTCGAGCTGACCCACGACGAGCTGCTGGACCTGGTGCGCGACGAGCCGTTCGACTTCGCGCCGGAAGAGCGGTTTCTCTACAACAACACGGGCTACTACCTGCTCGGCGTCCTGATAGAGAAAGTCTCCGGCAAGCCGTACGACCAGTATCTGCGCGAGGACTTGCTACTGGGCCTGTACCTGCCGCGCACCCGCTACGGCAGCAACCACCAGATCATCGAGGGCCGCGCCGAAGGCTACCGGCTGGTCGACGGCGAGCTCCAGAACGACGAGGCGATCGGCATGAGCCAGCCAGGCGCCGCGGGTGCGCTGGTCTCGACCGCAAGCGAGCTCGTGCGCTGGCAGCGCGCGCTGGTCGCCGGCAAGGTCGTGAGCGCCGAGAGCTACAGGCAGATGACGACACCGCACGTGCTCGCCGACGGCAAGGCAACGGGCTACGGCTTCGGGCTCGCGGTCTCCGCGCTCGGCGAGCATCGCAGGGTGGGGCACGGCGGTGGCATCAACGGATTCAACTCGATGCTCGCCTACTACCCTGACGGCGAGCTCTCCGTGGCGGTGCTCTCGAACAGCGAGGCGATCGGCTCGGGCAAGGTCGCCGAGGCGATCGCTCGCGCCGTGCTGGGCGTCGAGACCAAGGTCGAGGACCTGGAGGTCAGCGCCGCCGAGATCGCGCGCCTCGCGGGCACCTATCACCTCGAAGGCACGCCGCTCGACATGCGGGTGTGGGGCGAAGGCGAACGCATGTTCACGCAAGCCACCGGCCAGGGCGAGAGCCGCCTCCTCAGCCAGGGCAACGGCGAGTTCCGCGCGGACTTCGACAACGAAGTGAGGCTGGCGTTCGAGCCTGGGGCCCCCGCGCCTGCTTTCACCTTGTACCAGGGCGGAGCGCAGGTTCGCGCGGTCAGGAAAGAAGCTCCGTGAGGGCAGAGCGCCCCGAGGGGAGCGCAGACGAGTCGCGCGCGCTCTCCCAGGTGTTGCGCTGCCTCGAGCTGGAGACCTTGGACGACGACCTCTTCCTCGGCGACCCTGGTCCCGGCGAGGGGCGCCTCTTCGGCGGCATGGTCGCGGCGCAGAGCGTGATCGCGGCGTTCCGCACGGTCGAGCCGGCCCGGCGGCTGCACTCGCTCCACTCCTACTTCCTTCGGCCGGGCCGCCACCACAGCCCGATCCGATTCCTCGTCGACCGCATCCGCGACGGCCGCACGTTCACCACGCGGCGCGTCGTCGCGCACCAGGCGGGCGAGCCGATCTTCAGCATGGAGGCCAGCTTCACGGTCCCTGCGCCGGGGATCGAGCACCAGGACGCGAGGCCCGACGCACCGCCGCCCGAGGAGTGCGAGGACAGCGAGCTCAGGCGGCTCGCGAAGCTCGGAGCAGAGTGGATCCACCATCCCATCAATGCGGTCGAGCTGCGCTTCACGCGACGGTCCAGCAATCGCGAGCCGTCCGAGCCGATGCAGCGATACTGGATGCGCGCGCGTGGCCGGGTCGAGGGGGGCGACCGGCTGCACGCCGCACTGTTCGTGTACGCCAGCGACCGCGCCCTGCTCTCGACCGCAGCGCTGCCCCATGGCGTGCGCTGGGGGCGCTCCCTCACGGCGAGCCTCGACCACGCGGTGTGGCTCCACCGCGACGTCGACGTCAACGAATGGCTGCTCTTCGACACCAGGAGCCCTGGTGCACACGACGGGCGCGGGCTGGTGCTCGCCGGCATCTACCGCGGCGACGGTGCGCGAGTCGCCACCGTGGCGCAGGAAGCGCTCATCCGACTGCACGGCTGAACCCTCGCTCGGTCGAGGGTCAGTCGACAGGGTCGGCTTCCTTCATCAGAATCAGCGGCATCGTCGGACATCTTCTCGGGAAGCGGCCGGCGGGGCACCGGGTCTCGACACGAGAGAGGACGAACATGAACGACCAAGTCCACGCCGGTCTCGCGCCATCTCCCTGTCGCTTGTGGCGCAGCTCGACGACAGCGAGCCTCGTCGGCCTTCTGGTCCTCGTCGGCCTGGCGCTCGGCGCGGCGCCGAGCGCGGCGCAGACGGATGCCCCGTGCCAGACGGATCCCAGACGCCGCGCGCTCGACTTCCTGATCGGGGCCTGGGACGCCGTCGGCACGTCGGGAGAGGTCGAGGGGCACGTCGTGGTCGAGTCTGCTCTGGGGGGCTGCCTGCTGCTGGAGACATCCCGCGCGCCCGCGGACGCTGACTCGTTCGGCACCTGGCACTACGATCCGCAGGCCGAGGTCTGGCGTGCGACCCGGCTCGACGGGGAAGGACGCAGCTACCGCCTCGAGGGCACCGTCCGCGGGACCGAGCTGGCCGTACACGGCACGGCCGTGGAAGCCAACGGCGACACCTTCGCCATTCGCGGCACCCGCAGCCTCGATGGCAGCAGCGTCCGGCAGAGCTGGGAGGTCTCCGTCGACGGCGGCTCGAGCTGGAACGAGCTCTGGCGCGGTGCCTACGTGCCGGCCGGAACCCAGGTCACGCGCGCGACGCCAGCGCCAACCCGCAATGTGGAGCGTGCCACGGCCCGACCCGCCGAACCGACTGCGACGGCGCCGCCCGCTGAGCGCCCACCTCCAGCCACTCCTCCGACTCCGCCCGCGGCCCCTTCCGCCGAGCGCGAGACGACCCCGCCGGTGCCCGAGCCGGAGCCAACTCGCGCCGGCCAGGTGGCGGCGCGCTCGCTCGAGCCTCCGCCGGCGGCCGCACCGGAGCCCTCCGAGCCGGTCGCGGGTGCGGTGGCGGAGTTGACACCCCGCGATCGTGGTGCGCGTCGCGATCCGATTCGTATGACCTCGCCGATGCAGCTCCAGTTCCCCATCGGCCCGGTCGAAAAGCTGTCCGAAGGCTACGGTTGGACATCGACCGACACCGGCGCTTACCAGGTCGACGACGTGCGACTCGAGACCGTCGAGGTCTCGCGGCGGGTCCGGCGTAACCAAGTCGAGCTCCAGGTCATCCTCCGTCTCGCCGCCGTCGGCATGTTCGCCAACACGGCGGCAACGGTCGAGCTGCTCGACGGGGCGAACGCGCCGATCGACAGCGCCGATCTCGGGCGCTTTCCGCTCGGGAACAGTCTCACCGAGCAGTCGCAGTACGGCTTCATCGCAAAGAAGGTCACCTTCTCGCTCGCTCGCGATCGCTTCGACCAACTCTTCGCGGAGGGCGGTGAGCGGCCGCAGCTTCGCGTCACCTTGACCACGGGAGGGTCGCGATGAAGCCGACATGCCGTCGTCCGCACGAGCAGCGCATGGGGCGGAGGCGACTCGTCTTTGGCGTCTGCGCGCTCGTCATGGCGCTCGCGCCGGCTGCGCTCGCGGAGCGCCTCGCCGACCACGTCGTCCTGATCTCGATCGACGGCCTGCGGCCGGAGTTCTACCTCGACCCGACCTGGCCCGCGCCCAATATCCAGCACTTTGCGCGCGAGGGCAGCCACGCGCAGCGCGCGCGCGGCGTCTTCCCCACGGTCACCTATCCGTCGCACACCACGATGGTTACCGGCGCCCTGCCTGCGCGCCACGGCATCCACCACAACGTCCCCTTCGACCCGAAGACCCAGACCGGCGCCTGGTACTGGTACGCCAACACGATCCGCACGCCGACCCTCTGGGACGCCGTGCGCGCAGCAGGCGGCAAGACCGCCGCGGTCTCGTGGCCGGTGACCGTCGGCGCGCCGATCGACTGGGTGATCCCGGAGGTCTGGGCGCTAGAGGGCGAAGACCGCCTCGCTCCGATGCGCGAGCACACCCGGCCCGAGGGTCTCTGGCAAGAGATCGAGCGCGCCGCGACCGGCACGCTCGATCGCACCACCTACTCCTCCGCCTACACCGGACGCGACCTCGAGTCGGCCGCCGCGGCGGCCTACCTGCTCGAAAAGTATCGCCCGCGGCTGCTCGCCCTCCATCTCATCGGCGCCGACCACTTCCAGCACCAGGACGGTCGAGACTCGTTGCTGGTCCGACGCGCGCTGGCCGTGACCGACACCGCGATCGGTCAGATGCTCGAGGCCGCCGAGCGCGCCGGCATCCTCGATCGCACCGCGTTCGTGGTCACCGGCGACCATGGCTTCGTGGTCGCGCACACCCGGCTGCGACCGAACGCCTGGCTCGCTGCCGCCGGCCTGCAGCAACCGCGCACGGCGCTCGGCGAGCGCGGCGACTGGCGCGCGACTTTCCACAGTGACACCGGCAGCGCCTTCCTGTTCCTGCGCGACCAGGACGATGCCGCGGCGCTCGAACAGGTGCGGCGCATCCTGGACGAGCAGCCGCCGCAGGTGCGCTCCCTCTATCGCGTGCTCGACCGCGACGAGCTGGATGCCGCTGGCGCCGACCCCGACGCCGCGCTCGCGATCAGCGCTGCGCTCGGCATCATCCTCTCGAGCGACGCGGACAAGGAGCCGCTCGGTCCCGCCGACGGCGGCCACCACGGCTACTTCCCGAGCGACTTCGCCGAGATCTACACCGGCTTCCTGGCGTGGGGGGCCGGCGTCCGGCGCGGCGGGTTCGCGCACGAGGTCGGGCTGGTCGACGTCGCGCCGTTCGTCGCGCGCCTGCTCGATCTCGACTTCGAGGCTCCCGACGGCATGGCGCCGCTCGGGTTGCTCCAGGCTCCTCCTTGAAGGGCGCCACCACCCTCAGCCCCGGCTCGCGTTCGTTGCCCACTCGCCCCCTGGGAGAGGGCGGCGCAGCGTCACGCGCCGCGGGCGAGGGTTTGGAGCTAAACTCCGCTCTGCCAACCACTTGCCAGGTCTGCTCGTAACCTTCGGGATCGAGAGGAACGGCACCCACTGATGAGTCAGCCGACCAAGATCTTCGTCCTCGACACCTCCGTCATCCTCTACGACTCAGATGCCCTAGACAGCTTCCAGGAGCACGACCTCGCGGTGCCCATCACCGTCCTCGAAGAGCTGGACAATTTCAAGAAGGGCAACAACGTCCTCAACCTGCACGCCCGCGAGTTCATCCGCCGGCTCGACAAGCTCTCCGAAGACAACGACCTGCGCGAGTGGCTGCCGCTCAACGGCTCTGACCACGGTCGCCTCCGCGTCGTCACCGAGGGCGCGTCGCTCGAAACCAAGGCCGAGCTGCTCGGCTCGCGCCACAACGACCATCGCATCCTCTCGGCGGCGCTGGGGCTCGCCCAGCAGGCACCGGACCGGCCGGTGATCCTAGTCAGCAAGGACATCAACCTGCGCGTCAAGGCGCGGGCGCTCGGGCTCGATGCCGAGGACTACGAGACGGTACAGGTGCGCGACGTCGCGCACCTGTATCGCGGCAAGAGCACGCTCGAGATCGAGAGCGACGAGCCGATCGAGCGCCTCTACCGCGAGCGGCAGGTGCCACTGGAGGTCCTCCATCCCTCCTTCGAGAGCGAGCCGCCGCTCCACCACCAGTACTTCATCGTGCGCGGCCCCGACAAGTCGGCGCTCGCTTCGGCCAAGCCCGCGCAAGGCATCGCCAAGCTGGTCGAGAAGCGCCCCGCCTACGGCATCGTGCCGCGCAATGCCGAGCAGACCTTTGCTCTCGACGCCATCGCCGACGAGAAGGTGCCGCTGGTGAGCCTGTCCGGCTCGGCCGGAACCGGCAAAACGCTGCTTGCGCTCGCCGGCGCCCTCGACTCGCGCCGCTACTACCGGCAGATCTACTTGGCGCGGCCCGTCGTTCCGCTCTCGAACAAGGACATCGGCTACCTGCCGGGCGACATCGAAGCCAAGCTCAGCCCCTACATGCAGCCGCTGTGGGACAACCTCAACGTCATCCGCAACCAGTACGGCGAGACGTCGCGCGAGTACCAGCAGATCGCGGCGATGATCGAGACCGAGAAGTTGCAGATCGTGCCGCTTGCGTACATCCGCGGACGCAGCCTCTCGAAGGTCATCTTCATCGTCGACGAGGCGCAGAATCTCACGCCGCACGAGATTAAGACCATCATCACGCGCGCCGGAGAGGGCACCAAGGTGGTCTTCACCGGCGACGTGTTCCAGATCGACACCCCCTACCTCGACGCGCAGAGCAACGGCCTTGCCTACCTGATCGACCGCATGAAGGGCCACCCGCTCTACGCCCACGTCAACCTGGAGAAGGGTGAGCGCTCCGAGCTGGCCAACGTCGCCAGCAAGCTGCTCTGACGACCACACCCGCACCTGACCGGCGGAGGCTCACTCGGCCGAGCGCTCGGGACGCTCGGGGATCACCCAGGCGACGACGTCGTCGCCCCTCCCGGCTCACCCACTCCCGAGCAAGGCGTGGATCTTAGTCAGAGTGGCCCAGTTGCGCATGGTCACCGCCGTTCCCAGGGCACGGCCCACCGCTTCGAGAACCCTGCTCACCAGCACGCCGTCCCGGCACCACATGTAAGCCACACGCTCACCGAGGGCAAGGCCCTCCGGGGTCCAGAGCTCCGCCACCAGCGGCTCGAGACACTCCAGGTCTCTTGGATCCGTTGGCACCGCGACCAGCATGCGCGATGGCTCGGTCGTGGCCTCGAGCAGCGGGTTGTTCCTCATGATCGACCTGCCGGCCCGAGCTCTGCGAACCCGCGATCGCCGTCGATGCTCGCGGGTCGGGGGCGCGCTTGCTCCTTCGTGCCGTCACCGCTTCGAACCAAGCTGGGTGAGCGCGGCGGCCAGCACGACCATCGCGCCGGCACAGAGGAAGGCCGGGTGAGCCTGCACCAGCTCTGCGGAACCCATCGGCTCTGCGCTCGCCGGACCGTGACCCCAGCGTGCATGCACCAGCACCGACACCGTCACCGCCGCCGCGGCGCAGGTGACCAATCCCCAGGCGAGCGCTCTCGAGCGAGCACTGGCGCTCCGCACCTGGCGCGTTTCCTCTCCCGCTCCGCGCGGAGATCCGCGGCGTCCGACGAGCCGGACGATCCCCCAAACAACCGCCGCCCCGGAGGCCGCTAGCGAGAGCAGCAACGAGAACGAGTAGAGAGCATCCATGGTATGGGTCGCACCACCCCCTCGGCCAGGCCCGGATCGGTCAAGCCAGGGGCAGCTCCTCGAAGGCCAAGGACACTCGGTCGTGCTCCTCGAGCACGGCGCGCGCTTCTCGAGCCGTGCGGCCAGGCCCGATCGTCTCGAGGAACTTGCAGGTTGCGAACGGCGCGCAGGCCGTTGCGTACTCGTCGAGCCACGCTTCGAACCGCTCCTGCATCTCCCGCTCCTCGCGCGGAAAGCTGCCCGGCGGCAGCGAGCACCCGCACCGCCAGGGCTTTGGCGTCAGTCGCGCCCGGAAGCTGCGCTGCTGGCGGCAGAGGCGGGTGAAGTGGGCATCTGCCGCGAACTCCGTCAGCAGCTCCTGCGCCGCCGCCGAGCCCGGATCCAGGAGTAGATCCGTGGCCAGGACCCGGTACCCGGACCTGGTGCGGTAGACCCGAAAGGTGCAGTCGCCGCGACGCTGGCAGGCATCGCGGATTCCCTCCAGGACCGGATCCGTCGATTTCCGGCGGCCGAAGAGGCCAGCCAGGATCGACAGGCCTCCGCTTGCCGGAGCGTCCACGTCGATGAAGGGCACCTCGGCCGTGTTCAGCACGAGAGCGCCATAGCGGTTGCGCGTGACGATCGCCGGCGGCGAGCTCGCCTCCGGACCCGCCGAGGAGATCGAGCGCACGATCTCCTCGCGCAGCGGCTGCCTGCCGTAGGAGTAGGCATCCAAAGTCTCGCCGCGGGTGATCCGCGACGAGATCTCCGCGATCCGCCGCTTCGCCTCTGCCAGCGCGGCGGCGACGTCCTCGTGGGACCAGCCCCACAGGCGCAGCAGGTACGGCCGGCCGTGGGGGCCGGTCGCAGAGCCCTCCGCGCGGGCCCAATGGCGAGGAACGTTCACCGAACGGGCTCCTACGAGTCTAGCTGCCCGTGGTGAAACCCGCGCGAGGCTGCGCGCGGGGGTTTCACCACGGGCTGCTAGGGCACACCTGGCTCCACGAACTCCTTCCAGGGAAGCTCTGACTCGTACCAGTACTCGCGCCACTGGTCGATCAGGCCCGACTCGACTCGGATCACGGCGACGCCGTGGACCTGACTGCCATAGGCGAAGCTGAACTCGCCCATCCCCAACTGTTGCCGCGGGTCGAACACGACGTTACGCCACGTCATCGACATCTCGCCCGGACGACCCGCAGCCCCGCCGAAGAACCGGAACAACGACTCGCGTCCGACGTAGAGCTGCTTGCGCGGCGGCTCCACGTACACGGCGTCCTCCGTGAAGCAGCCCGCGGCGAGCGCGGAGTCCCCCTCGTGCCACGCCCGCGCGAGACGGTCGAGCAGGTTGCGGAAGCCTTCCTCGTCGAGTTGCTCCGCCGCCGGCGGGACGGCGGCCGGGCTGGCACCCAGCGTGAGCGCAAGGACGAGCGCGAAGAATGGTTGCGGCATGGCTGGCTCCTGGCAGTGGAGCTCGAGGCGAGGCAGCTCGGCGAGCGGCTTCTTGGCAAGCTCCGCTGGCACCAAGAATCCTAGCCCCAGCCCGCCCTCGGACTGAGGGTACACTCGCTCGCACCCCGGCGAATCGCCGACCAGCAATCCCCTCACCCATGAACGAGCGGACTCGTCGCGAGCTCCTCCAGACCGCCGCTGCCGCGCTCGGCGCCTCCGCGATCGGGCAGCAGGTTCGCGGTGCCGGTGTCCCAGCGCCGGCCGCGCTCGCCTCCGAGACGACACTCCTCGCCGCTCCCCCGCTCGAGCGCGTGCGCCTCGGAATGGTCGGCATCGGCGGCATGGGCTCGGTGCACCTCGAGAACTTCCTGTCGATCGAGGGCGTCGAGATCCGCGCGGTGTGCGACATCGTGCCCGAGAAGGTCGCGCGCGCGCAGCAGCGTGTGGTCGAAGCCGGACAGCCTCAGCCTCTCGGCTACGACCGCGGACCGCGCGACTTCGAGCGACTGTGCGCCGAACAGGACGTCGACCTGGTGTTCACCGCCACGCCCTGGGAGTGGCACGTGCCGGTGTGCGTGGCGGCGATGGAGCACGGCAAGCACGCCGCGACCGAGGTACCAGCCGCGGTCACCGTCGACGAGTGCTGGCAGCTCGTCGAGACCGCAGAGCGGCGAGCGCGGCACTGCGTGATGATGGAGAACTGCTGCTACGACCGGCGCGAGTCGCTGATGCTGAACCTCGTGCGGCAGGGGGTGTTCGGCGAGCTGCTCCACGCCGAGTGCGCCTACTCCCACGACCTTCGCGGCATCAAGTTCTCGACAAAGGGCGAGGGGCTGTGGCGGCGAGCGCACTCGATGCGCCGCAACGGCAACCTCTACCCCACGCACGGGCTGGGCCCGATCGCGCAGTGTCTCGACATCAACCGCGGCAACCAGCTCGACTTCCTGGTCTCGATGAGCTCGCCCTCGCGGGGGCTGCAGCTCTGGCAGCAGGAGCACCTCGCCGCCGACGATCCGCGGCGGGAGGAGCGCTACGTGCTCGGTGACGTCAACGTCACCTTGCTGCAGACCGTGCGCGGGCAGACCATCTACCTGGTGCACGACACCAACCTCCCGCGTCCCTACAGCCGCATCGGCATGCTCCAGGGCACCCGCGGCCTGATGCAGGGCTGGCCCGACCGCATCCACGTCGAGGGCTCGACTCCGGGCGAGCACGCATGGGAGCCGCTCGACCGCTGGTACGAGCAGCACGAGCACCCGCTATGGCGCTGGGAGCGCTCGCGCAGCGCCACCTTGGGCCACGGCGGCATGGATTTCCTGGAGGACTGGCGTCTGGTGGTCTGTCTCCGAAACGGCTGGCCTACCGACCAAAACGTCTACGACGCGGCGTCCTGGAGCGCGATCGCGGAGCTCACCGAACGCTCGGTGGCCTCGCGCAGCCGCACCGTCGACGTGCCCGACTTCACGCGTGGTCGCTGGCGCACGACGCCGCCGCTTCGCATCGTCGAACCGGAGACCCGCGGCTGATGCGACTCGACGCGTTGGACTGGACGCTGGTCGCGATCCTGCTCGGGCTGTCGTTCCTGCCCGCGCTGTTCCTGGCTCGCCGCGCCGGCTCGAGCGCCGTGGAGTTCTTCACCTCGGGTCGGGCCGCGCCGTGGTGGCTGGTCGGCGTGTCGATGGTCGCCACGACTTTCAGCACCGACACCCCGAACCTGGTCACCAACCTGGTGCGCGAGGGCGGGGTCGCCGGCAACTGGGTGTGGTGGGCATTCCTGCTGACCGGCATGGCCACCGTGTTCTTCTACGCGCGGCTGTGGCGACGCTCCGGAGTGCTCACCGATCTCGAGCTCTACGAGCTGCGCTACAGCGGTCGCGCCGCCACGGTGGTTCGCGGCTTCCGCGCGGTGTATCTCGGGCTGTTCTTCAACTGCGTGATCATGGCCGCAGTCAACCTCGCCGCCGCCAAGATCTCGAGCGCCCTCCTCGGCTGGCCGGTGGAGAGAACGCTCATCGTGTGCGGCGCCATCAGCGTGGTCTTTGCCGCCACCAGCGGGCTCTGGGGCGTGCTGGTCACCGACCTGGTGCAGTTCGGCATCGCGATGGCCGGCTCGATCACCGCGGCTTGGTTCGCTCTGCGTCAGCCCGAGGTCGGCGGCCTGGCCGGCCTGGTCGAGCGCGTGGATCCCGCGACCCGCGCCTTGCTGCCCGACTTCGGCCGCTGGGACGTGGCGCTGGCGGTCTTCGTCATCCCGCTCACCGTGCAGTGGTGGTCGGTGTGGTACCCGGGCGCGGAGCCGGGCGGAGGCAGCTACATCGCGCAGCGCATGCTGGCCGCGCGCAGCGAGCGCGACGCCCTCGCCGGCACCCTGCTCTTCAACGTCGCGCACTACGCCCTTCGCCCCTGGCCGTGGCTGCTCGTGGCGCTCTCCTCGCTGCTGGTCTTCCCCAGCCTCGACGACATCGCGCGGGCCCTGCCCGATGTCGACGCGCGGCTGATCGGACACGACCTCGCCTATCCCGCCATGCTCACGCGTCTGCCGCACGGTGCCCTCGGGCTCCTGGTCGCGGGTCTGTTCGCGGCCTACGTGTCGACGATCTCCACCCACCTCAACTGGGGCTCGAGCTACCTCGTCCACGACCTCTACCGTCGCTTCCTGCGTCCGGGGGCCGCCGAGCGCCACTACGTGGCGGTCGGACGCGTCACCACGGTGCTGCTGGTGGTCGCGGCTTCGCTGGTGTCGCTGCTGCTCGACACCGCCAGCCAGACCTTCACGCTGTTGCTGTCGATCGGTGCGGGAACCGGGCTGCTCTACCTGCTGCGCTGGTTCTGGTGGCGGGTCAACGCCTGGTGCGAGATCGCCGCGATGACGAGCTCGTTCGTGATCGCCACCGGGCTGCTGGTCGCGCAACGGCAGGGCTTCACCATCGCGGCGCACCACGCGCTCTTGCTCTCGGTCGCCGTGACCACCACGGTGTGGCTCGCTGTCGCGTTCCTCTCGCCGCCGACGGACGCCGCGACGCTGCGCTCGTTCTACGAGCAGGTGCGCCCGGCCGGCCCAGGCTGGCGCCAAGTGCGCGCCGAGACCGGCCTACCGCCTTCGCCCGACAGCCTGCCCCAGGCGTTCCTGGCCTGGGCTCTGGGCTGCACGGCGGTGTACGCCGCGCTGTTCGGCACGGGCAGCGCGCTCTACGGCCGCACGTTCCTCGCCGGGCTATGGCTAGCGGTCCTGGTGGCGAGCGGAACGGGGCTCTGGCGCCTGTTGCGAAGTCAACGCGCCCAGAGACTCGCCGGGTAGCGTCCCTGCTCGACGAGTCGCCGCAACCGCTCGCGCACGATCGCGACGTCCTGCGGGTAGGTCAGGCCGAACCAGCGACCGCCGTGGCGCAGCAACCGCACGCGCGCCTTACGCCGCGCGATCCCGGCTCGTAGCGCATCGGGCAAGCGGTACTCGTCGTGCTGCAGGTCGGCGGTCGCGACGAAGTCGGCGAAACCGGTACGCAGCAGGTCGAACACGGTTCGATCGAAGCACCAGAAGTTCATGGACACCAGCGAGTCGCCCTCGCCTGCGGCATCCGGCATGCCCAAGGAACGCTCCTGCAAGTCGACCAGGCACCCCGCGTCGTCGACGCGGCAGAGAGCGCGGTTCACCGCGCCCTCCTTCGAGAGCGTGTCACCGAGGCGATAGGCCGCGAGCGCCCAGGCCGGCGACCCGGACGCGGTCGGGCCTTCGCGCAGGAACCGCGCTGCCGCCTCGAACGCCTCCGCGCCGTAGAAGTCGTCGGCGTTGACCACCGCGAAGGGACCGCGCACCGCCTGCTCGGCAGCCAGAACGGCGTGAGCGGTGCCCCAAGGCTTGTGCCGCCCGAGCGGCGGCTCGCCGCCGCCCAAAGGAGACGCTTCCAGTGTCTGCTCCACGACCTGCACGGCGATCCGCCCGCGGTACCGAGCTTCGGCGCACCGGCGGAAGCCGTCATCCATCTCGGGACGCACCACCAGCACCGCACGCGCGAAGCCGGCTCGGGCCGCGTCGAAGAGCGTGTAGTCGAGAAGCGTCTCGACGCCGGGACCGACCGCGACGAGCTGCTTGTCGCCGCCGAACCGGCTGCCGATTCCCGCAGCGAGGACCACCAGGTCCACCTACGCGGCCCCTGGCGGCGATCGAGGGATCGTGGAGCGAGGGCCCATCCGCTGCGGAGCGCTGCTCACGGCGTGACGATGCTAGCCGGCCCGCGTGGACCCCTACTGCGGCGGGCTCGCGCTCGCGGCGAGCAGCCCGTCGAGCGCCTCGACGTCGAGGAACCTGCCCGCGACCACGACGCCCGCGATGCTCCGGCTGTTGCGGATGTCGAGTAGCGGATCGGCGCCCAGGAGCAGCAGGTCGGCTCGCTTCCCCACCTCGACGGTGCCGCCGTCGGCGAGGCCCAGGAAGCGCGCAGGGTTGCGGGTGGCGGTCGCGAGGGCTTGCTCGGGGGTCAAACCGGCGGCCACCAGCTCCTCGAGCTCGTCGTGCACAGACGTGCCGGCGACGATCACCGGAATGCCGACGTCGGTACCCAGCAACAGCGGCACTCCGGCGGACTGGAACGCGGCGGTGAGCTGCTGCAGGAACGGAAACGTCCGGCCGAGACCACGACGGAACCGTTCGGGATCCTCGCGGTTGGTGTAGCCGTTCTTCTCTCGCACCCACGACTGCGTCATGAGCCGAGGCATCAGTGCAACCTCGGGCCGCGCCAACACGCGGTCGAGATCCTCGACCTGGAGCAGGATGTGATGGTAGGCGGTGAGGTTGGGGATCACGAAGACCCCCGCCTCGGCGACGCGGCGCGCGAGGTCGGGAACCTTGACGGGATCCAGCAGCAGGTCGAGACGGTCCACCACGTCCTCGGGGAGGTCTTCGCGCTCATTCGACTTCCAGGTGAAGTAGCCGTAGACCAGCTCCTCCATGTGCGCGATGTGCTGGCCGTTCGCAAGCGCGCCGTCGATGCCCACCGAGCGCACCGCGTGCCCGATCACCGGTACGCGTGCCCCCTTCGCCTCGGCGACGAGCCCCGCGTAGCCGTCGGCAGAGATCTGGTTGTAGACCTTCAGCAAGTCGTAGCCCGCAGCGACCTGCTCGCGCGCGATCCTCTCGCCGTCCTCGCGGGTCATGGTGTCCGAGCCCCGAATGATCGGACCCGTCGTGAACACACGTGGCCCGAGCCGCGAGCCGGATTCGATCTTCCCACGGAGAGAAAGCACGGTGGGTCCTCCGTCGAGGCTGAGCACCGTCGTCACGCCGTGTCGTAGGAAGAGCGCCAGCAGCCGTTCGACATCGGCGTTGGGTCGCTTGATGTGGACGTGCAGGTCGGCGAGACCGGGGAGCACGAACTTGCCGGCCACATCGACGATCCGCGTCCCATCCGGGATCTCGACCACGCCGGCCGGGCCGACAGCTTCGATCCGTCCCTCGCGCACGAGCACGGTCTGCCGCGGCTGAGAAGCCGCGCCGTTCATCGGCAGCACCGTCGCGCCGCGCAGCGCGAACGCCTCGGACGACGCCAGCAGCGCCGCCGGATCCAACATCGCCACCGCGATCAGGCCCAGCGCCTCCAACGTCGAAGCGCCGCACCGGCGCTGCCGGTTCACGAACATCGTCGTTGCTTCTCTGCCCTCGGGCATGGGGAATCTCCGCGGAGGCGAATCGACGGTGGGTACGGCGCTCCACCGGATAAGTTCTCTCGTCGAAGGAAGTGCCCGACGGACGGGCTCCGCATCGTCCAAGGCTACGCCCGGCATGAGATCCCTGTACCGCCCCGAGCCCGAGGCCCCGGTAACCGAGTGCCCGAAGTGCACCGCGCCGCTCGCGACGCCCATCCCGGGCGGCGTCGCGATCGGCAGTGCCGAAGAGTGTCCAGCCTGCGGCGTGATCCTGGAGAAGGCACTCGTCGTGTCGGCCGGACTACGCCGGCCGCGGAGCCCGCGCGCGCCGCTGCGCGGCGACGTGGTGGCTGAGACAACCCGCCTCGATCGCCGCGCCGTCGGCGTCGGGCTCGTAGTGGGTCTGTGCTGGTGGATCCTGCCCTTCACGCGCTACGCGCTCTCCTACGCGCTCGTGGTCTTCCACGAGCTCGGACACACCGCGATGGGATGGGCGTTCGGGTACCCGACGATCCCAGTCTTCGACTTCGCCTACGGCGGCGGCGTGTCGATCCACTTCGGGCGCTCGACCCCGCTGGCATACCTCGCCGCAGTCGCAGTGGCCTGGCTCGCGTGGCACCTGCGCAACACGCGCGCCCGCTGGCCTGCCGGCGCGCTCGGGGCGATCTACCTGGTCGCGACGGTTTCACCGCTCCACGATGCATTGGTCCTGGCGGCCGGCCACGGCGCCGAGCTCCTGCTCGCCGGGGTGTGCCTCTACCGCGCTTTGGCGCCGGTGCACTGGCCTCCCGTCGAGCGCGGCACCTACGCAGCCTGCGCGGCCTTCGTCCTCGCGAGCGACGCCCTCTTCGGCTGGCAGCTCCTCGCGAGCGCCGCCTTCCGCCGCACCTACGAGCAAGCAAAGGGAGGCGGTCACTGGATGGACCTGAGCCGCCTTGCCGACGACTTCCTCGGCGTCGACCTGGGCGTGGTCGCGGTGCTCTTCTGCCTGACGGTGCTCGCGACGCCGCTCGCCGCGCACCTCGTCGCGGTGAATCGGTCGCGCATCTTCCCCTCGGCCTAGGAGCCCGTGGGCCGACGGTGGCAATCTGTCACTCACCAGACTCGGATCGCCGATCTGCTTCGAGCTTCGTCCCTGTTGGCTCCCGTTTTCAGGACTTGACAACTCGTCACCATCGCGACAGGGTAAACCTTTCCAACCTCGCGAGTGTCTAGACGGGTAATCCCCTTCGGGGAGGGCAGCATGTGCGCGTCCCCGCTCGAGCAAGTCAGCACGTTCGAAGCTCCGGCTTCTCGGACCCAGCAGATCCTCTGCATCGCGCGCGAGGCGTTCCTGGAGCTGGGTTGGGACGGCTTCGGCATCGAGCTCATCGCGGAGCGGATGGGCTGCTCGCGGCCGCTGGTCTACAAGCACTTCCCCTGCAAGGAAGAGATCCTCCTGGCGCTGGCGATCCAGAGCAAGACGCGCCGCGTCAGGCTCTGCGAGCGGGCGGTACTCTTCCGCGGACGACCGCGCGAGAAGATGCTCGCGATCGGCGAGGTCGAAGGGCTGCTGGCCCCGCGCGACCTGCCGGTGGAGCTGTTCGTTGCCTCGACATCGCTGCGCGCCAAGACCAGCCGCGAGCGCCAGGACGATCTCAAGGTGCTCGACGTGCGCGCCGTCAGCTTCGGCACCAGCGTGATCCGCGAGGCAATCGCCGCGGGCGACCTCCGCCTACCCTCTCCGCTCTGCCCCGAGGACCTGCTGTTCGTGCTGTGGGCGGGCCGCTGGGGCGCCTCGAATCTAATGCGCTCGGACACGCCGCTGGAGCAGTCGGGAGTCGCGAGCCCTCGGCTCGCGGTCGAGCTCTCCCAGGCCCTCCTGCTGGACGGCTACGGCTGGCGCCCGCTCGGCACCGAGTGGCCCTACCGAGAAACTCGACGCCGGGTGCATGCCGAGGCCTTTCCAGCCGAGGTCGTGGCGCGCGTGCTGGGCGACGGCAGCGGCAGCGAAGTGGGCGGCAGCGCGTGACGGAGCCTTCGGCAGAGGATGCATGAGAGCCGGATCCTCGAGGAGGTCGCAGGTGCGATGATCGATCCAAACAGCTTCCAACAGAGCTTCTGCCGACAGCGCGCCGTCGATCGCCGCGCGTTCCTCAAGGTGGGAGTGACCGCAACGCTCGGCGCAGCGTTCGCGCCGCGAGGGTTCGCCCTGCCGGATCAAGTGAGCCCCGTGGTGAAGACCACGAACGGCCCCGTGCGCGGGCTCACCGAGGACGGCGTCCACTCCTACCTCGGGGTGCGCTACGGCGCGCCGCCGGTGGGCTCGCTCCGCTTCATGCCGCCGCGCCGACCCGAGCCGTGGACCGGCGTCGCGGACACCATGCGCTACGCACACTCGGCGATGCAGCTTGCCAGCGGCGGCTCGGCCGTCGGCTACCCGGGCAACGTCGGACCGGCGCTGGGGCAGGTCTTTGGGAGCCGCGAGGACGTCCTGCGCCAGCACGAGGATTGCCTGGCTCTCAACGTCTGGTCCAAGGGGCTCGGCGACGGCAGAGATCGCCCGGTGCTGGTGTGGCTCCACGGCGGCGGCTTCAACTACGGCTCCGGGAGCTGGCCGGCCTACGACGGCCACAACCTGGCGCTGCACTACGACGTCGTCGTGGTGACCGTGAACCATCGGCTCAACGCGTTCGGCTACCTCGACCTGGCGTCGCTCGGCGGCGAGGCCTATGCCCGCTCCGCGAACGCCGGGCATCTCGACCTCGTGGCGTCGCTCGAGTGGGTGCGCGACAACATCGCGGCCTTCGGTGGCGACCCCGGCAACGTCACCATCTTCGGGCAGTCGGGAGGCGGCGCCAAGGTCTGCAACCTGCTCGCAACGCCAGCCGCCCGCGGGCTCTTCCACAAGGCGAGCATCCAGAGCGGCTCGGCGCTGCGCAGCGGCGATCCCGAAGCCTCGGCGGCGACCGCCGAGAAGCTGCTCGCCGAGCTCGGCCTCTCGAGGACCGACGTCGCAGCGCTGCAGCAGGTCCCTGCGGAGAACCTGCTCGCGGCAGCGGCCAAGGCGAGCAGGAGATACGGCCCGGTGATGGACGGCGAGGACATCGCCCACCACCCGTTCGATCCGGAGGCGTCGCCGCTGGCAGCGGGCGTGCCGGTCATGGTCGGCTGCACCCAGGACGAGCAGACGCTCTACAACTGCGGCCACGCGTGGTGGCGCGACCTCACCGACGAGGGGCTCGTCGCGCGTGTCGCGGAGCTGCCCGGCGAGCAAGCTGAAGCGCTGCTCGCCGCGTTCCGGGAGCTGCGTCCGGACGACCCCCCGCGCTATCTCTACACCGACGTGACTTCGGCGCGCGTGTTCGGCGGGTCTGTCCGCCTCGGCGAGCGCAAGAGCGCACAGCCGACACCGGCCTACCTCTGGGTGTACCGCTGGCACGCGCCGGTCGACAAAGGCATCCTGCGGGCGCCGCATACGATCGAGATCCCCTTCGTCTTCCACAACGTCGACAAGGGACCCATCCTGCTGGGCGACGCGCCGGAGACCCGGCGGCTCGAGCAGCTCACGAGCGGGGCCTGGGTCGCGTTCGCGCGCACCGGCAACCCGAGCACACCGGAGCTCCCCTGGCCGGAGTACGACACGAAGCGCCGGGCGACCATGGTCTTCGACACCGAGCCCGCGATCGTCGACGACTACATGGCGCCCGTGCGCGAGATCCTGGGGCGCAGCGAGACGCCACGCCCGCAACCGTCCTCGCCGGCCTGACAAGGAGAACGTCATGAAGAGAAAGACGACGATTCGCGTGCTGCCGCTCTTGGGAACGCTGTGGCTGCTGGCCTCCGCCGGCCAGGTGTTTCCCCAGGAGACCGCCGGGGAGACGCTCCAGCTCTCGCGAACACCCTGCACTCGGCCCGCCTTTCTCCACTGTCCCGACCAGGACTGCACCGGGGACCGTGTCATCAACCCTGGTCCGGAAGTCGAGATGAACAGCCGGCGCACCTACTTCCTCGACTACCCGTGCGATCTGAAGCCCGGGGAGGAGGTCACCTTCGTGCTCAGCCTCCACGGCGGCGGCTCGTACGCGAACTGGCAGCGCCACTACTTCCCGATCCTCGACTTCGTCGACCAGTACCGCCTGGTCGTCGCTACGCCGAGCTCGCCGACGCAGGTGTGGACCGACGTCGACGACCCGTACCTGCGCGACATCGTGGACTCGGTCCTCGAACGGATCGGCAAGGAGAACGTGAAGGCGTTCTGGCTTGCCGGGCACTCGCAAGGCGGCATGACCTCGCGCCGCATCGTGTGCAGCGACTTCTTCGCGGACAAGGTCGACGGCTTCCTGAGTCTCTCGGGCGGTCGCCTCGGCGGATCGCCGGGACGGGTCGACTTCGGCTTCCGCCCCACCCGCCCTGCCGGCGGCGCTGCGACCGCCGATGCGCCGCGTCCTTCGTTCCAGATCGTCGAGCCGACCTGCGACTTCTCGTTCGTCTTCACCACCGGCCAGCTCGAGATGGACGAGAAGGGCCTGCCGGAGAAATCCGAATGGGCCGAGAAGTACCAGTGCGGCCCGCAGAGCGAGCCACGAGAGGTGGTCGATACCAAGGCTGGGTACGTCTTCGACACCCGGCGACAGGACCCGCCGACTCCCGCTTGGGGCAGGCTTCCACGACCCGGCACGGCTCACGTCACGAGCTATCCGAGCTGCGCCGGCGGTCGCGTGGTCGCCGACGTGGTGCGCATCGACAAGGGGCACACCGAAGGCCTCGAACCGAATGTGACCGAGGAGCTGGTGAAGCTGATGGTCGGAGCCCCAGGCGGCAAGCTGCGAGGCAGGGAGACGACCGGCGGCTGATCGCTCGCCGCCGCGCGCGCGCCGCTTCACGGCCGGTCGTGTCGCTACACTGCTTCCTTCACGTCGACCTCCTGATCATCGAGACTCGTACCCTGCCGCGTATCGGGTCCCAGTCGGCTACTCGTCCTCCAAGAGCTCGACCACGCCCGTCTCGAGCGAGTACTCGGCTCCCACGACGACCAGACCCTCGTTCTGGATGAGCTGCTCCAGGACCTCCGAGCCGTATCGCAGGTGATTCACCGACACCGCGACATTGGCACGCACGGCACGGCGCACCAGCTCCTCCGGATCGTGGCGGAGCTCGGTCTCGAGCAGCGCCTCGACCGAGGGTCGCACCCGGTCGACGATCGAGCGGAGGTGGCGCGATTGGCTCTCCGCGGGCCGCTGCAGCTCCTCGATGGTCGCGAGCACGGCGCCGCATTGCGAGTGTCCCAGCACCACCACCAGCCGGGTGCCGAAGCGCGAGGCGCAGAATTCCACGCTGCCGATCTGCGAAGACGCCACGACGTTGCCGGCGACCCGGATCACGAAGAGGTCACCGAGGCCCTGATCGAAGACGATCTCGGCGGGCACGCGCGAGTCCGAGCAGCCGAGCACGATCGCGAACGGTCGCTGCTCCTGCACCAGCTCGGCGCGTCGCGGAGCGGGTATCGCCGCCCCGTTGTCGGTGATGGACGAGACGAAGCGACGGTTGCCCGCGCGCAGTCGCTCGAGTGCTTCGCGTGCCGGGATCATGCGCGGGGCGAAGCATACGCCGCGCGTCCAGCGACCAAGCTCGGCTAGGAGCCCGTGGGCTCCTAGGGCTCGAGGACGATGTCCCGACGGACCTGCCAGGTGCCCTCGGCGCCGCGCTCGGGTGTGACGATGCCGGAGCCGCCACGGTCCTGCTGACGGGCTCGGTAGGCGGCGGTCACCGCCGGATCGTCGGTGAAGACCACATCGTCGATCCAGTACTCCTTGCGGTCTGGCTCCTTGACGGTGAGGTGGATGTGCGCGGCCGCTCTCCCGCCAGGGTACGGCGCGGGACGGATGGTCTCGAACCGATACTCGCCGGAGCCGTCGGTCTTCACCCAGCCGCGCAGGTAGCCATGCTGTCGGTCCCAGCCGCGTTCGTCACCACGGCGCGGGTACACGCCCGCGGCGTTGGTGTGGTACGCGTAGACCACGACGCCGGCGGCAGGCGTCTCACCGTCGGGCTCGAGCACCCAGCCGCGCAGGTAGCCATGCCGTCGGTCCCAGCCGCGTTCGTCACCACGGCGCGGGTACACGCCCGCGGCGTTGGTGTGGTACGCGTAGACCACGACGCTGGCGGCAGGCGTCTCACCGTCGGGCTCGAGCACGCGGCCGCGCAGGACCATGCGCTCGCCAGGCTCGCCGGCGGGCGGGATCGTGGTGCTCGATCCCAGGCCCTCGAAGGAGTTCTCGTGGATGGCCTCGCAGCCCTCGCACCGGAAGAGGTCCGGCCGGCTCTGGCCAGCCACGACGCTGGACGCCGCGGACGCCGTGAACGCGGCGTGACGCGCGATGTCGAAACGTGGTCGGCGACGGAGCCGCCGCCGTAGCCCTCGCGAGGCCGTTGGAAAGCGGGTCCCGCCAGGGGTGGCGAAGACGAGAAGCTCGTCACGCGAAGAGGAGCCGCTCCCCCTCCGGGACGATCACCTCGCCTTCCGCTCGGCGCGCCGCGCTTCGAACCAGCGCCGGGAGCGGGTCAGCTTCCAGTCGCGCTCACCGTCCGGGAACAGCTCCACAGCCACGGAGAGCGCGCGGAACTTCGCGAAGAGGAGGCCTTCCTTGCGCTTCGGCTCGCTCATCAACAGGTCGCCGGCGATCTGGATGTGGTCGGACTCGATCGCGAGGTCCTCGATCCGCAGGTGCCGTTTCGCGACGTCGATCTTCGCCGACCCCCTGATGTCCTGCGCCTCGAGCAAGCCGTGGAACCACGCGAGGAAGGCCTTGCGCTCGACGAACACCGCCAGCACCGGCAGGTTGTCCTTGAGGTGCAGCGCGATGTCGCCGCGGGCGCGCCAGCCGTCGGCGAAGTCGAAGCGGCCGCGCGCCAGCTCCAGCTCACCCCACCAGTCGCCCGCAACGCGCGTCCAGTCGGTATCGCCACCCCCGGGATCGAGGGCGACCTCGTCCAGCCGCAGGACCGCCGGCGCCACCGTGAGGCTGCGCGCGGTGGTGTCGATCTCGTCGAGCTCGGCCGTCAGCACGAGGTCGCCACGGAAGCCGGTGCCGCCGAACTCGCCCACGGCGTCGTCGACGCTCGCCTCGATGCGCCCATGGCCCGAGCGGGAGGCATGGTCCACCTCGAGGTGCAGCCCGAGCCTGCCGCTGCCGCTCTTCAGGTCGAGGCCGGCCGGAGCCGGGAGGTACTCGTCGAACGCGCCCAGGTCGCGTACCTCCGAGCTGGGGAGGTCGATCGTCGCGCGCACGTCGGTGGGCTTGCCGATGGCGAGCTGATCCGTGAGCAGCGCGATCGCGAAGCCGTCGCCGCGTGCCAGCTCGCGACCGCTCGGTGTGTGCACCGTGAAGTCCTCGAACCGCAGGTCGACACGACCCGCCGAGGCTCCGGCCGAGGCCCCCGCCGAGGCTCCGGCCGAGGCTCCGGCCGAGACTCCGCCCGGTGCGGCTGCGGCTCCGAGCTCACCGTCGACGAGCCCGGTCCCCTGCACGCGATGACCCGCCACGGTCGCGACCAGGGGTCGAGCCTCGACGCGGAAAGCCGTGCCCGGTTGGATCTGGCCGCGCTCGAGCTCGAGCTGGGCTTGGAGGCCGCCCTCGGCCTCGAGATCGAGCCACTCGGTTCGCGGGAGGAACGGATCGAGGAAGCCCAGGCTCCCGATGTGAGCCCGCACGCCGACCGAGCCGTCGAGCCTCTCGAAGATCTCCGCAGGCGGTGTGTCGCCAGGATCGAAGGGATCGACCCGCAGCCGTGCATCGACGAACAGGCCGGTGGCAACCGGAGTCTCTCTTCCGTCCAGGAGCGTGCCCTCTTCGATGCGCAGCCGGATGCCCCGACTCTCGAGCTCTCCGCGGATGGCGAAGTCGAGCCGGCCGTCGACCGCGCTCGCAGCGCACAGCCGATAGCGACCGAGCCAGAGGTCGCGGAGCTCGCGCACCCTCAGGCCGCCGAAGCTCAGGCGCCAGGGACGTCGGTTGGGATGCCTCGGAACCAGGCGCTCGAGTGGCGTGGTGGTCGGCAGCTCGAGACCCGGGATGGGCGGGAAGGCCTCCGATTCCGAAGGCTCGGCGTCGGGATCGAAGCTGTTCTCGCGCAGCCAGAACTCAGCGCCGTGCGCGCGCAGCGACCAGGTATGGAACACGCGCCTCGGCAGCTGGACCAGATCGACCCAGACCCACGCAGAATCCACTCGCACGAGCCACTGGCTCTTGCGATTCTGGCCACGGATCTCGGCGTCGCGAAGGCGGACGAGGCCGGGCAGCGGCGAGACAGCGGACTCCCACGACACCAGGAGCCTCTCGGGACGACGGTTGATCCGATGGGGGCCCCATGGGCTCCAGAGAAAGACCTGCGCCGCGACCAGGTAGAGCAGCTCGAGTGCCACGACGGTCCCGACCGCGAGCAGGAGGATGCGCCGCCGTCGAGTCGCCTTTGGGGGTCCGACGCGCGCGGCGGGAGAGCTCATCTTGGAGGCTCGGTCTCCGGAAGGGCCAGCGCGACCAGCTCTGGCGTGGTGCCACTGTCCGGCATCCTCTGCAGCAGCCGAGCGAGGTCCGGGTCGATCTCGGCAGCGTCCTCGCTGAAGCCCCCGAAGAACGGACCGCCGCCGATGGCAACGACGATGT
The DNA here is from genome assembly GCA_035524895.1 of Thermoanaerobaculia bacterium. Taxonomy (GTDB): domain Bacteria; phylum Acidobacteriota; class Thermoanaerobaculia; order Multivoradales; family Multivoraceae; genus DATLFI01. The sequence continues at coordinate 45,031 of DATLFI010000265.1, read as the reverse complement.
ACTGCCGGCCGCGGTGCATGTAGGTGACCGGGTTGCCGTACGGGCTCTCCGGCAGCGGCACGTGACCCAGTAGCGCGCCGTTCGCCTTGTCGAAGACGTTCAGGCGCGGCGTGTCGTCGTCGCCGAGCCCACGCTCCTGCGTCACGAAGAGCAGGGTCCTGGTCACCAGGGGCGCACCGCTGCCACCGCCGAGCATGTCGAGCTCGAGCCCAGCGAGCACCGGGTGCTCGCGCGGTCCCCAGCCGTTCGGCGTCATCCACAGGTGCTCGCCGCGGTCGAGGTCGATCGCGGTCACCCTGCCCCACGGCGGCTTCACCAGCGGCAACCCCCGCGGCCCGGTCGCGCCCGCGAGGAAGCTGCCTACGTACGCCAGGTCGGAGCGCGCCGGGTCGGGCTGGCTCAGCGGGTGCACCGACGGCGACGTCGACGACGGAACGAAGAGCGTGTTGGTCTCGGGATCCAGCGCGGCGCCTGGCCAGTTGGCGCCGCCGCCGGCGCCCGGGAGCTGGATGGTGCCCGATCCGAGTGACGGCGGCGTGTAGAGCGGGCCGCTGCGGAAGCGAGCGAGGATCTCGCGCGCCTCGCCGTAGAGCTCGGGCGTGAGGTCGAGGAGCTGGTCCTCGGTCATGCCCTGGCGCTCGAACGGCGGCGGCTTGGTCGGGAACGGCTGCGTGGGCGACGCGCGCTCGCCCGGCACGTCGGACGGCGGCACCGGACGCTCCTCGATCGGCCACACCGGCTCGCCGGTGACGCGGTCGAGCACGTAGGTGAAGCCCTGCTTGCTGACCTGCGCGAGCGCGCGGATGTGCCGACCGTCCACGGTGATGTCGACCAGGTTGGGTGCGGTCGGCAGATCGTAGTCCCAGAGCCCATGGTGCACCGCCTGGAAGTGCCAGAGCCGCTTGCCGGTCGCCGCCTCGAGGCAGACGATGCTCTCGGCGAAGAGGTTGTCGCCCAGCCGGTGCCCGCCGTAGAAGTCGTTGGTCGGCGTCGACACCGGCAGGTACACCGTGCCGAGCACGGGGTCCACCGCCATCATCGACCACACGTTGGTGTTGCCGGTGTAGCGCCACGACTCGCCTTCCCAGGTCTCGACACCCGGCTCCCCTTCTTGAGCGATGGTGTGGAACGTCCAACGCAGCTCGCCGGTGCGTACGTCGAAGGCGCGCACGTGACCCGGCGGCGCCTCGCGACGCACCGCGCCGTCGTGCACGATCGAGCCGACGACCACAACGTCTCCCACCACGGCCGGCGGCGACGAGTGCGTCAGCAGCCGCGGGTTCACGCGGCGGCCAAAATGCGTCGCACCACGGTCGGGCAGCAGGTCGACCGCGCCGTCGACGCCGAAGCCGCCGACCGGCTCGCCGGTGTGCGGGTCGACCGCGATCAGCCGGCGGTCGTGGGTGGCGATGAACACGCGCGCCTGCTTGAGGTTGCCACCGCCGGACCAGTACGCCGCGCCGCGGTGCTGGAAGCCGACGTTGGCGGGCCGTCCGCCGCGCCAGCTCTCCGGGTCGTGCAGCCACACCTGGGCGCCGGTACCCGGGTCGAGCGCGACGACCTGGGCGATCTCGGTCGCGACGTAGAGCCGGTCGCCGACTTTGAGCGGGATCGCCTTGAACTGCGACGGCTTGGCAGCCCTGTTCGCCTTCGCCACCTCCTGCGCCGGCGACTGCCAGCGCCAGGCGATCTCGAGACGACCGAAATTGGTGCGGTCGATCTGGTCGAGCGGCGCGTACTTGGAGTTGTGGGGATCGTTGCCGAAGCTCGGCCAGTCGGTGTCCGCCGGTACCGTCGTGGGATCGGAGCCGCCCTGCCCAAAGACTCGCGTCGGCGCCCACGACGCGGCCGCTAAGAGCAGAAGAGCGACCGCCGCCCGAGAGCGGCACCGGTCGCGGACTGGGCTCGCCACCACGCGCCTACCTCCTCCCCAGCCCCACCTGCGGGGCCGATCGACTCGACGCGTCGTCCTGCTTCGCAGCACCCTCGAACGGGCACTCGCAGTCGCACCGATGCCCATCCTCGCGCTCGACCTGGAGCGTGACGTGCGTGAGGCCAAAGCGGTCGCGCAGCATCGAGCACAGACGAGCCAGCACCTCGTCGCGGCCGTGGCCCTCGGTCGCGACGACGTGCGCGGTGAGCGCCTCCTTGCCGGTACCGATAGTCCACGCGTGGAGGTCGTGCACCGACTGCACGCCCCCGTCGGCGGCGATCGAGTCGGCCACCGCCGCCAGGTCCAGGCGTGCCGGGGCCGCCTCCATCAGCACCTCGATCGTCTCGCGGATGAGCGAGAGGGAGGACCACAGCACCAGGCAGGCGATGAGCACCGAGGCCGCGGGGTCGAACCAGAGCAGACCGAAACGCCAGATGAAGAAAGCCGAGACCATCGTGCCGACGCTGCCGAGGGTGTCGGCGACCATGTGAAGCCAGGCACCGTGGACGTTGAGGCTGTGGCGGTGCCCGTCGCGCAGGACCAGCAGCCCCGTGACGTTGACCAAGAGGCCGCCCAGGGCGATCAACATCATCGGACCGCCGAGCACCGCGGGCGGCTCGCGGAACCGCTCGAGCGCCTCGACGAAGATGAATACCGCGATGATCACGAGCGCCACGCCGTTGATCAGCGCGCCCAGCACCTCGGCGCGGTAGAGACCGAACGTCCGCTTTTGCGTCGCAGGCCGGCGCGCCAGCCAGATCGCCGTCAACGCGATGCCGAGCGCCGCGACGTCGGAGAGCATGTGGCCGGCGTCTGCGAGGAGCGCCAGCGAGCCGGTGTAGATACCCCCGAGGACCTCGGCCACCGTGTAGACCGCGACCAGCACGAACACGAAGCCGAGCCGCCGCGCGTTGCCCAGGCTGGTGCGCGGCGCCGCATCGGCGCGGTCGGCGCCGTCGTGGACATGGACGGGAGCGTGGGAGTGGACGTGCAACGACATGGCTCGGGGCGGCGGCGGGCAGTCTGCGGTAGCGACCGGCTCGACACTCGAGCTCCCGCGGAGGCATCAGCATGCTATCGCCGCCGGGCGTTGCCAGTCTCGAACCGGGGCAGCCGAGCTCGTTCGATACAGGAAAGGTCGAGCCCTTCCAACGACCCGGTCTCGAGGAACTCGACCAACAACCGTCTCTCGCAGCCGCCCGGCGAGAATCCGTGGGACGAGCTCGGCATCACCAGGTGCCGCGATCGCGGCAGCTCTCGTGCCGTCCGCTCGGCACCGTCTGGCGGGGTCGCGGGATCGAGCTCTCCGGAGAGCAAGAGCACGGGCACGTCCGCGCGCACCGGCTCGAGAAGTGGCTCTCCGATGACGTCTCCCGGCGGCCACACGGCACACGCGGCGAGCTGGCGACGGACCCGGTAGTCGGCGAGGAAGGTGTCGGCCGTCTCTCGCTCGATGTCCGCCTCGGTGACGAAGCGCAGGTCCTCGCTGCAGGTCACCGTCAGGAAGACGCCGTCCGCCAGCAGGAAGTCGAGGCCGGCACGCTGGGCGAGCTCGCGTTCGGCGAAGGGAGAGAAGTCGTCGCCGGCCGCGGCACGCAGCAGGGCGGGCAGCTCGGCAGCGCCCGCTACCTGGTAGAGCAGGTGCCGCAGCCCGTCGGCAAAGACGCCGCGCGAGAGCCGGACGCGCTCCTGCTCGCCGGTGCGAGGGTGGGTGACCAGCGCTTCGACCGTACCGCCGCCGAACGCGGCGCGCACTGTCGCCCAATCGTCGTGGGGATCGGGGTGGGCGGCTCGACAGGCGCGGTCGGCGACGCAGGCGTCGAGGATCGCGCCGATGGTGCGATCGAGCGCGCGGGAAAACGGCAGCGGGTTGCGCATGTCGACCGGTGCCACGCCCTTGAGGGCCGCAGCGACCACGCTCTCCGGGTGTCGTCGCAGGTACACCAGCGCCGCGCGGGTGCCGTACGAGATGCCGAAGAGGATCACTCGCTCGTAGCCGAGCGCCCGGCGCACCTCCTCGAAGTCGTCGATCGCGATCGGGGTCGTGTAGAGCCGCAGGTCGGCGACGCGCTCGAGCCGCTCGCGACACTCGCGCACCCGCTCGACGGGCAGGAAGTCCTCGAAGAAGGATTGCAACGGACCGTCGAGCGAAGGCTCGGCGCAGTCGAGCGAACCGCTTCTCCCGGTCCCGCGCTGATCGACGAACACCAAGTCGCGTCGCGCCCGCAACGGCGCGAGCACCGTCGCGATGTCCGCCACCGCCTCGGTGGCCGCGGCCCCCGGACCGCCGTCGAGGAACCAGACTGGCTCAGGCAGGCGGTCGCCGGTCGCGGGGAGCACCACGACCCGAAGGTCGAGGCGTCGCCCGGATGGTGCGGAGCGATCCTCCGGGACCGAATAGCTGCCACAGAGCATTGGCCCGGCGACACCCTGGGGCGGAGCGCAGCGTTCGAGCCAGGGCGGAAAGCGAGCGAGCGCCGCATCGCCGCCGCAGGAGACCACCAGGCACGCTCCCGCCACCGCCGTCGCGACGCCTAACCAGGGCAACAGCGGACGACGACCTGCCACTCGGATCACCTCTCTAGCGTCCTCGAGTGGAGTCGTGAGATCGCGGTGCGAATCGGTCCAGGCGTCCGTGTCATCCTCGAGAGCAATCATCGCCTTCGCGCAGCCCCCGCGGTCAGGTCCTCGACCTGCACCGGACCTGCACCGCGCGCAACACTACTCGCCGCGCAGCGAGCTCGCCGGATCGACGGCCGCGGCGCGCCGCGCCGGCACCGCGACCGCGACCATCACGGTGGCCAGCGCGAGCAGCGCGATCACCGCGATGGTCGGGCCGTCGACCGGCTCGACGCCGTAGAGCTGGCTCTCGAGCGCGCGACCCAGCAGCACCGAACCTGCGAGCCCCGCGACGATGCCCGGCACCGCGACGCGCAGCGCGTCGCGCGTCACCAGCGCGAGGATGCGGCCGCGACCGGCGCCGAGCGCCAGTCGCAGCCCGATCTCGGCGCGCCGCCGAGCCTGGAGCTCCGCCAGTAACCCGAAGAGGCCGATCGCGCACAGCACCAGCGCCGCCGAGCCGAAGGACGCGAGCAGCCACGAGCTCGCGCGCTGCCGGCTGATCTGCTCGGCGTGGACCTGCACGAGGGTCCGCGGCGAGTGCAGAGCGGCGTCCGGGTCGAGCCGCGTCAGCAGCGCCCGCACCGCGGCGGCCGCCGGCGTCGCAGTCTCGGGGCCACGGAGCACGAGCGTCATCTGGTCGTTCCAAGGCGTCGGATCCTGGGCGAGCGGGAAGTAGAGCTCGGGACGGATCGTCGACGCCAGGCTCCCCTGGTCGGTGTCGGCGTAGACCCCCACCACGGACAGGGCAGGCCAGTCCGCGACCTGGAGCTGTCGACCCACGGCGTCGGCACCCGGCCAGGTGGCGCGCGCGAGTGTCTCGTTGACGGCGACCACCGGCGGCGCTCCAGCGACGTCGGTGGGCTCCAGCCAGCGGCCGCGCAACAACCGCATCCCGATCGCCTCGGCGTAGCCGGAATCGGCAATGCGCATCGCCGCGGGTTCCTCCTCGCCCGACTTCGGCGGCGGGGCTTCGGCCGCGCGGAACGGCACCTGCCACAGGTCGCCGCCCACCGGCAGGTGGTAGACGATCCCGACGGCCTCGACCCCCGGCAAGGCCCGCGCCTGCTCGAGCAACGGGTCGAGGAGCTCCGCGCGTTTCTCCGGCGGCCGATGGCTCGACCCCGACAGCGCGAGGTCGAGCGCGACTACGCGCTCGACTCGGTAGCCTGGATCGTGGTGCAGCAGCTCGCGCACGGTGCGCACCAGCAGCCCCGCACCCGCCAGCAACGCGACCGCCAAGGCCACCTGCAGCGTGACCAGCGCGGAACGCAGCGCGCGACGCGGCAGACCGACGGCGCGACCACCGCGTAGGGTCGCGGCGAGCCGGCCTTCCGGCGCGCCGAACACCGCGGCCAAAGCGAACGGCGGCGCGCAGGCGAGCGCCAGCAGCAGCCCGAGCACGACTGTGCGGCCGTCGATCCCGATCACGGCGGTCACCGGCAGCGACGACGAGAACAGCCCGGCGACCAGCGGCAGCGCGAAGGCCGCCAGGGAGACTCCGAGCATCCCGCCGAGACCGCAGAGAACGACGGCCTCGACCAGGAACTGCGCGACCAGTCTTTGGCGCGACGCGCCGAGCGCCGCGCGCACCGCCAGCTCACCACCGCGCTCGATGCCGCGGCACACCAGCAGCCCCACGACGTTGGCGCAGACCAGCAGCAGCAGCAGGCCAACCGCCGCAAGGAGCCCCAACAGCACCGGCCGGATCTCGCTCAGCGCCGGCTCGCGCAACGCCTCGACCCGAATGGTGGTGCCCGCGTGAAGGTCGGGCCGGGCGGCGGCGAGCGTGTCGCCGAGTGCCTTGTACGACGCCTGCGCTGCTTCGACGGTGGCATCCGGCCCGAGCCTCCCGAACACTCGCAGGAACCGAGCGCCCCACTCGGCATCGCGCGGCTCGAACACCAGCGGCGCCCACAGCTCGGCACCGGTGGCCCAGAACGGCGGGAAACGGAAGCCCTTCGGCATGACGCCGAGCACCCGGTACGGCTCGCCGTCGAGTCGTAGCGTCTCGCTCACGATGTCCGCGCGGCCGCCCAGCTCGCGCTGCCACAAAGCCCAGCCGAGCACCACCACCTTCTCGCCGGCCGCAACCTGCTCCGCGGTGGCGGAGAAGGTCGTGCCGAGCAGCGGCGACACGCCGAGCAGCTCGAACAGCTCCGGCGTCGCGAGCAGACCCTCGACCCTGCGCGCACCCTGCTCGCCGCCGAGCACCGGAGCAAACGGCCGCGCGGCGGTGAGCTGCTGCAGGCCCTCACCCTCCGCCCGCCAGGCGAGGAAGGCCGCGGGCGACGCCGGGTACCGGCCGTCGTCGCGACCCTCGTCCTGGAACAGCGCGACCAGGCGCTCGGGGTCGCGGTACGGCAAGGGCTCGAGCAGCACGCCGTCGATGAAGCCGAAGATCGTGGTGGCCGCAGCCAGGCCCAGCGCGAGCGTGCTGACCGCCACCGCGGCGAGACCAGGACGCCGGCAAATCTGGCGCAACGCGGTGAAGAGGTCGCGGGCCAGCGCCGCCGCCCGAGGGTGGCGCTCACTGCCGCGCCGCCGCGGACCGACCGGACCGGGCATCGCCTCGCGGAGCCAGGCTCGCGGCACGAGCAAGGCGAGGTCGAGCAGAATCCCGAGCCAGAGCTGGACACGCGCAGCGGCACCGCGATGCTCTTGCGAGAGGGCCCGGAAAGTCGATCTCATCTCCACGCCATGGCGCTCGCGAAGCACCGCTGGCAGCAGTCGCAGCAGGCGGGCGTAGAGACGCTCCGCACGATCGAAGGATGGGTCGTTCGTGTTCACGGTGTCCGCCACTCCGTCATCGACCGGATCGCGTCACACCTCGCCGAGGCCTCACAGCACGCCCCGGACGCGCGCCAGGTCGACCAGCGCCGCGAGCGAGCCCGCTTCCTCCCGCAAACGATCTCGCCCCGCGTCGGTGAGTCGCCAGTAGCGCCGCCGCTCCTCGCCAGCCGCCGACTCGTCGGTCGTCGACGGCGGCGGCGCGACCGTCTCGGAGATGAGGTCCGCCTCCGCGAGGCGGTCGAGCGCCCAGTAGAGCGAGCCCGGACCGAGCCGCACCCGGCCGCCGGTCCGCTCGCGCGCCTCCAGCATCAAGGCGTAGCCGTGCTTCGGCCCATCGGTGAGCGCCAGCAGTAGGTGTAGCAAAGCCGGCGAGAGCCGGGGCGGGCGGGGAGCAGATCGGCCGGTCACGGGTTCCTCGGGCGGATATATCGAAAACTAAGGTATCGGACCCAAGTACGCCCTAAGGAGGCATCGAGTTTCAGGCGCGCGAGGACCCTCGCGGGAAGGGCGCGCCAGCGACGACCCTCCACTCTCTACGCAGCAGACCAAATACAACGGAGTCCTGCGCCTCTCCCGCCACCAGCCAGCGCTCGCGCAGCAATCCCTCGCGGAGAAAGCCCAGCCGCTCCAGCACTGCGATGGAGCGGTCGTTGCGTGGATCGGCGTCGGCCTCGAGCCGGATCAGGTCGAGCTCCGCGAACGCGAAAGCGATCAACGACGACATCGCCTCGCTGGCGTAGCCATGTCCCCAGTGTTGCCGAGCGAGCGCGAAGCCGACCTCGGCGCGACGGTTCCGTGAATCGAAGCGCGTGAGCGTGCACGTGCCCACGACCCGGTCGTCGCCGCGACGGGCGATACCCCACTGGAACAGCTCGCAGCGCGCGTAGCCATCGTGTATCTGCGCCAGCAGCCGGCGGGCGCCGGCCGCGTCGTGTGCCGGGTCGCCACCCCAGTACCGCAGCACGTCTGGGTGCGAGAAGACCTCCTGCAGCGCCGCGACGTCGCGGTCGTCCAGCCAGCGCAGGAGCAGGCGCTCCGTTTCGAGCGTCGGGAGTCGGTCGCCGTCGATGCGCATCACGAGCTGGCGACCGCCTGTGGGCTCCGCGGCCGCACTGCGTCAGACTCAGCCTGCTCGCCGATCGCCATGGCCGACGACTCCATGCCTTTGGATCGCACCGTCTCGCAACCCGCGAGCGAGGAGCCTATGCTCTCCGCCAGCCTCGCAGGATCGCCAGCGCAGCGTCCCCGCCTCCCAGCCACGCCCTGGCGGTGGTCGATCGCGCTGACCTTGGCGCTGCTCTGCTTCGTCCCGGACGCGCAGGCAGACTGGCGACGAGGCGAGGCAATCGATCCCGACACCGGCGACGCGCTCGATGCGGTGATCGGCCTCAACGAGCGAGGCCACTCGCTGATGCTCGCGCGCGACCCGCACGGTAGCGTGCGCGCCATCTTCAAGCTCCCGGTCGGCGATCGGGACTTCCTCGACCAGGCGGAGCCTCCGCGGATCTCGATCGACGGCGGACCGCAGCGACAGGTTCCACTCGCCGGCACAGGTCTGACCTGGGCAGCGTTTCCGGTCTGGAACGGCTCCGGCGAGGCGCTCACGGGCCTGCTTCGCGAGCTGATGCAGGGCGAGACGATCGAAGTGACGTACTTCCTGAACGGCGGCGGGTACAAGGAGACGTCGTTCTCGCTCGACAGTGCCCGCACGACGATCGCCGAAGCCTTCGGGCTGCGCTCCGACGTCAGCGCAGAAGAGATCCGCGAGGCGGTCGCGCTCGAGGAGGCGCTGCTGGTCGAGGCCGAGCGTTGCGGCGCCGAGAAGGGCAAGAAACGCGACCGGTGTCTCGACGCACTTCGCGCCTGCGTGGCGGAGGCTCGAGACGCAACAGAGCTTCGCGACTGCCTGGGTCGCAGCGGCAGCCGCTCGTAGCGACATCGTGCACCGACTCGACGCCCGCGAACGGATCGCGATTCTCCCGCGGCTTCGGAATGAGTACGCGCGCCGCTCGGAGGCCGCCATCTACGCGATAGGGATCCCGCTGCCGCGCAAGGGACCCGACAACCCGCGCCAGGTCCTCGCCGCGCTCGCGAGCGAGACCGGCGGCTCGAGCCTCTTCCTCGACGACCTCGCCGGGCTCGGCGAGGTCTACCGCGAGCTCGCCGGTGACTCGGGACGAAATTCCCTGCTCGCTTCCAGTACCGGAACCTCCCCCGCCAAGAACCGCTCGATCGCTTCCACGACGCGACCAGCGGCGCGGCCGTCGCCATAGGGGTTCGGCACGCCGGTCATCGCGCGGTAGGCGGCGGGATCCTCGAGCAGGCGCGACGCCTCGGCCACGATTCGGTCCGGATCGGTGCCGACCAGCAGCGCGGCGCCGGCAGCGAAGGCTTCTGGGCGCTCGGTGACGTGGCGCAGAAGGAGCAGTGGCTTGCCCAGGCTGGGCGCCTCCTCCTGCACCCCTCCCGAGTCGGTGACGACGAGCGTCGCCCGCCGCAGCAGATGCACGAACTGCAGGTAGTCGACCGGCGGCAGCAGGTGCACGCGCTCCCGACCGCCCAGGCTCCGATGCACCGGCTCACGCACGTTGGGGTTGAGATGCACGGGCAGGACCACGTGCACGTCCGCGAAGCGGTCGACCAGGCGCCCCAGCGCCTGGCAGACGCCCTCGAGCTCGGCACCCCAGCTCTCGCGGCGGTGGATGGTCGCTAGGACGACCCGCGCGTCCGCGGGCAGTGCCACGATCGGCGCGGCTTCGCTCGCCGGCAACGCCGCGACGATCTGCACCAGCGCGTCGACCACGGTGTTGCCGGTGACCGCGATGCGCTCGGCTGCTACACCCTCGGCGAGCAGCCGCTCCTTCGCGAGAGGCGTGGGCGCCAGGTGCAGGTCGGCGAGCACGGTGGTCAGCCGGCGGTTGACCTCCTCGGGAAACGGCTGCGCGCGGTCGAAGCTGCGCAGGCCCGCCTCGACGTGCGCCACCGGCACCCGCCGGTGGAAGGCGGCGAGCGAGCTGGCGAACGTGGTGGTGGTGTCCCCCTGCACGACCAGCAGGCCGGGGGGCCGCTCGCGCAGGATCGTGTCGACGCCGGTGACGACACGTGTCACCAACTCCGACAAGCTTTGATCGCGGGCCATCAGACCCAGGTCGATGTCGGGGCGCAGCCCGAAGCAGGAGAGCGCCTGGTCGAGCATCTCGCGGTGCTGACCGGTCGAAAGCAGCTCGACCGGTTGGCCCGCCGCTCGCAGCGCCTGCACCACTGGCGCCAGTTTGATCGCTTCGGGGCGCGTGCCGACGACGAGCAGGATCCGGGGGCTCACCGTGTCCTCACCGACCCGCGCGGAGGTCGCGACGATGCACGAACCCGAGCGCCCGGCACGAACGTCTCGGCACGAACGTCTCAGGCCTTCGTCTGCTCGGCGCGAGCCTGGAAGTGGTACTCGCGATTCGGCATCAGGTCGACCGCCGAGGCCATGCGGTTGCTCATGTTGAAGAAAGCCGCCACCGCTGATATGTCCCAGATGTCTCGATCCGAGAAACCCGCTTCGCGCAGCCGCTGCCGGTCGGCCTCCTCCACCTCGTGCGAGCGCTCCGTCAGCTTCCAAGCGAAGTCGAGCATCGCGCGATGGCGATCGCTGAGCTCCGCCACTCGGTAGCTCATGACCAGGAGCTCGCCCAGGACCGGGTCTCCCGACAGCTCGCGCACCGTGGCACCGTGCGCCACGAGACAGTAGAAGCAGCGGTTCGCCGAGGAGACCACCACCGCGATCATCTCGCGCTCGAGCTTCGACAGGCCCGAGTCCCCGAGCATCAGGTCGTTGTAGAAGGTGGTGAACGCGCGCAGCTTCGCCTCGTCGAAGGTGTACGCGGCTACGACGTTCGGCACCAGCCCCAGCTTCTCGCGGCACTTCGCGAGGTACTTGCGCGCCTCGGGCGACAGGTCCGGCTCGCCGGGCAGGTCGAGGGCCAGGGCGTGCAGAAAGGGAGGCTGGGACATCGACGACATGGTAGCAAGCCGCCCCAGCTCGGCCCTCGTGCGGTGCTGCCGGCAAGGTTTTTGCTGTCTAACCGTGCCTGGTGCGGTGCAAAGCCGCCGTGCTCTCTCGACTGCCACGGACCATGCGGCACCAGCGATGTCCAAAATCGGATACACTTATCGAAATATGGGCGTCCAGAGGCTCCCGGAACGACCGGGAACGCGCCCCGAACCGGGCCCTCGCCACGCCCTTCGGCGCCCCTCAGGGCTGACGCTGGGGCTATGGCTGGCCTTGGCGGGTGCCTCGGTGCCCGAGGCTGAGGCGCAGCCCCCCGAGGTCGAGCCGCGCTCGCCCCCGCCTGGTGCGATGGTGTTCTCCGAAGAAGTGGCGGTCCAGTGGGTCACCGTGCCAGTGACCCTGGAAAAAGGGACCGCGGGAGCCGACCTCGGTGACAACGACCCGGCCGCGCCGCCGTTCGCGCTCGGCGACTTCGAGCTGCGGGTCGACGGCCGGCCGGTGTCCGTGGAGAGCTTCGACCACGGTGCAGGCCCCTTCGGCCTGGTGTTCGCGCAGGACCTCTCGGGCTCGATGGCACACGGCGACAAGCTCCGGCTCAGCCGCAACGCGCTCGCGCTGTTGCTGGCGCGCACCGGGGAGCTGGACGAAGTCGCGATCCTGACCTTCGCGGGGCCGGCGGTGCAGGTGCAGGTCCCGTTCAGCAGCGAGCTCGCGCCCCTCGACGAGGCCTCCATGCGCTGGCGGCCCTACGGCACCACCGCGCTCTACGACGCGCTGGCGCGGGTCGCCGAGGTCGCCAAGGAGTCGCAGCGCTCGCGTCGGGCCGTGGTGCTGGTCTCCGACGGCATCGACAACGCGAGCACCGTCGCCTCCGACCAGGCGCGCGCGCTGCTCCAGGGCGCCGGCTTGCCAGTCTTCGTGCTCGACGTGGCGGCCCGCTTCGAACGCGCCGGCGTCCCCGCACGACTCGATTCCGACCTGGTCGAGCAAGTCGAGGGATCGCGTGCGCCGGCCTTCTCCCTGGCCGAGCTCGCGATGGCGACCGGCGGCAGGTACCTGGAGGTCGCCGATCATGTCGCCATGCAGTCGGCGGCGGACCAGGTGTTCCGCGACTTGCGCCAGCAGTATCTGCTCGGATTCACCACTGACTCCGCCGAGCCGGCCGGCTGGCACCGCATCGAAGTAGCGGTACGCGCCGACAAGAAGAGCGCGCCCCAACGGCTGCGCCACCGCACCCGCTACTTCGGCTCGCCGCCCGCCGGCTGGAGCGCCAGCGCGGCGGTCCCCGCGGGCGACGCCGCGACGCTCGTCGAGCGACGCCGGCTCCGGGGGCCGGATCGCCAGCGAGCAGCGCCCAAGACTTCGAGTTCCGAGTGAAGCGTTCGAGATACACCCATTGACACTAGAAGGAGAATCGGCATGAATCGTTCCGTGGCATGGATCACTGTTCTCACGCTGGTGGTGCTCACCAGCACCGGTTGCGCTTCGCGCAAGTTCGTTCGCGCCGAAGTCGACCAAGCCGTGACCGACGCAGAGACCCGGACCTCCGACAAGGTCGGCTCACTGACCACGCAGGTCGAGCAGACACAGACCGAGCTGGCGGCCACACGCAGCCAGGTCGATCAGCACGAGGGCCAGATCGGCGAGCTATCGAAGACCGCGCAGGAGGCGCTCGAGCGTGCCCTCGCCGCCGGCAAGCTGGCCGAGGGCAAGCTGCTCTCGGAGACCGTGCTCGCCAACGATCTCGTCCGCTTCGGCTTCCAGAAGACGGAGCTCACCGACGACGCCAAGGTGGCGCTCGACGAGTTCGCCGAGACGCTCAAGAAGGAGGATCGTGGCGTCTACATCGAGATCCAGGGCCACACCGATTCGACCGGTCCGGAGGAGTACAACATCAAGCTCGGCGAAGAGCGGGCCGAGGCGGTGCGGCGCTACCTCAACAAGCAGCACTCCTTGCCGCTGCACCGCATGTCGGTGATCTCCTATGGTGAGGACTCGCCGGCTTACGACAACAACACGCGCGACGGTCGCATGCAGAACCGGCGCGTAGTGCTGGTCGTGCTCATCTGAGCGACTGGCGACTCCGCCCGAAGGGAACGAGCGACGGAGCGTCGAAGCAATGGCGCAGGGAGGAGGACCGACACTCCTCCTTCCCGTCTTCGGCCGTTGCCGCGTCTCGAGACGCAGACGGCCAAGCAGTCGCGTGGTAGCGTCGCGCGCCTCATGGCGGCGAAACGTGGCTCCTCGGCGGTGACGCTGGTCTGTCGCGGCGTGCGCGGCGCGACCACTGTCGACACCGACAGCCGGGAGGCCATCCTGCTCGCCACCGGCGAGCTGCTGTGGCTGATGGTGGAGCGCAACGGCATCGTGCCCGACGATGTCGCGAGCGCGATCTTCACCACCACGCCCGACCTGGCCGCCGAGTATCCCGCGCTGGCCGCGCGCAAGCTCGGCTGGCACGATGTCGCGCTCCTGTGCGGGCACGAGATGCACGTGCCGCACGGCCTCGAGCGCTGCATCCGCGTGCTCCTGCACTGGAACACGTCGCGCACCGCGAAAGAGGTCGAGCACATCTACATCCGCGGAGCGCGCAACCTGCGTCCCGACCAACAGGCGCTGGTGGACGTGCCCGAGGTCCCGGTGCCGCGGTTCGCACTCGATTGACGAACGCAGTCGGCCCCTCCACCTGTCCCAGGAGCACCCAATGTCCCGCTATGGAATGTCCATCCCCTTCGATCTGCCGCTGCCTGCGCATCGGGACCTGTTCCTCGAGATGGCCGACTGCGGCTACACCGACTTCTGGTCGTCGGAGGCGAATGGCAGCGACGGCTTCACCCCGCTCGTGCTGGCGGCGGCGTGGGTTCCGAAAGTGCGGCTCGGCATAGCGATCATCCCGGCGTACACCCGCGGGCCGGGGCTGCTCGCGATGAGCGTCGCCGCGATGGCGGAAGCCGCGCCCGGTCGCTTCGTGATGGGGCTCGGCACATCTTCCAACGTGATCGTCGAGCAGTGGAACGCGACGGCCTTCGACCGGCCGTACCAGCGCGTCCGCGACACGTTGCGTTTCCTGCGCAAAGCTCTCGCCAACGAGAAGGTGAGCGAGGAGTTCGAGACTTTCGCGGTGACTGGCTTCAAGCTGGCGCGGCCGGTCGCGGAGCCGCCGAAGATCCTGCTCGCGGCACTGCGCGGGGGCATGCTGCGCCTGGCAGGTCGGGAAGCAGACGGCGCCATCCTCAATTGGCTGTCTCCCGATGACGTGCGTACCGTGACGCCCCACGTGCACGCCGGCGGCGACGGCAAGGAGATCGTGGCGCGGATCTTCGTCTGTCCGACCACCGATCGCGCGAGGGCGCTCGCGATCGGCAAGCGCGCCATCGCGGCATACCTCAACGTGCCCGTGTACGCCGCGTTTCACGACTGGCTCGGTCGCGGCGACCGCCTGCGTCCGATGTGGGATGCCTGGCAGAAGGGCGATCGCAAGGCGGCTCTCGAGGGCATCCCGGACGATCTGGTGGACGAGCTCATCGTCCACGGGCGCCCCGAGGCGTGCCGCGAGCGGATCGCCAGCTACGTCGAGAGCGGCGTGCACACGCCTGCGTTGGCGCTCATGGACGCCGGCGACGGCGGCGACCTGCGCCAGACGCTGCGCGCCTTGTCACCCCAAGGGGGGTGAGCAGCTCAAGGCAGGCGCGTCGCGGCCTCGTGTGCACCGGGCGCTGCAGCCTGCAGCCCGCGCAACACCTCGCGGAAGGCCGCGACCGCGTGATCGATGTCGCCCGGGGCGACGTCGAGGTGGGTGACCAGTCGTAGGGGCGTGCCCACCTCGATCAGGATGCCCCTTCGCGCGAGCTCGACACCGAGCGGCTCGAGCAGCCGCTCTGCGACGCGCACGAACACCATGTTGGTGTCGCAGCGCAGCAGCTCGCAGCCGTACTCCTGGAGCTCGGAGAGACCCGCCGCGAGGCGCGCGGCGTGCTCGTGGTCCTGGCGCAGGCGCTCGACATGGTGGTCGAGCGCGTGGAGACCCGCAGCCGCCAGGATTCCCACCTGCCGCATGCCTCCTCCGGCAGCCTTCCGCCATCGCCGCGCCTGGGCCACGAGCTCGGTCGAGCCGCACAGCACCGAGCCCACAGGGGCACCGAGACCCTTGGAGAGGCACACCGAGACCGTGTCGAACCCCCGCGCGAGCTCCCCCACCGTCGCATCGAGGGCCAGAGCGGCGTTGAACAGCCGTGCGCCGTCGAGATGGACCGCGAGGCCGTGCTCGCGAGCGAGCGCAACCGCGGCTCGCTGGTAGGAGAGCGGCAGCGCCCGCCCGTGGAAGGTGTTCTCGAGGCACAGCAGGCGCGTGCGCGCGTAGTGCGAGTCGCCCGCCGGCTTGATCGCGGCGCGCAGCCGGTGCAGGTCGAGCAAGCCCTCGGCGCCGGTGGGGAGCGCGTGGGGCTGGATGCCGCCGAACGCCGCCGCGCCGCCTCCCTCGTAGAGGAACGTGTGCCCCGTGTCGGCCGACAGGTACTCGTCGCCCCGCTGGCAATGGCTGAGGAGCGCGACCAGGTTCGACTGCGTGCCACTCGGCACGAACAGGGCCGCCTCCATTCCAAGCAGGTCTGCCAGGCGGTCCTGGAGGCGGAGGACCGTGGGGTCGTCACCCCAGACGTCGTCACCCACCTCCGCCGCCGCCATGGCCGCGCGCATCGCCGGCGTGGGTCGGGTCACGGTGTCGCTGCGCAAGTCGACCATCCGCCGGTCCATCCCCCGCTGTCTCCCTACCTCGTTGGCGTTACCTCGTTGGCGTTCGGTCCGCCGAGGTGCCTCGCGAGCCTGCGATCCTACCCGTGCCGGTCAGGCCAGCTCGCTCGGTGCCCGGCCGGCACCCGGCACCGGCCGACTTGCCGGGCACTCCGCGGACCCGGTATCATCGTGGTTTGCCGGTCCGCTGGACCCGCCCGCGCCAGGCACCGCCGTTCGAGGGAGGTGGTGCGCGGGGGCGGAGCCGCGGATCGATCCCTGAACCCGAGCCGCGAGAGACTCGCCGCGTCCTGCGCGGCTTGGCCGGCATCAGCGCCGGTCCTTTCGCACCGCTCGACAAGCACCGCCATCCAGAGTCCGCGCCGGAGCTGCGGCTCTCGAGGCGCCGCCGCATCGGGCAGGCGTCGCCGTACCAGATCGACGAGGAGAGATTCGTGAAGTTCAACGGACCCAAGGTCAAGTACTCGCGCAAGCTCGGTGTGTCGCTCACCGACAAGGCGCAGCGCACGCTCGAGCGCAAGCCCTACCCGCCGGGACAGCACGGCATGCGGCGGCGGCGGCGCCAGAGCAACTACGGACGCCAGCTCCTCGAGAAGCAGCGCCTGCGCTACCAGTACAACGTCAGCGAGCGCCAGCTCCGCAACTACTTCCGCAGGGCTTCCTCGATGAGGGGTGTCGCCGGCGAAAACCTGGTCGCGATGCTCGAGACCCGGCTCGACGCCTTCGTGCTGCGCAGCGGTTTCGCGCCCAGCATCTACGCGGCGCGCCAGGCCGTGAATCACGGCCACCTGTCGGTCAACGGCCGCCGGGTCGACATTGCGTCCTACCAACTGCGGCCGCGCGATGTCGTCGAGGTCAAGGAGCGCAGCCGCAAGCTGCGTTCGTTCAACGAGCCCCGTGCGGGTCGCGCAGTGCCGACCTACATCCAGGTCGACGAGACCGGCTACCGCGCCGAGCTGACAGCGGTGCCGCGACGCGACGAGGTTCCGGTGGTGTGTGAGGTCCCGCTGGTCGTCGAGTTCTACTCCCGCTGATCGCGCCGGAGAGACACACGATGGCAGCAAGTCCGGCAGCAGCCCTTCTCGGATTCTTCTTCGCCGCGTCTTCGGCTTTCGGCGCCGGCATCTCGGCGACCGGCGTCGTGCGCTACGAAGGACCGGAGGTTCGCCCGCGTCCGCTACGCATGGATGCCGACCCGAAGTGCGCGGAGATCTACCGGGGCAAGCCAGTACCGGCCCGCGACCGACTGGTGGCGGCCGACGGCGGCGTCGCCAACGTGTTCGTGTACCTCGAGGAGGCTCCCGCGGGCACCGGGCCTTTCGCGGTCCCCGAGAAGCCCGTAGACCTGACCCAGAAGGGCTGCTTCTACGAACCCACGGTGCTCGGGATCCTGGTGAAGCAGGATCTCGCGGTCCACAACGAGGACGACACGCTGCACAACGTCCGCTGTCTGGCCAAGGAGAACCGGCCCTTCAACCTCGGCCAGCCGGCAAACACTCCGCCGCGCACCAAGTTCTTCACCAGCCCCGAGCAGGCCGTGAAGTTCAAGTGCGACGTGCACCCGTGGATGGCGGCCTACGTGTTCGTCATGGAGCACCCGTTCTTCGCGGTCACCGACACGGCGGGACGGTTCTCGATCGACGGCCTGCCGCCCGGTACGTACCGTCTCCATGCCTGGCACGAGACGTTCGGCGCCCTCGAGCAGGACATCGAAGTCGAGGCCGGCGCAGCGGACTCGACCTTCGTCTACCGCCAGGCCCCCCCCGAGTAGCCGAGTAGGTCGAACGTCCCGGGCGACACAGCCCCGCGGCCACCCACCTCCGGGCGAGGACGAGCATTGGCTCGATCCATGCATCCCTGCGTTCGATTCATACGAATGCGTACGGATCGTGCAGCCGAGGCTGCGAGATCCGGGGAGTAGTATGGATGGGATAGCTCGGACCCAACCCGATGCTGCAATCGTGAAGGAGGAATGTCATGGGTCTCATCGACTTCGTGAAGAACGCCGGGCGCAAAATGCTCGGCATGGAAGAGGACGAAAAGCCGAAGGTCAAGGTCGCGCCCACGGTCTCGCCCGCCGAGATGGCTGCCAAGCGGGCCAAGGCTTTGTCGGCGGTGGTGCGTGAGACGGGCATCGCCGTCAACGGCCTCGCGATCACCGTCAACGGCGACCTAGCCACCGTCCGCGGCAAGGTCGCCACCCAGGCCGAGAGGGAGAAGATCGCCCTGGCGGTCGGCAACACCTTTGGCATTGCCAGGGTGGACGACCGGATGGAGGTAGAAAGGCCTGAACCAGAGGCTACTTTCTACACGGTCAAGAAGGGCGACACCCTCTCGGCGATCGCCAAGGCGCACTACAAGAACGCCAACAAGTACCCGGTGATCTTCGAAGCGAACAAGCCGATGCTCACCCACCCGGACAAGATCTACCCGGGCCAGGTGCTGCGCATTCCGCCGCTCCAATAGCCGCCTTCGCGCATGGCGGCCCCAAGGGTCTGATAGCCTCGCGGCAACTGAACCCTCGGCGACTCAGATGGCGTAGAGCTCGAGTGGCCACGTCGGTCCGACCTGCGGTCGGGTGGCGCGGTGCTCGTTCTCGTTCGGGAAGTGCTCCGGGGTTGGCGGGAGCCCCGCTGTGTGCGGGGATCAAGAGTGCGCTTTCCCCCTCTCGCCAGCCTCGGAGCCTAGTCGAGTACCTTGATTTCGGGCGATGCCAGCTCACGTTGGCATCGCCCTTTTTGTCTGTACCCGCGCTTCGGGGAGACGCGCGCGGCAGCGGGACTGTTTCGATCGAGTGCGCGCAGGGCGCAGCGAGCTTACGGGTAGAGGTAGCGAACGAAGCACCGCGCGAGTGCCCGGGGCCGCCGTGCCAAAATGCCCCCTCCTCGGGAGGAACAATGGCCCAGCGCAGACTCGGCATCGGCTTCATCGGCAGCGGCTTCATCACCCGCTTTCACATCCGCTCCTTCGTCTCGGTGCGCGACGCCGACGTGCTCGGCGTCTGGAGCCCCAACCGTGGACGCGCGGAGGAGGCGGCGAAGCTCGCGCGCGATCTCGGCGTCGGCGAGGCTCGGACGTTCTCGTCGATCGCAGAGATGGCGAAGGACCCGGGCATCGACGCGCTCTGGCTGTGCGGCCCGAACCACCTACGGCTCGACAACATGAGCGAGATCGCCGAGGCGGTGGCGGGCGGCGCCAAGCTCGTCGGCATTGCTTGCGAGAAGCCGCTTGGTCGCAACGCCAGGGAGGCGCGGCGGATGCTAGAGCTGGTGCGCGAGGCCAAGCTGCTCGACGGCTATCTCGAGAACCAGGTCTTCAGCCCCGCCGTCGTGCGCGGGCGCGAGCTGGTATGGGCGCGCGGCGCGCGGGCCGCTGGCCGGCCGTACCTGGCTCGCGCCGCCGAAGAGCACAGCGGCCCGCACGCCGCATGGTTCTGGCGCGGCGACCTCCAAGGGGGAGGCGTGCTCAACGACATGATGTGTCATTCGGTGGAGACGGCACGGTACCTGCTGACCGAGCCGGGCAAACCGCGCAACAGCCTCACCCCGACTCGCGTCAGCGCCCAGATCGCCTGCCTCAAGTGGCAGCGACCTCACTACGCACGCCAGCTCCAGGAGCGCTACGGTGAGGAGGTCGACTACGCGCGCAAGCCCTCGGAGGACTTCGCGCGCGCGCTCGTCGAGTACCGCGACGAGGAGGGCACGCCGCTCATCGTCGAGGCGACCACCTCGTGGAGCTACGTCGGCGCCGGGCTGCGCCTGTCGATGGAGCTGCTCGGTCCGGAGTACTCGATGCGGGTCAACACCCTCGACACGGAGCTCGAGCTGTTCTTCAGCCGCGAGCTCGCGCAGGGCACGGGCGAGGACCTGGTCGAGAAGCAGAACGCCGAGACCGGTGTCATGCCGGTGGTCTCGGACGAGTCGTTCGCCTATGGCTACGACGCCGAGAACCGCCACATGGTCGAGTGCTTCCTCCGCGGCGAGCGGCCGCGCGAGACGTTCGAGGACGGCGTCGCGGTGAGCGAGCTGCTGATGACGGCCTACCAGAGCGCCGAGGAGGGCCGCACCATCGAGTTCCCTCCCCCCGGGCTCGAGCAGTTCGTGCCGGCCGTGGCGCGCGGGACGTGGAACCCGGCCGCGGGCCGTGCTTAGAGACCGTCAATGAGCACCTCCTCTGGAGGTCAGAGGTCGAGCAGCAGCCCCGCGCCGAAGTACGACTCACGATGCTGCGAGTGCTCGCCGAGCGGCACGCGCCCGCGCCGCCAGGAGAGCGCGACCCGCCAGGTGCGCCCGGGCGCCGGTAGGGCCAGCCCGGCCCTCGCGCTCCAATCGACCTGCCAGTCACTCTCCTCGTACCCACCGACATCGAGCGCGACGTACCAGCCCACGCGTCCACTCCACAACGACGGCGGTGGCTCGACCTCGAGCCCGGCCTGCACCCGACCGGGCTCCTGGAGCTCCCGGTTCCGCAGCTCGTAGCCCCAGGCGCCCTCGACGTAGAGGCGGCAACAGGCTTCGAGGCGCCGCGAGACTGCGACCGCCAGCTCCTCGCGCGTGTAGTCGATGCGCCTCCGACCGGTGCGCTCGACGTACTCGTCGCCGAGGTGGCTGGACGTGTGCTTGATGCCGCCGCGGAGCGCCCACGGTCCGCCGCGGCTCGTCGAGAGCACCAGGCCGTAGAAGCCGTCCCATCCCAGGTTGTCGTAGCCGCGGTCGGCGTCGAACTGGCCGACGAAGCCCGCGAGGATGCCGAGCTCGACGCCGCCCTCCTGCCCGCCCGACGGCCGGAGGCGCACCAGACCGAAGATGCCGCCCAGCGAGAGCTGGAAGCGCGCGTCCCCGGAGTCCGGCACGTCGACCTCGTCGAAGACGAGCCACTCGACGCCCATGCCGGGGTCCAACGGATCCGCGACGTGTCGTTGGTAGAGACGGTCGCGCGGGAAGAGCTCGAGGCGCGATGCCCGCTCTGCCGCGTCCATGTCGGACGACGCGGCGCTCGCCACGAGTAGGAGGCAGGTCGCGACGAAGGTCGTCAAGGGCTGGGAGTCCTCTTGGGGATCCGCTGCCGACGGCTTCGCCCCGCCGCCGGGCAGCGCGACGGTCAGCCGCCGGAGCGCAACCCGGCGGTCAGCCGCGCACCCCCGGCGGTCAGCCGCCGGTCCTCAACGTCACCTCGATCGCGATCGGCGGCGGCACGCGAAGCGTCTGGTAGACGACACAGTAGCGCTCGGTGAGGCGGATCAGGGTAGCTAGCTGCTCCTCGGTGGCCTCGGTGTCGAGCACGAACTGGAGTCGCACGTCGCGGAAGCCAACCGGCGCGTCCTTGGCCACGCCGAGAGTACCCCGGAAGTCGAGGTCCCCTTCCGCGCGCACCGCCGCGTCGCGCAGCTCGATCCCCAGCGCGGTCGCCACCGCTCCCAGCGTCACGCCGGCGCAGGCCACCAGCGCTTCGAGCAGCATGTCACCCGAGCACGCGGCGAGCCCGTCGCCGCCGGTGGCTGGGTGCAGCCCGGCAACGACCCGGGCCGTCTCCACCCTGCAAGTGACACCCTCGCCGACCCGCCCCTCCGCACGGAGGGTGACGACCGCGACCTCGGGGTGCTCCTTGTACTGCTGCTTCAGGGGCGCCTGCAGGGAGCGCAACTGTTCCGCGTTCATTCCGTCTCCTTCGCTCCGCGAGCGCGTCAGCCCGCGGGCGACACGAAGTAGTAGTCAAAGAAACCGATCATCATCTCGTCGCTCGTGCGCTCACCCCACGACACGTCCGCGGCAGGATCGGGGTTGTCGGGGCCCGCGCCCGAATTGTCCCACGTCGCGATGCACAGCAGCTCCGTCCCGACCGGCATCGGCTTCGGCTCCGCGAGCACGTAGGTCGTCTGCCAGCCGAAGCTCCATCGCGGAACACGCAGCAGGATCTCCTCCGTCCCGTCCGGGTAGCGCGCGCGGAACTCGAACGACCGTCCTCGCAGGTGCAGGTGCGGGCGCATCGAGAGCAGCATCGCGTCCCGCGGGAAGAGCCACGAGGCCTCCGCGCGCACCTCCGGAGCGCCTGCGGGGATCCACAGGAAAGGGTTCGACACCACCCCGGTGCGCGCTTCGTGGCGCGGCGGCCCCTTCGCGAGCCGGAGCGCCAGCCGCGTGCGGTCGGTCGCCGCCTCGCCGTTCGGCGTGTAGTGGATCTGGAAGAAGACCTGCGCGCCGGCGGGCAGCAGCCGAGCAAGACCGGGCGGCATCACCAGCGGCTCGTCGCCCGGCACGTAGCCGCCGAGGCTGCCTACAGTGCGCGGGTCGTCGCCGGCCGCCGCCGCACGTGGCGCCGCCACCTCGACGATGACGTGGTGCACGACCGCCGGATTCCCGGGTCGCGTCTCCGCCGCCTCGATCCACACGTCGCGGTCGAACGGCGACGGCACCATGTAGGAATGGTAGGGAACCTCACCTTCGGCGGGCACCGTCACCTCGGGCAGCTCGAGGATCGCGTCGGGCGTGCCGATACGCCAGGGAGGCTCGCCCGCCCGCTCGCTGTCGACCGATGCAATCGGCGGGCGACATAAGGCATGCGGTAACTGGCAATCTTGGGCCGGCGGCGATTCCGCTGATACGTGCACCTGCCGCAGGTCGCCGGCGGGAAGGCCGGAGCGCAACCAAAGCAGGAGCGACTCGCGCTCCTGCGGCGGAAGAGAACGGTCGTTCGCGAAGCGGCCGTGCGCTGGATCGGCGTGCCACGGCGGCATGGCGCCGGAGGCGACCGCGCGCTCGATCGCTGCGCCCCACGGCCGCACACGCTCGTACGAGTCGAGCGCCATGGGCGCGCCGCCTCCAGCCCGATGGCAGCCTACGCAACGCCGTTCCAGGATGGGCGCGATCTCGCCCGCATAAGTCGGTGGCGTCTGCTCGATCGCGCCGGCGGCAGGCGCCAGGAGCACCGCGCCCACCAACGCGCCGGCAAGACGCATGCCTTCACCCCGGCGGCACGGGCCGCCCCTACGGAGACGCAGTCGCGGCAGCTTTCACGTTGGAGAGGCGATAGAGCTTCGAGAGCGTGCGGATGTACAGGCTGCCGTCGGCGATCGCGGGCGTCGCCATGCACATCTCGTCCAGCGAGTTCTTGCCCTCGATCTCGAAGCTGGGGCCGGCCTTGATGACGTACGTGTCGCCATCCTCGTTGAGGGCGAAGATCCTGCCGTTGTAGGCCCACGGCGAGACCGTGAACCCGCCGGCGCCCCGCTCGAGACGGTGCTTGTCGTAGACCTCCGCGCCGGTCTTCGCATCATGGCTGGTGAAGAAGCCACGGTCGAAGAGCGTGTAGTAGAGATCGCCGTAGACCAGCGGTGTCGGGTTGTAGGGACCGGCCTGCGGGTGGAACCAGACGATGTGCTCGTTGCTCTTGGCGCCCTCGGCGAGCGAGATGTCGCCCTTGCCGCCGGGCTTGACCGCGTACACCGGGCGGTTGTTGTCGCCGACGTAGCCCGAGGCGATGTAGAGCAGGCCGTGCGCCGCGAAAGGCTGTGGAATCGCGATCGACGACATGTTCCCGATCGACCACAGCAGGTTGCCGTCGAGGTCGTACGAGCGAGCCTCCGTCGTGCCGACCGTGACGAGCTCGGTGCGCAGCTCGTTCTGCCACACGAACGGTGTCACCCAGTTGCTCTTCTCCTCGCGGTCGATCCGCCACTTCTCCGCGCCGGCCTTCGCGTCGAGCGCGGCAAGGAAAGAGTGGTCGTCGTTGTCGTTGACGATGAACAGCGTGCCGTCGTGGACGATCGGCGAGGCGGCGGTGCCCCAGCCGAAACGCGTGCGCACCGGCTCGAATCGCTTCTCCCACACCGGCTCGCCGTCGAGCGTCAGCGCGAACACACCGACGTTGCCGAAGTAGGCGTACAACCGTTCACCGTCCGTGACGGGTGTCTCCGACGCGAACGTGTTCTTGATGTGGCGCGAAAAGGATGGCACGCCTGAATGGACCTCCCGTTCCCAGCACGGAGATCCGTCGGCAGTGCGGAAGCAATAGACCAACCAGTGGTGGGAATCGTTGGGCGCGCCGCGCTCACCGCCGAAGTAGAGGCCCTTCTTGGGCTCCTCGATCTCGCCCTCGCTCCACACGCTGGTCAGGAACACGCGGTCGCCCCAGACGATGGGCGACGACCAGCCGAGGCCGCGCACCTCGCGAGACCACACCACGTTCTCGGTGTTGCTCCAGGTCGTGGGCAGCCGGGGGTCGTCGGCCGCGACGTTGGTGGCGTCGGGACCGCGGAACGAGGGCCAGTTCTCCTGGGCAGCGGCAGGAGCTTCCAGGGTGGCGAAGATCGCGAGTATGGCGAACAGGGAGCGAACACTGGGACCACGGAGTGCTGCAATCACGGTGGCGGGTCTCCGAGATGTCGAGCGGGTCTGGACAAGGCCTGAAACTACCAGACCCGTGCCCTCTCCGGGTCATCACGCGATGCCCGGGCAGAGGCGATCGATAACCGGTCTGGCGTCTGGTCGCGCATGCCCCTGCGGGGCACCCGAGTGGATGAAAACCGGACGCGAAACCCCTACACCGGCTCATGCAGGAACCGCCGGCCGCCCTCGCCATAGTCCGATGCCGACTGCCCCTGGCCCCGGAGCAGCCAGCGCGTGGTCAGCAGGCCCTCGACACCGACCGGGCCGCGCGCGTGGATGCGCGAGGTCGAGATGCCGACCTCGGCACCGAGGCCGAAGCGGTAGCCGTCGGCGAAGCGGGTGCTGGCGTTCCAGAACACCGAGGCGGAATCGACCTCGGCGAGGAAGCGCTCGGCGACCGCCTCGTCCTCGGTGACGACAGCGTCGGTGTGGGCGGAGCCGTGCCGGTGGATGTGCTCGATCGCCTCGTCGACGCTGCCCACCGTCTTCACCGACAACACGAGCGAGCCGTACTCGGTGCGCCAGTCCTCCTCCGTGGCGGGCTTGGCCTCGCCGAGGAGCGGCAGCGACTCTGCGTCGCCGCGCAGCTCGACGCCGCGCGCGCGCAGGACCTCGGCGAGCACCGGCAACCGCGGCAAGTACGAGCGGTGGACGAGCAGCGTCTCGATCGCGTTGCAGGCCGACGGATAGCCGCATTTGGCGTCGATCGCGATCCTCGTGGCGCGCTCCGGGTCGGCGGCAGCGTCGAGGTACAGATGGCAGATGCCCTCGGCGTGACCGAGCACGGGGATCCGCGTCGACTCCTGGATGCTGCGCACGAGCTGTGACGACCCGCGAGGGATCACCAGGTCGATGTCGTGATCGCAGCGCAAGAGCTCGCGCACGCGCTCGCGTCCCTCGACGCCGGCCACCGCATCGGCGGGCAGACCCGCGGCGACGAGCGCAGCGCGCAGGCACTCGACCAGCACGAGGTTGCTGTGCTTGGCCTCCGCCCCGCCCTTGAGGATCACGCCGTTGCCCGAGCGCAAGGCCAGGGAACCGATCTGCACCACCGCGTCGGGCCGGCTCTCGAACACGATCAGCAGCACGCCGAGCGGGCTGCGCACCTGCTCGAGCACGAAACCGTCGTCGAGACGCGTGCGGCGCACCACGGTGCCGATCGGGTCGGGCTCGGCGGCGAGCTGCTCGACCCCCTCGACCAGCACGCGCAGCTTCGCGGCCGAGAGCTCCAGCCGGCCGAGGAGCGCAGGCGCGAGCCCGCCGCGGCGAGCGGCGTCGATATCCCGTTCGTTTGCACGCAAGATCTCGTCGCGACGCTCCTCGAGCAAGGCAGCGAGCGCGTGGAGCGCCGCGGTGCGCGCCGGGGCGCCGGCGGAGCCCAGGCGCCGTTGGGCGACACGAACCGCAGCAGCGAGCGCAGCCGCATCGAACCCAGAGTCCGAATCGGTCCTCCCGGTAGCAGTCGCTCCTGCGTCGGTGGAGGCGGGAGAGGTGGCGAGCTCGCTCATGATCGTTCCCCCAGCGGCGACTCGACGGAACGGGCGTCCGCCGTTCCCTCGGCCGGCACTCGGACGCCGGGCGCGGACGCCGCGCCAGCGCCCGTAGCCGGCAGCATCCACTCCTCGAGCACCAATCGCTCGTGCCGCACCAGCGGCTGCTCGCTGCGCTCCTCCGTGCGGCGTCCCTCGGCACCCCAGGCGCGCGCGCTCTCCATGTCGCACGAGGCCATACCGCGCCCGACCAACCGGCCATCGGGCGCGCGCAGCTCCACCACCTCGCCGCGCCGGAACTTGCCTTCGATCCGCACGACGCCCGCCGCGAGCAACGAGCGACGGCCGTCGCGCAGCGCGCGTACGGCGCCGTCGTCGAGATGGAGCGTCGCTTCGGGACGCGCGGCGAACGCGATCCATCTCTGCCGCGCGTCGAGCGTGTCGCGGGCCGGGAACCACGTCCCGACCGGCTCGCCGCGTAGCGCGCGCAACACCTGGTCGTGCTCGCTGCCCGAGGCGATGATCGCGTGGCAGCCGGCGCGCGACGCCACCCGCGCCGCTTCGATCTTGGTCTGCATGCCGCCTCGCCCCCAGGCGGCAGGACCGGCGGCGAGCCCGGCGAGCGCTTCGGGATCGTCGACACGGTCGAGCAGCCGCGCGTCGGGGTGGGCCTTCGGATCCCGGTCGTAGACGCCGCCCACGTCCGTGATGATCAGCAGCAGCTCGGCATCGAGCTTGGTCGCCACCAGGGCCGACAGCCGGTCGTTGTCGCCGAACACCGGTCGCGTGCCCTGCTCGAGGTACACCAGCTCGTCGACCGAGACGGTGTCGTTCTCGTTGAGGATCGGCACGACGCGCCGGCGCAGGAGGTTCTGCAGCGTCGCGCGCAGGTTGAGGTAGCGGCGTCGCTCGTGCAGGTCCGACTCGGCGAGCAGGACCTGAGCGCAGATCACGTCGTGTCGCCGGAAGCGCTCCTGGTAGAGCTGCATCAGCCGCGCCTGCCCTACCGCGGCGCACGCCTGGCGGTCCTCCAAACGCTCCGGCGGCTCCTGGAGACCCAGCACCTCCGCGCCGAGTCCGACCGCGCCGGAGCTGACCACCAGCACCTCGCGCCCCTCGCGCAAGAGCGGCGCGATCTGACGGACCAAGTCTTCGAGCCGCGATTCGTCGAACCGCCGACCGCCTGCCGATAGCACTCGGGTCCCGACCTTGACCACCAGCCGGCGAACCGCGGTGAGACAGGCGCGATCGGCGGTCGCATCGTGCCGCGGCTCGGGGGTGGGCTCCATCGCAGTGGGAGGAGGATTGCCGGTGGTCGTTGGCCGGTACCCGATGGCGGCGGTTGGCTGTGCGGTCGGGATCGTGGCTGGTGAGATGAGCCTCCGGTCACGCCCCCGGCGGAGCGCAAGAGTGTACGCGGTCAACAGCTCAGGACGCCAGCGACAGCCGCGACTGCGCCGGAGCCTTCGCGGCGGTCGCGCCCTCGAGCTCGAGCAGCACGCGCTTCGCCGGCAATCCCCCGCCGTATCCGACCAGCGACCCGTCGCTGCCGATCACTCGATGGCACGGCAGCACGATCGGCAGCGGGTTGCGGCCGTTCGCCGCGCCCACCGCGCGCGCCGCGCCGGGACGCCCGACCCGTCGCGCCAGCTCGGCGTACGAGATCGTCTCGCCGTAGCCGATCTCGGCGAGCTCGAACCACACGCGTCGTTGGAACTCCGATCCTCGGGGATCGAGATCGAGCTCGAACGCGCGCCGGCGACCTGCGAAGAACTCGCCGAGTTGGCGCGCCGCTTCGTCCAGCGCGCCGCCGTCCAGCGCCGCATCGGGCGGCGGCGGCACGGCTCGACCCAGCTTCGGCAGGTGGATCGCGAGCAGGCGCTCCCCTTCGCCGACGAGAGTCAGGGGACCGATGGGTGAGTCGATGATTCGATGGTGCATGGTGTCCTCCGATGAAGATCTCTGCCACTTTCGGAGCCCGCCCTCGGCAGCCCGCCGAGAGTCGCTCAAGCCGCCTCCCGCCACAACAGCAGCGCGCCGTACCCGCGCCAGGGCCGCCAAGCCTCGGCGCGCGACGCAACGTCGGCGGCGCTCGGCAGCGAACCGGAGTCGCGACGCAACGCGCGCCGCAAGCCGAGATCGCCGGCCGGGAACGCGTCGGGCACGCCCAGGCCGCGCAGCGCGACATAGTGCGCGGTCCAAGGGCCGATGCCGGGCAGCTCGCACAACCCGCCGATCAGCTCGTCGAGCGGCTTGCCGGCATCGAGCACCGGCACGCCGTCGGCGACCGCGCGCGCCAGCCCGCGCAGCGCTTCGGCGCGCGCGCGCGGTAAACCGATCACGGCGAGGTCCTCCTCGGCCAGGCGCGCCGGCGTCGGGAAGAGCGTGTGCAATGCGTCGCTCGCGACGCCGCCATCGCTCGATGGCACCGGCTCCCCGAAGCGCTCGACGAGCCGACCCGCGAGCGTCGTCGCCGCGGCGACCGAGACCTGCTGGCCGAGGATCGCGCGCACCGCCAGCTCGAACGGATCCCACGCGACCGGCAGCCGGACTCCGGGAAAGCGGCGAACCCTGGCCGCGAGCAGCGGATCCGCTCGCAGCGTCCGCGCGACCACGTCGGGATCCGCGCCGAGGTCGAACATGCGCCTCACTCGAGTCACCAGCTCCAGCAGCCGATTCGCAGAAGGTGGCTCGCCTGGGCGCGCGGCGTGCAGGCGAAGCTCCAGAGTCTGGAGGGCGCCACCCTTGCCGCCGGGAGCCGGTGCGACTTCCAGCACTGCAGCCGAACCCTGCCAGCGAATCAATCGCCGGTAGGCGCCATCCTCGACTGTCTCGACGCCGGGCATGGTGCGCGGCTCGAGATAGCCGAGCAGCCCTGGCCAATCGCCTGGTGGCCGATAGCCGAGCCGGAACGTGAACGCCGGCGCCGGCCCCGCACCGGACCGACGGGTGCGCACCTGCCGCGGTGCGACGCCATAGGCAGCTCGAAACGCCTCGTTGAACGCGCGGAGGCTGCCGAAGCCCGATGCGAAGGCGACGTCCGCGATCTTCAGCGGAGTCTCCTCGAGCAGACGCCGCGCAAAATGCACCCGTCGCGTGCGCGCCACGGCCGCCGGCGACGCGCCCAAGTGTCGATCGAACAGGCGGCGCAGGTGCCGCTCGCCGAGACCGAGCCGGTTCGCCAGCCCTTCGGTGGGACGCCGGCCGTCGTCGCGCTCGCCGCGATCCTCGTCGAGAGCGCCTTCGTCGATCAGCCGCAGCGCCCGCGACACGGTAGCCGAGGTGCCGAGCCATGCCGGCGTGCCGGGCGAGGCCTCGGGGCGGCAGCGCAGACAGGGCCTGAAGCCCGCGGCCGCAGCCCCTGCGGCAGAACGGTAGTAGCGCACGTTCTCCGGCTTCGGCGGCGTCGCCGGGCACACCGGGCGGCAGTAGATCCCGGTGGTGACGACTGCGATGAAAAAGGTGCCGTCGAAGCGTGGGTCGCGAGCCAGCCGCGCTCGCTCCAGCCGCCGCAGCTCTGGCTCGGTCCACTCGTCGCCTTCCGTCCGCCGTCCAAGGATGGCCCGCGTTCTCATGGCGAGCAGTGTAGACCCGGCCGGACCTCGGTTTCTGGCGGAATTCGGACGTCGGGATGAAAGCTTCGGGGAGCGGCCCGCGTGCGGCCCGGCGCTAGGAGCCCGTGGTGGAACCCCCGTGGGCTGCGTTGGGAGCGCCGTGGGGCCGGATGCATCTGCGGTGCGCGGGGAAGGTCTTTCGCCTGCAGCGGCTCTACCGGCGGCTCGGCGTTGGCGCGGGAGCGGTGGCGATGCTGGGTCACACGCTTCGCGAGCGCAACAACGCAGACGGCCCCACGCCGCCCCAACCCCTTGGGGCGCGGGGGGGGGTTTGCGGGCTCCTAGTCGGCGCCGCCCAGCCAGAACTGCCAGCTCGCGGGCAACAGGTCGATGAGGAGCGCGAGGCCCCCCGCGATCGCGATCATGCCGGCGAGCACGAGCCAGAAGTTCGCGCCACGGTAGAGGTGTCCCAGACCCGCGACAGTTCCCCCGGGAAGAGAGCCGTACACCTGCCTCGCGACGTAGCCGACGAGAGCCACGCCAAGGACCAGGAGTGCGATGGCGGCGAGGATCACGCGCGAGATCCTGCGCTAGTCAGGGACCTAGTCAGAGACCTACTCAGGGACCTAGTCAGGGACCTGATCAAGGGCGGACACCCGCAGCGGGTGTGCCGGTCTGCTTGCGACGCTGTGCGAACAGCCACTCCCAGAGCGCCGGGTCCTCGTAGGCCTGGGTCCACGAGTCGTGCCCGACCCCGGGATAGATCGTGATCTTCGCCAGTGTGCCGCCGGCGCGCCGGACCGCATCGACCATCCGCTGCGACTCGGCCACCGGCACCACCGGGTCGGCGTCCCCGTGGAAGGCCCAGATCGGCAGGTTGCGGAGCTGGCGCCCCGCCGGCAGCGCGTTACCGCCGCCGCAGATGGGCGCCGCCGCGGCGAAGCGCTCCGGCTGGCGCGCAGCCAGCGCCCACGTGCCGTAGCCGCCCATCGAGATGCCCGTGAGGTAGATGCGATCCTCGTCGACGCGGTACTTCGCGACGATCTCGTCGAGCAGGCGCTCGAGCGCCAGCAGGTGCGTGTCCGCGGTCCACCACTCGTTCGCCGGACACTGCGGCGAGACGACGATCGCGGGGATCTGCTGCCCCGCGGCGATCAGCTTCGGCGGCCCGTGGATCTCCACCTTCGCGAGGTCGCTGCCACGCTCACCGGCGCCGTGGAGAAAGAGCACCAGCGGCCAGCGCTCGCCGCCCTCGGCGTAGCCCTTCGGCAGGGCCAACAGGTACTCGAGCTGGAGCTCTTGGGTCACGGTGGCGCGAAACGACATCGCCTGGTGCTGCGACGCGATCCCGTCGTTGGTGGCCGTCGCTGGTGGCTGCCGCGCGAACGAAGCGGAGGAGATCGCGAGCGCTGCGCACGCTATCGCGGCCGCCAGCCCTGCCGATGTTCTCGAGAACCGGATCGCCAAGGAGCGCCCGACCAAGTCACGCTGATGGCAAAGACGTTCACGTCGCATCCGGCACCCCCTCTCGTGGGACAACGCCCCGAGGCCGCTCCACCAGGAGCGCTTTGTGTGCAGCCTACCAAGTGGCCGATCGAGCCCGCGACACGGTAGTGGGTCCGTTGACCCACTACCCGCGACACTGTCAGTGCTCCGGCGCGCCGAGCTGGCGCAAGAGCTCAGCGATCTCTGTCCGCTGACCATAGCTCGCCCAGTCGAGCGGCGTGGCGTCGAAGATCGTGTCGCGGATGTCGAGCCGCGCTCCCCGCTCCACGAGCAGGCGCACGACGCTCTGATGTCCGGCCCAGACGGCTTGGTGCAGCGGCGTCGCGTGGGCGTGGTGGCCTTCGGGGTTGTAGCGGCTGGGGTCCTCTCCCGCATCGAGGAGCAGCGCCACCACATCCAAGTGACCGAGCTGCGCCGCGAGCGCGAGCGCCGCGTGGCGGCTCTCGCCGCCGGCATCCGGCAGCAGCCGGGCTGCGTCCTTGCGCCGGCCGAGGCCAGCCGCCGTCACGAGGTCGTCCACCCGCACTCCTCTGCGTGCCAGCACCTGGGCCGTGTCGAGGAACCCGAACAAGAGAGCGGTGAGGATCGCGGACTGCCACTTCGAGCCAGGGCCGTCGAGCGCGGCGCCGTGATCGAGGAGCAGCTCCGCGAGCGCTCCCTGCAAGCCCGCCTGCGCCGGAGGCGAGCTCGACACCAGCATGCTGAGGGTCGTGCACCTCTCGTCGTACATGTCCGCCAGCGCGTCGACCTCGGCGCCGGCGTTCAACAGCAGCTTCGCGAGGTCGACCGCGTTCGGCGGCGTGCACTGCCGTGCGCCCTCGACGCCGTTCGCGCCGAGGTAGTGCAGCAGCGTCGCGTGGTGCCGCCGCGTCGAGCGCGCCCGCACGAGCTCTGGTTGCTCGTGCAGCATCCTTCGCAAGGTCGCCAAGTCCCCCGCGACCACCGACTCGACCGCGCGCTCGAAGCGTTCGACCGGTCCGCCAGCTTGCACCGCATCCGTGAACCGTGCGAGATCCTGCCAATCCTCGAACGCATGCTCGTGCGCCACGACCAGCCGCGCGTCATCGAGGCCGAGCTCCGCGGGATCCACGGCGCGCAGCGGCTGGTCGCGGTACCGCGGGTGCTCCCACTTGAACCGTTGTGCCGCGGCGCCGTCTCCGGCATGCAGGTCCTCGAGCAGGGCCTCCGCCCGAAGCTCGTACTCCGCCAGCGAGGCGCGGTAGGAAGGTGCTTCGGTACGACTCACGGGCCTGCCCCGCTCGGTCGAGGACCTGTCGGCCGGCAATATTCGCCGGAGGCGGGTCTACTCCTCGCTGCTCGGACCCGCCTTGGCTCGCGCCTCCGCCTCGAGCAAGCGCGCCCCGCGCAGGATGTTGCCCATCGCGTAGTTGCCTTCGTGGCAGGCGTACTCGTAGACCTTGTCGTCGCTGCTGCGCCACACGTACTCCCCGGTCCACGGCGCGGTCCACACCGATGCATCGTCGACCGTGAAGCGGTAGAGCAGGTTGCCATCGTCCATCCTGCTGAAGCGCTCGGTCACCCGCATGTTCTCGGACCCGCCGCGCGGCGCCCCTTGGGGATGGAAGTTGGTGGTCTCGACCACCAGCGTGTCGCCCTCCCACCAGCCGATCGAGTCGCCGAGCCAGAACCGCTGGTCCGCCGGCGGATGCTCGGAATTCATCCGCACGACGCGCGCGTCGTGCACCATCTCGATCAGGATCATCACGTGATCCGGCGTCTGCACCAGTCGCTTGAAATTGTTGTAGAGGCTCGGAAAGGTCGGCGCGGCACCGGTGAAACCGAGAATGCAGCGCTCGGCGATGCCCAGCATCTCCGGCCCATCGTAGGGTCCGAGGCCGTCGACCTCGAGCCACCAGGCCGTGCCGTCGTTGGGGCGACGCAGTTGGCGCCGCCGGGACAGTCGCTCGATGGCCTCCTCGGTCATCGGTGGATAGCGACCGTCCTTGGGTTCGACGAGGATCGAGGTGCGGAACTTGCCGTCGATGGTGAAGACCTCGGTGCCGCGGTCGGTCCAGAAGTTGTTGTAGCCGCCGACGTTGCCGGCGCCGCTGGTCTCGCGGAACTCGTCGCCGACCCCGACCGGCGGCGCACCGCCTTCCGGCGGCGCCTCCTCGATGGGACCACGATTCCGGTCCCGGTCCAGCACGCGCAAGCGCTCCGTCTCCATGATCTCGGTCGCCCGCTCCGGTGTCAGGTACAGGTTCTCTCCGAACTCCCGAGGGCGTTCGAGCGGCGTGAGCGTCGAGACGTCGTAGGTGCCCGAGAGATCGGGTCGGCCGTCGGGCATGCGCGGGATGCCGTCGCGCTCTCGAGCGAGAGCGGGAACGGTCAGGACCAGGACGAGGGTCGTCGCGAACGGCACCGCGCGTCGCGTCTTCATGCTGACCTCCTCGCGTGAGGGCTGGAGTGGCTAGCAGCCCGTGGTGGAACCCCCGTGGGCTGCGTTGGGAGCGCCGTGGGGCCGTATGCAAGGCGCGGGAGCGGTGGCGATGCTGGGTCCATCGCTGAGCGAGCGCAACACCGCAGATGGCCCCACGCCGCCCCAACCGCCTGGGGCGCGGGGGTTTGCGGCCGCTGGCTGCGTTGGGCCTCCTGCACGATGGCACCGCATCGCGTTCGTCGGCCACGCCTTGCCAGCCGCCGCAGATCCCCGCGCGCAGCCTCACGCGGGTTCCACCACGGGCTGCTAGCAGCATCTTACAACCGGTCGCAGCATCGCCGGCGTGTCGGCCCGACGTAGGCCCGCCGCGCCGCCTACAATGGAGCGGGCCGCGCCCGTGTCGCGCCACCGGCTCGACCTTCGGACCTCGACATGCGATCTCGAGGAAGCTGCCTGGGGAGGCTGTGGACATGAAGACGAGCCGAGCATCGCGGGCAGGATCCCTGTCACCAGGCGTCGACGCAGCCACGATCCTTCTCCTGGCTTTCCTCGGGCACCTTGCGGGGTCGCCAGCGTCGGCGCAGTCACGGGGAGCGGCGCCGGCGGAGGGTGCCAGCGCCTCGCGCCCCACGGCGGTGACCGGCGAGCGCATCGCCAACGCCGATCGCGAGCCGGGCGACTGGCTCACCCACGGCCGCACCTACAGCGAGCAGCGCTTTTCGCCGCTCTCGCAGATCGATGCGAAGAATGTCTCCCGCTTGGGTCTGGCCTGGACCCACGACACCGGTCGCGACCGCGGCCACCAGGCGACGCCGCTGGTCAACCACGGTGTTCTCTACCTCACCACCTCCTGGAGCGGCGTGCAGGCGATCGAGCTGCGCACCGGCAAGGCCAAGTGGAGCTACGACCCGGACGTGCCGCGCCAGTGGGGTTACAACGCCTGCTGCGACGTGGTGAACCGCGGTGCCGCGCTGTGGGGCGACCACCTGTTCGTGGGCACGATCGACGGCCGGCTGATCAAGCTCGACGCGGCGACCGGCGAAGTAGCGTGGGACGTCAACACCATCGACCGCAGCCGGCCGTACACCATCACCGGCGCGCCGCGGGTGGTCAAGGGCAAGGTCCTCATCGGCAACGGCGGTGCCGAGTATGGCGTGCGCGGCTACATCAGTGCCTACGACGCCGAGAGCGGCGAGCTCTCGTGGCGGTTCTACACGGTGCCGGGTGACCCGTCGAAGCCGTTCGAGCATCCAGAGCTCGAGATGGCGGCGAAGACCTGGACCGGCGAGTGGTGGGTCGTCGGTGGCGGCGGCACGGTCTGGGACGCGTTGGCGTTCGACCCGGAGCTCGACCTGCTCTACGTCGGCACCGGCAACGGCTCGCCGTGGCCACGCCGCTATCGCAGCCCGGGCGGCGGAGACAACCTGTTCCTCTCCTCCATCCTGGCGCTGGATCCGGACGACGGCCGCCTCGTCTGGCACTACCAGACGACGCCGGCCGAGAACTGGGACTACACCGCCGTGCAGCACATCATGCTGGTCGATCTCGAGATCGACGGCCGGATGCGCAAGGTGGCGATGCAGGCGCCGAAGAACGGCTTCTTCTACGTGCTCGACCGCGCGACGGGCGAGCTGCTCTCGGCTGAGAAGTACACCCGCGTCAACTGGGCTAGCCACGTGGACAGGACGACGGGGCGTCCGGTCGAGACTGGAGCCGCGAACTACGACCGCGAGCCCAAGATCGTGTTCCCCGGGCCGCTCGGCGGCCACAACTGGCAGCCCATGGCCTTCCACCCGGGCACCGGCCTCGTCTACATCCCCTCGCGCGAGGAGCCGACCGTGTACCGGCTCGACCCCGACTTCGAGTACGACCCGCGGCTGTGGAACCTGGGAGTGGGCTGGACCCATCCCAAGGTGAGCGCGATGTCCGAGGCGATGCCGGCGGCCAAGGGCGCGCTCAAAGCCTGGGACCCGGTGACCCAGCGCGCGGTGTGGAGCGTGGTCCAACCGGCGGTCAACAACGGTGGCCTACTTGCCACTGCCGGCGATCTCGTGTTCCAGGGCGACCCGAGCGGTCGCTTCTCCGCCTACTCGGCGATCGACGGGGAGCTGCTGTGGTCGGTCGAGACCGGCATCCCGATCGTCGCCGCGCCGATCACCTGGGAGCTCGACGGCGTGCAGCGCGTGAGCGTGCTGGCCGGCTGGGGAGGCGCCGTGCCCGCCGGCGACCCGGCGATCTCGGCCGCGGTCCGGAACAAGAACGTCGGTCGCCTGTTCACGTTCGAGCTCGACGCCGACCAGCCCATGCCCGAGGTGGCCCGACGCCACGCGAACCCGGACCCGCCGCCGGCGCCGTTCGGTGCTCCCGAAGAGATCCGGCGCGGCTCCGATCTCTACGAGATCCACTGCGGGCGGTGTCACGGCTACGGCACCAACTCGAGCGGCCTCCAATCCGACCTGCGCTACTCGCGCAAGGCGGTGCACGACAACTACGAGCTCATCGTGCGCGGCGACCGCTTCCTCGAGATCGGCATGCCGTCCTTCGCCGACATCCTCACCGCGCGCGACGTCCAGCAGATCCACGCCTACGTCGTGTCGATGGCCCAGGACCGTCCCGACCCGAACGCTCCGACTCTGCCGCCGCCTACATCAACCGTCGGGCTCGGCGTGATGTCGCGCGATCAGGCCGCCGAGTTGCTGCGCGCGCAAGGCCTGGAGCTCGCGCCGGGCTCGGAGCGTTACGGTCACCCCTCGCTAGCCGCGTCGCGTGTGGACGGCGAGAGCCAAGGCATCGTCGAGCTGATCGGACCCGCCGACAAGCTCGTGGGAATGACCGTGAGCTGGTCGGGTGCGGAGTCCGAGCTCGCGGCCAGTCTCGAGCCAATCCCCGAGCTGATGAAGCCCTTTGTCTACTGGGTAGGCCAGAGCTTTCTGACGGCCCTGCAGCACGACGGGGAGATCCAGATCGAGAGCGAGGGCATTCGCGCCAACGCACAGCTCCGGGCCGGCGGCAACCGACGCATGTGGTTCCTCGAGGTGGTCGTGAGACCGTAGGCGGACCTCGGTGTCTCCGTTGGGATCGTGGCAGGATGCCGAGATCCCGATCACCGACCCGAGGACCCAGCGATGACCACCCGCGACCCGAAGATCCGTCCGCTTCTAGCCGGGACAGCGCTCGGCGCGCTGCTCCTGTCGGTCGTTCCCAGCCTCCTAGGCCAGGACGGGCGCGAGCGCATCGCGGCTGCCGCCCAGAAGGTCGAGCCCAAGGTGATCGAGTGGCGCCGCGACATCCACCAGAACCCGGAGCTCGGCAACCGCGAGTTCCGCACCGCCCAGAAGGTCGCCGATCACCTGCGCGCGCTCGGCATCGAGGTGAAGACAGGCGTCGCGCACACCGGCGTGGTCGGCATCCTGCGCGGCGGCAAGCCGGGACCGGTGGTCGCGCTACGCGCCGACATGGACGCGCTGCCAGTCAAGGAGATGGTCGACCTGCCGTTCGCGTCTCACGTCACCGCCGAGTACGCCGGCCAGCAGGTGGGCGTCATGCATGCGTGCGGTCACGACAACCACGTCGCGATCCTGATGGGCGCCGCGGAGGTGCTCGCCGGGATGCGTGAGGATCTGCCGGGTACGGTCAAGCTCGTCTTCCAGCCCGCCGAGGAGGGGCCGCCGCCCGGGGAGGAGGGCGGCGCGGCGCTGATGATCAAGGAAGGCGTGCTCTTGGACCCGAAGCCCGAGGCGATCTTCGGGCTCCACGTCGGGCCCGCGCCGGTCGGGCAGATCGGCTACCGCGAAGAAGGCATGATGGCCGCCGCCGACGCGCTCACGATCCTGGTCGAAGGCCGCCAGACACACGGATCCTCGCCGTGGATGGGCGTCGATCCGATCATCGTCTCCGCGCAGATCATGACCGCGCTCCAGCTCATCCCGAGCCGCCAGCTCGATGTCACGCGGGCTCCGGCGGTGGTGACCATCGGCAGCATCCACGGCGGGGTGCGGGGCAACATCATCCCCGATCGCGTCGAGATGATCGGCACCATTCGCACCTTCGACACCGACATGCGCGAAGACTTCTTGGATCGAATCCGCCGCACCGCCGAGAGCATCGCCACCGCGGCCGGTGCCAAGGCGACCGTCACCATCGAACCCTACGCGCCCGTCGTCTACAACGATCCCGCGCTGACTCGTCGCATGGTGCCCACGTTGGAGTGGGCCGCCGGTGCGGACAAGGTCACGGTGCAGCCGCGCATCATGGGCGCCGAGGACTTCGCGCTCTTCCAGGAGCAGATCCCAGGCTTCTACTTCCGGTTGGGGGTCAACGCGGAGGGTGTCGAAGCTTCCGAGGCAGCCCCCAACCACTCGCCGTACTTCTTCGCCAACGAGGACGCGCTGGTCGTGGGAGTGCGAGCCATGGCTGCTATCGCCTGGGACTATCTCTACGGTGAGTGAGCCGCGGGTCGACGTCGTCTGAGGCTGTTGGGGGCGCGGCCCAGGTCCTTGGTGGCGAAGTAGCGCGGAGGGCGGAGTCGATGAAGAAGATCGCCGTGTTCGTCGGGCGAGTGGTTGCTGCCGCCGCGGCGCTGTTCGTCCTGCAAGCGCTCCTGGGCCCCCTGCTGGCCCCACCGGTCGAGATGCCCGCGGCGGGGTTCGCGTCGTTGGCCGCCATGTGGCTGGGGACCGCCGCGATCCTGATGGTGATGGCCATCCGCTCCACCTGGACCGGCTGGCGGCTGGCCGTTGCGCTCGGGGCCGTCTACTACGGCGTGTCGAGCCTCACGTCGTTCATCGAGGCCGCGGTCTTCGACATCCTGCCGCTCGCGCACGTCTGGAGGCTGGCGCTGATGACCGCCGTGACGGCCGCGCTGTTGGCGCCTGTCGTGGTGCTCCTGGCGGGACGTTTCGGTAAGACGCCGGGTCCGTCGCCGCGGCTCGGGGCCTCCCCTGCTTCTTCCGCTACTCCCGCCTCCACCGCCCACTCGGTGTGGTCGTTGGCCGCGCTCTTCGCGGGCTGCTCTGCGCTCTACCTGGCCTTGTACTTCGCCGCGGGGACGATCATCTTCCCGTTCGTGCAGCCCTTCTACGAAGGAATCGGTCTGCCTCCCCTCGAGGTGATCGTGCCGCTGCAGCTCTTCGTGCGCGGACCTCTCCACGTCGCCATCTGCGTGCTCGTGGTGGCCATGACCGGCGGCACCCGTGCACAGCGCGCGCTGCTGGCAGGAGTCGTCATGGCCGGGCTCGGCGGGGCCATCCCGCTGCTGGTGCCGAACCCGTACTTCCCGGACGCGGTGCGCTGGGTCCACTTCGCGGAGGTCGTCACCTCGAACTTCGTCTTCGGCACGATCACCGGCTGGGTCTTCGCGAGTCGCTGGCGGGGGCCCTCCGCCGAGAGCGTAGACGCTCGACCGGCAGGCTCACCCCCAAAGCGCACACGCTTCCTGAAGCTCTTGCCTCGAAGGAGCTAGGAGCCGCGCCGGAAGCGGCTCCTCCAAACCCTATGAGCGGAGAGTAGTGACTACAGGTTCTCCACCACGAACCGCGTCATCGTTCGGTACAGGTGCAGCTCGAGCTTTTTGTCTCTCACCCCGTGCCGTGACTTCGGGTAGAGCATGAGCTCGAACTCCTTGTCGGCCTTCTGTAGCTCGTGCGCAAGCTTCAGCGTGTTCTGCATGTGGACGTTGTCGTCGATCGTGCCGTGGATGAGCAACAGCTTCCCGCTCAGGTCCCCGGCAGCCTCGACGACCGAAGTCTCGCGGTACCCCTCCGGGTTGTTCTGCGGCATCTTCATGTAGCGCTCGGTGTAGATGGTGTCGTAGAGACGCCAGTCGGTGACGGGAGCGCCGGCGATGCCCATCGCGAAGCTCGTGCTGTGGGTGAGGGCATAGGCGGCCATGAACCCGCCGTAGCTCCAGCCCCAGATGCCGATGCGCGCGGGGTCGACCCACGGCTGCTGGCGAAGCCAGGTCACGCCGTCCTCGATGTCGCGCAGCTCTACGGCACCCATGCGGCCGTAGGCCTCCCAGACGGGGCGGACGCCCTTTCCGGAGGCGGAGCGGTTGTCGCACATCCAGATGACGTAGCCGCGCTGTGCGAGGTACTGGTGCCAGAGGTACCGAGCGCCCCCCCACGCGTCGGAGACGACCGGGGCGTGAGGGCCGCCGTAGTTGTACTGGAGCACCGGATATCGCTTCGATGGGTCGAAGTCGGGCGGTTGGATCAGCATCGCCTCCATCATGTATCCGTCCCGCGCTGGCACCTGGATACGCTCCATGGCACCGAGCCGGAAGCGCGCCAGCTTCTCGACGCGGTTCTCAGCGACCGCGCGCACTTCGGCGCCGCTCGCGTCGTGGAGCCGCATCTGCGGCGGCGTGCGCGCGTCGCTCCAGGTGTCGACGAAGTAGCGGAAGCCCGGGCTCCAGCTCGCGGTGTGCGACCCATCGCGGCGTGACAGGCGCTCGGGCTCGCCGCCAGAGAGCGCCACGCGGTAGAGGTGCGGCGCGATCGGGCTCTGCGCCATCGCGCTGAAGTACACGGACGGCTCGCGGCCACTCCCCTCTGCTTCCTCGTCGACGCCGTAGAGATCGCGCACTTCCCACTCCCCCGCGGTCACCTGCCGCAGCAGCTTGCCCTCCGCATCGTAGTGGTAGATGTGCTGGAAGCCGGTGCGCTCGGAGAGCCACAGGAAGCTCCCGTCGTCGAGCCACTCGGGCTCGCCGGTGACGTTGACGAAAGCTGGCGAGGCCTCGCGGAACAGGGTCGTCACCTCGCCGCTCGACGCGTCGGCGAGGTTGAGGTCGAGCCAAGTCTGCTCGCGGTCCTGAACCTGGAAGGCGATCCTCTTGCCGTCGGGCGTCCAGCCGACGCGCACGATCAAGTGCTCGATCGGCTCGTACTTCGACATGTCGACCCACGACGGCTCGCCGCCCGCCGCGGCCACCAATCCGAGCTGCACCTTGGGGTTGGGCGATCCCGCCTTGGGGTAGTTCGTGACCTCGACCTCGAGCTCGACCGGGATGTGGTCGACCACCGTGAACTCCCGCACCGGCGACTCGTCGAGGCGCAGGAAGGCGAGGCGCGTCGAGTCGGGGCTCCACCAATAGCCCTTGAAGTTGCCTCGCCCGTAGACCTCCTCCTGGTACACCCAGTCGAGGCGGCCGTAGAGCAGCTCGGCGCTGCCGTCGTCGGTCAGCGCACGCTCGCTTCCGGTCGCGAGCTCGAGCAAGAACATGTCGTGACCGCGCACGAAGCTGACCATGCGACCATCGGGCGAGAGCTCGTAGCCCACCTCGGGCTCGGGATCGAAAGTGAGACGCCGCACGTCGTTGCTGCCGACCTTCCAGTAGAAGATGTCGTTGCCGTGCTCGAAGAGCGCGGCGGTGTGACTCTGGTCATAGTGCAGCTCGGCGGTGGCGGCCTTCTCGGCGGTCGTCCGGTCGAAGCCCGCGCTCTTCGCGAGAGCGTCGACGAAGCGTTCCACCTCGTAGAACGGCGATACCTTTCCGGTCCTTGCTGCCACGCGGTGCGGCGCGCGCGCACGGTCGCCGGCCGCGTCTTCACCGGAGTCACGCTCCTCGAGCAGGTAGCTCTCGTCGTCGAGCCAGGTGATCTTCGGTAGCTTGCCGACGGCGTCGATGCGGCGATCCTTGTCGGCACCGAAGATGTCTTCCAGCTCGAGGCGGTCCGACACGGCCGGTACGACCGCGCTGGAAGCGTCCTGGGCAGCCAGCGGAGCTGATGCGAGCAGAGTCGCAAGAACGAGGACTGGCGCGGCGCGGGTCGAAACGCACGAGAGCGGCGGGCGCAACGAACGCATCTTGTGGGCAACCTCCGATCGGCAGCGTACCAGCCCCGCCGAGTCGCGGTGCCTCGGCGCTTGGGGCTCGACGACAGATCGAGCGGCGCCGAAGGTCACCAACGTCGTGGTGGCGACGACGACAGCGCGGCAGCCCCACCCGGCGCGAGCGCGACGACGCCCACGTCCACGACCTGCCCCGCGGACAGCCCGAGCTCGGTTCCCGCGTGTCCGGCGTGCGCGACGCGCAGGCGGAAGCCGTCGAAGACCATCGCGAAGAGGCGAAACCTGCCGTCGCGCCCGGTGACGCGGGTGCTGGCGTGGTAGCCGGCGGGCTCGGCTGGGCCGACCACAGTGAGCGTGGCACCGGCGATCGGCCGTCCGCTCTCGGCGTCGACGACCTGCCCGCGCACCTCGGTGCGGCGCAGCTCGAGCTGTAGGTCGAGGTCGGCTTCGACGTC
The DNA here is from genome assembly GCA_035524895.1 of Thermoanaerobaculia bacterium. Classification (GTDB taxonomy): domain Bacteria; phylum Acidobacteriota; class Thermoanaerobaculia; order Multivoradales; family Multivoraceae; genus DATLFI01. The sequence continues at coordinate 3,356 of DATLFI010000265.1, read as the reverse complement.
GACCGGTCCGAGGTAGGCGAGCGCGGAGCCGCGGGTGCCGGCCATCAGGTCGTAGCGCCCGGGTCGCGCGCAGCAGAGCTCGAACCGACCGGCGGCGTCGGTCGCGGCGGACGCGCGCAGCGCGCGAAAGTCCGGTGGTACCAAGAGCAGGTACAGACCCGGGAGCGGCGTGCCGTCGACCAGCACCCTGCCTCGCACCGCTACCTCCTCCGCGTTCTCGCGTTCGAGCTCGAGGTCGAGCTCGACCTCGAGATCGTGCGGCGCGACCACCAGCGGCGCTCTCGCCGCCGCCGCTCCTTCGGGCAGGATGACCTCGCCGATCAACCGGTGCTCGCCTGGGGGTACGCGCGGGATCAAGAAGCGCGGATCGAGATCATTCGCGTGGCTGGGGCCCCACACCTCCCCACCATCGCCAACCACTCGCACCAACGCCCGCTCGCCGGGCTCGAGGCCGTGGAGCACACCAACCACGCGTGCGCCACGCACCACCACCAACCTCGTCGGCGACGGCGCGGAGGCGGCCTCCACCTCGAACGGCATGGAGCCGGGCACGAGCGCCCACTCGTCGTCGAGCACGCTCAACAGGTGGGGACCGGGACGCAGGTCGCCAATGCGAAAGCTGCCGGCGGCGTCGCTGTGCGCTGCGTTGGATGGCGGGTCGCCGATCGGCCTCATCGGACGGGCAAAGACCTCGAGGTCGGCGACCGGCTCGCCCGCGGTGTCGACCACGATCCCGACCACCGTGGCGCTCTCGCCCAGCTCGATCTCGATCCACGCACCCGCCGCCGACACCTCGACCTCGCGCTCGGCCGTGCCGTGCTCCTGCGAGCGGACCTCGAGCCGCTGCACGCCGGAGCGCACCTTCTCGATGCGGAACGAGCCGTCGTCACCGGTGTGCTCGAGCTGCCCGGCAGCGACCACCACGGCGCCGGCGACGGGAGCTCCCTCGATGGTGCGCACCCGCCCCTCGAGGGTCGCATGCGCCGGCTCCCGCAGCACGAGACCCGACACGACACCGCCACGCGGAACGCTGATAGCGACCGAATCGATCTCGGCGGCGCCGAGCGCGCGCGCGGCGACGCGGACCGCGCCGGCCGGCGCGCCCCTCAGCGCGAAGCGGCCGCCCTCGTCCGTGTACTGGAAGAGGTGATCGATCGGGGTCGAAGACACATCGCCATCGGGGTGCAAGCTCACGAAGGCGCCAACGAGGTGCGACCCGGCTTCGTCGAGTACCACCCCGCTCACCTCGGAGCCGCGCTCGAGCCACACCTCGACCACGTCGTCCGCCGGCACCTCGATGCCGGCAACCTCGGTGGTCACGAAGCCGGACGCTGCGACGCGCAGTCGACCCTGGCGTCCCGCGTCCAACCCGCCGACGCGCGCCAGGCCGTCGTCGCCGGTGCGCGCGACGGCACCCTCGGACGGCGGTGGTACGACTCGCTGCCGCCGAGGCGAAGTGGCCGGATGGCGCTCGAACTGCTGAGCGGCCACGCTCGCGCCCGCTACCGGGCCGCCCCCGCGCTCCTGCACCCGGACCTCGAGCACGATACCGGGGTCGAGGATCACCGTGCCGAGCTCACACGCCGGTTCTTCCTCCGGCACCTCGAGCCCTTCCACCACCCCGCGCGCGAAGCCTGGAGCGCGCACCACGAGGTCGTAGCCACCCGGCGGAAGGTGCGCGAGCTCGAAGCGACCGTCGTCGCCTGTTCGGGCCCCCAACGCCGGACTTCGCAACGACAACTCCTGCAAGATCACCGACGCGCCCGCGACCGGTCGCTCCACGCCTTCGGCGTCACTCACGACCCAGCCGTACGCCGGCCGCTTGCGCGCCAACTCGATACGGAGGTCGCTGCGGGCTTCCCGCGGACCAGGCGCCCCGAAGCGAAGCCGCGCGCGAAGCGGCTCGGCGCGCGTCGAGGCAGTCGACACGCCCGCCTCGACCGCTCCCGCGTCGATGGTGCTGCCGAGGCCGATCGCCTCGACGACGTACAGCACCCCAGGCTCGAGCTCCTGCAGCCGGAAGTCGCCGCGCCCTCCGCTGCGCGTCCAGCGGCGGCGATCGGTCAGGTGCTCGGTGCCTTGGCGCGCCGAGGCCACCGGCTCGGCGACGAGCTCCACGTTGCCTAGGCCGAAACCGGCCTCGCCGACCACCCAGCCTTCGGCGATCGAGCGGGGCTCGAGCGCCACCTCCAGAATCGAGGTCGCGGCTCGCCGGCTGGACGCAGCGAGCGACACGCGGCGCGAGCCGTAGCCCACCGCGGCGACTTCGATCGACGACTCGGCCGCGGGTGGTGTGCGGGCCATCGCCTCGGTCCCGGGCGTGGCGCCGTTGGCCATGTCGATCGCCGGTACTGCGATGCGCAGGGAGCCGCTGTCGCCGGCACGCCACAGGCGATCCTCGAACCGTACCCAGGTTCCGACGAGGGGCTCACCCGACCGCGCATCCGACACGCGGATCGCAAGCTCCCTCTGGGGCTGCAGCGCGAGAACCGCCTCGGCCGTCGCGGGCGGCGGCGACCCCACCCCCGTCGCGGTCTGCCGCGATCCCATCCAGCGAGCGCTCGCACCGCCCGGCATCGTCGCCTCGATAACGACCGGGCGCTCCGCCTGGCCACTCGCGGGGAGAGGGTGCAAGGCGTGCACCGTGGCGCGGCCGTCGCGGTCCGTGAGAGCCGCCGGCTGTCCGGCGACCCACAGCAGGGCACCCGCCACCGCGGCGCGCTCGGCGTCGAGCACGCGAACAGCGATCTCGGCTCCGTCCTGCGTCACCCGTGGGCTCGCCCCCGACACCCGAGCCGGCAGAGGCACCCAACAGGGCGACTCCGCCGACGACGACCCGGGCAGCATCCTTCCACCGTCCGCCCCGGTCTCGAGCGGCGGCAGGTCGCCAGCCACTGGCAGGATCGGCACCGCGCACTCGAAAGCGGTCCGCCGGCCCGACTCGACCCTCACCCGCCATGGTCCCGCCTCTCCGGGTCGAAGTACGAAGAGCCCGGCGGGGTCGGTGACGCTCGTCACGGCGACCGTTTCTGCGAGACCTGCGAGCCGGCGGCGTCCCGACGCATCGCGGCTCTCCCGCCGCAGGAGCTCCACCTTCGCTCCGGCGAGAGGACGCCCATCCTGCAGGACCCGACCTCGAATCCAAGGGGCGAGGATCCGCGACGGATCCTGGACCTCTGTCCCGCCGCTCGAAGGTTGCCCGGCGACCAGCACCAGGCCCATCGCAAGCAGGGCTAGCAAAGCTGGCCCAGCAGCCCGTGGTGGAACCCCCGTGGGCTGCGTTGGGAGCGCCGTGGGGCCGGATGCTAGGCGCGGGAGCGGTGGCGATGCTGGGTCCATCGCTGAGCGAGCGCAAC
>DATLFI010000264.1:0-4405 GCA_035524895.1 Thermoanaerobaculia bacterium | reverse complement strand
CGCCAGCACGGCCGCTGCTCGACGAGTTCGGGCGCTCGCGCGCGGACCTCCTAGCCGCCTACCGGGAGCTGGAGGCCAGAACGCGCGAGCGGCAGGACCTCGTTCCGGCCGAGGAGTGGCTCCTCGATAACTTTCACATCGTCGAGGAACATCTCCGCGAGATCGTCGACCATCTGCCCCGCGGCTACCTCGCCGAGCTCCCTCGGATCGGCGAAGGCGCGGCTGCCGGCTACCCGCGGGTTTACGCGCTCGCGCTCGACTTCGTCGCCCACACCGACGCGCGGCTCGACCGGGAGATCCTCCACCGTTACGTCGAGAGCTTCCAGGAGGTCACGCCGCTAACGATCGGGGAGCTCTGGGCCGTGCCGATCATGCTGCGGCTCGGCCTCATCGACAACCTGCGGCGCCTGGCGCGCCACACCCTCCACGACCGTGACGAGCGGACGCGCGCCGACGAGTGGGCCGACCGTCTGATCGCGCGCGGTCGGGAGCGGCCTGCCGACGCAGTGCTGGCGCTCGCCGAGCTGGCGCGCAGCGGTCAGGAGCTCACGCCCGGCTTCGCAAGCCAGCTGCTCCGGCGCCTTCGCGACCAGGATGTCTCGCTTTCGACAGTCCACGCCTGGATCGGGGATCGGCTCGCCGAGGCAGGCATGACCGAGGACGACATGATCCGCCGCGAGCGCGGTCGTCAGGCGACCGACCAGGTGTCGGTCGGCAACTGCATTACCAGCCTACGGATCATCACCTCGCTCGACTGGACGGACTTCTTCGAAGCGGTCAGCCTCGTCGAGCGCGAGCTGCGGCGCGACCCGTCGGGGGTCTACGGCGCGATGGACGCGGCCTCGCGCGACACGTATCGACACCAGGTCGAGCAGCTCGCCCGAGGCGGCCACGCCGATGAGCGGGACGTGGCGCAGCGCGCGGTCGACCTCGCGACTGCGAGTCCCACGCACGTGCGGCGCGGCCACGTCGGCTACTTCCTGGTCGACGATGGTCGGCCGACACTCGAGCGGCAGCTCGGCTACTGGCCGACTACTTCGCAGCGCCTGCGCCGCGCCATCCGGCGGCACCCGACGGCCGTCTACCTAGGTGGGGTCGTGCTGCTGACGCTTTCGCTCCTCACGCTGCCGCTAGCGCTGCTGGCCGCCGACGGGGTCGCCACCGCGGCGCTCCTGGCCATCGGCCTTCTCATGCTCCTGCCGGCGAGCGAGATCGCCGTCAGCGTCGTCAACCTTGCGATCTCCCACGGGCTCCGCCCGACCCGGCTGCCGAAGCTCGCACTCGAGCAGGGTGTGCCGGAGGAGCTGGCCACGACGGTGGTTGTTCCTGCGCTGCTGATCAGCCAGGCGAACGCGCGCCGCCTGATCGAGGATCTGGAGATCCGCTACCTGGCCAACCGTGACCCGAACGTGACTTTCGCCCTGCTGACTGATTTCCGCGACGCCGCTACGGAGGAAACGCTCGGCGACGCCGACCTGCTGGCGGAGGCCGGCGCCGCCGTCGAGGCGCTCGGCCAGCGCTACCCGGACGGGCGCTTCTGCCTGCTGCACCGCGTCCGGCGCTGGAACCCTCATCAGGACTTCAAGGTGGACGGTCGCGCGGTCCGCGGCACGTGGATGGGCTGGGAGCGGAAGCGCGGCAAGCTCGAGGAGCTCAACCGACTCCTGCGCGGGGCGACGGACACGAGCTTCCGGGTTGTCACCGGCGACCTCGACGCGCTGCGCCGCACGCGCTACGTGATCACGCTCGACGCCGACACTCAGCTCCCGCGCGACGCAGCGCGAAAGCTCGTCGGCACTATCGCGCATCCGCTAAACCAGCCGGTCTTCGACCCAGTCAAACGTCGGGTCGTCGAAGGATTCGGCCTGGTTCAGCCGCGCGTCAGCACCACCCTCACCAGCGGTGGGTACTCACTTTTCGCGCGCATCTTTACCGGCAACACCGGTCTCGATCCGTACACCAACGTCGTCTCGGACGTCTATCAGGACCTGTTCGGCGAGGGCAGCTACTACGGCAAGGGAATCTACGAGGTCGAGGCGTTTGCGTCCGCGCTCGAGGGACGCGCGCCGGAGAACCGCCTGCTCAGCCATGACCTGTTCGAGGGAAACTTCGCCCGGGTCGGTCTGGCCAGCGACGTCGAGCTGCTCGACGACCATCCGTCCGACTACTCCGTCTATGCAGGGCGGCAGCACCGCTGGCTGCGGGGCGACTGGCAGCAGGCGCTCTGGCTGCTCCCGCGGGTGCCTACGCCGGGCGGCGCACGGCCGAACGACCTGCCCCTGATCGCGCGCTGGAAGCTCTTCGATAACCTGCGCCGCAGCCTCCTCGCGCCCAGCATCGTCGCGCTGCTCGCGGCTGCCTGGACCGTGCTCCCTGGTCCGGCGCTCGCCTGGACCGCGCTCGGGCTGTCGGCGATCGCTTTCCCGATCTTCGGCCATGTCGCGACCACGCTGCTGCGCGTCGACACCAGCGCCTGGACCAGCTACCTCCGCGGCTTTTGGGGCGACCTGCGTGTCAATCTGCTGCGGGTTGGGCTCGCGCTCATCCTGCTTGCCGATCAGGCGCTGCTGATCCTGGACGCGCTCGGGCGCACCTTCTGGCGGCTGCTCGTCACGCGCCGCAATCTGCTCGAGTGGGAGACCGCGGCCGATTCGGAGCGCCGGCGGCAAGCACAGGTCGGGGCGCTCGTTCCCATGATCCGCCGGATGTGGCCCGGATCCGCGCTCGGGCTGTTCCTGATCGGCGCCACCGCGGTCGTTCGACCGAGCGCGCTCCCCCTCGCCGCCGTAATCTCGGGGCTCTGGGTGCTTGCGCCGGCGGTGGCCACGCTGGTCAGCCGTCGGACCAGACGGCGCGAACACTCGTTCTCGGCTGACGACGTTCGAGTGTTGCGGTCCGCCGCGCGCAAGACCTGGCGCTTCTTCGAGACATTCGTCACGGCCGACGACAACTGGCTTCCGCCCGACAACTACCAGGAGGACCCGCGCGGCGTGCTCGCCCGCCGTACATCGCCGACGAACATCGGGCTCTATCTGCTGGCCACCCTGACCGCGCGGGACCTCGGCTACCTCACCACGACCGAGCTGGTCGAGCGGCTCGAGCAGACCCTCGACAGCATCGAGCAGATGGAGCGCTACCGCGGGCACCTCTACAACTGGTACGACACGGGCACCCGCGAGGCGCTCCAACCCCTGTACATATCGACCGTAGACAGTGGCAACCTGGTCGGTCACATGATCGCGGTCGCCCAGGGATGCCGCGAGGCGGCGCGGGCGCCGCTGGTCGGCCCCGAGCTGTTCGACGCACTCGAGGACGCCCTGGCGCTGCTCCCTGACCTGGTGGCTTTCCGCCCGCTCAAAGAGATCGACGCGACCGTCGCCCGTGCGCGGACCAGCCCACCTTGCGACATGGCCGGCTGGCGCGCATTCGCCGCCGACCTCCTTGCGCGCGCGGAGCCTCTGGTGCCGGGCAGGCTGCTGCGCGGTCTCCCGGTGAAGCAGGCCGCCGACGAGCAGGACGCGGGATTCTGGATTGAGCGCGTGGCGCACCTGCTGCGCACGACGCTGGCCGAGATCGACGCCGTCCTGCCGGCCCCCATCCAAGATGGCGGAGGGGAGAGCATCCCCGGCGACCGGGTTCCCTCACTCGACGAGCTGGTCGCGACCAGTGATGGTGCCCGGCGGCTGACCGACCGGCTGGAGCGCGCAGCCGAGCGACTGGGTGCCCTCGTCGACGAGACCGATTTCGGCCTCGTGTTCGACCGCGGCCGGCAGCTTTTCACGATCGGCTTCAACGCCTCGCTGGGCCGACACGACGACTCGTATTACGACCTGCTCGCATCGGAGTCGCGCCTGGCCAGCCTCGTGGCGATTGCGCGTGGTCAGGCGCCGCAATCGCACTGGTTCCGGCTCGGTCGCCAGCTCGTCGGTGCCGAAGGTGGTCGAGCGCTGCTCTCGTGGAGCGGCACACTCTTCGAGTACCTGATGCCTCTCCTCGTTACCCGCAGCTACCGGCCGACACTCCTCGACGAAACCTGCGCCTCGGTCGTTGCGCGGCAGATCCACTACTGCGGGCGCCGCGGCGTCCCCTGGGGGATCTCCGAGGCAGCCTACAACACACTCGACCTGGCGTTGAACTACCAGTACCGAGCGTTCGGCATCCCTGGTCTCGGGCTGAAGCCCGGGCTGGCGGACGACCTCGTCGTCGCGCCCTACGCCACCGCCCTGGCGCTGATGGTCGACCGGCGCGCCGCGCTGGCCAACCTGCGCGCGCTCACCCGCGAGGGGCTCGACGGGCGCTTCGGCCACTACGAGGCGATCGACTACACGTCGACACGCCTGCCGCCGAGGCGTCACGCGGCGATCGTGCGCGCGTTCATGGCCCACCACCAGGGCATGAGCCTGGT
>DATLFI010000263.1:0-5309 GCA_035524895.1 Thermoanaerobaculia bacterium | reverse complement strand
CATCGTGGGTCAAGTCTCGGTCGCGACACGCTGGTACAAGGCCTGCGCTCCCTGCACGAAGAACGTCTGAGGGCGAAGGAGCACTGGGTTGCGGTCGCCGCTGCGGGGATTCGCCGGATCGACAGCCCGCAACTCCGCTCGATAGGATGTCGACCGTGGCAACTGTCCTGATGGAAGCCCGCAGCACTCCTGGAATGGGACTCGAATCGCGATGCGTCGCACCGGTGCTGCAGTTCTCCTGATCGCCGTCCTTGCTGTCGCGTTCGTGACCTGGCTGACCCTGGGGCGAGGCGAGTACGTGAGAGTCGAGGCTCCTGGTCCCGCTCCGCGAACGGTCGCGGACATCCTGCCCGAAGCCGTGCCCGAGCCGCTGCGTGCGTCTGGCGGCGTGGAGGCACAGCCCGGGCCATCGACCGAGCGAGGTGGCGAGGTCGCCGTCCTCCGCGGCTTGGTCCGTTGGATGGACTCGCCGAACCCTCCGTCCGGCGGATTCCGAGCATCTTGGGCCTCGGGGCACCGACGCGAGGACGCGGACGTGCTGGTCCGCGGTGGTCACTGGGAGGTGCCTGTGGATCGCCTTCCCGACTCCCTACTCGTCCACGAGATGACTCTGGATGGTGGGCGCGCCTGGGCGTCGCCGACCATCCTGGCGGTGGAACCCGGACAGGTCGTGACGATCGTGGCCGAGCGCGCTACGCCGGAGGCCGTGCGCCTGTTCGACCGGCACAGCGGACGGGAGCTCGAGACAGCGACCCTGATCGATGTCTTCCGACTGCAGACGCAGGTCGGCGCGACCCTCGAGCCCCACCCCGGCCCGCAGCGCAATCAGCTCGCCGTCCTGCAGCGGCCTGCCCCGATCCCGACCTGGGAACTCTCCCACCATCCGGTACGCATGATCGGTTCGCCTGGCTACTCCTGGGCGGAGCTCCTGACCATCGATCGTCGGCCGCGTCCGACCACGGTGCTCCTCGCGCCCGCGGGTGACCTGAGGATCGTCGCGCGCGGCGAGTCGATGGACTCGGGCGTGCTCGAGCTGTGGGGCCGTGGTTCCGCGGGATCCGGCACGCCGACCTATGGGTTCCCGATCACCATGGGCACGCAGCCCATCACACTGAGCGGCGTGGTCGCGGACGCCTACACGGCCAAGTGGAGCCTCCGCTCCCCCGAGTCGGTCCGCTGCGCGGCCCGCGAATGGCCGTTCGTCCTCGCGTCCGGCGAAACTGTGACGATCGACCTCTCGGACTCCGCCATGGCCCCGTCGGAGGGTCTGGTCGAGGTCGCAGGCGCGATCCTCTGCCCGCCGGAAAGCGGTGAGGCGGGCTCTCTGAGCGTGTCTCTCGAGCCGCTCGACGTACCCTGCCGCACACCGGTGCAGCGCGTCGTTTCGCCGGCGCTCTCTCGCTCCTCAACCGACGCGATCGAGCTGATCGAGTGGTCGCCGGTCTCCGTCGCCCCCGGACGCTATCGGGTGACGGTCTCTCCGCCGCTGTTCGCCACGGAGGTCGTCGTCCCTGACGTCGCCTTCTTCCTGATCGAGTTCGAGCTCCCGGAGCTGCTCGAGGTCGAGGTGCAGTTCCGTGACCGTTCCAGCGGCAAGTCCGTGGAGGTCGAGTGGTTCAGCCACGCGAGCGCCGGCTCGACGTCCCCCGAAGAGCTCGACCCGCTGCCGCTCTCGGCAAACCTGCGCGCACCCCAAGGGGAGTACACGCTCCTGCGAGTCCCGCGGGGATGGACGACATGGACCGTGTCCTCGAAGACACACGGAGATGGACACGTCGACACGCTCGTTCAGGCGAGCGGGCCGCATGTCGTCGGCCTGGATGCGACCCAACGCATGCGTCTCACCTCGACGGCCTTCGGCGAGCCCACCGGCCTGCCCGTGGACCTCTGGACCGGCATCGAGGTATTGGACCTTGGGGGGGGGCGATCGGTCCTGCGCAGCGTCGAGGCGCTGGACTCGATGATCGAAGGTCGGAGCTCGTCGGTGGAGCTCCTGGTCACCGCGCGACAGACCTACGTCGTCCGTCTGCTGGGGCATTCGCTGCGAGTCGAGGCCGAGGAACTCGAGGCCGGGCCGCTTGCGCTCGACCTCACCGCCACCTACTGAGCTCCGACGGCTCAGGAGGAGAGTTCCGCGACCCGAACGTATCCCGAACGAACGTGGTCGGGAATAGGGCTCGACGGAGACCGTCCAAGAGCCCGGAATGGGTGCCCTGACCATGACCGCAGCCCCCCGTGAGGACCTCGCGCTGGTGCGCGAGACGCTGGCCGGCAACCAGCTCTCGTTCCAGCTCCTGGTGGAGCGCTACGCGCCGCGCATGTTCGCGCTGGTGCGGCACTACACCCAGAGCGCGGTCGAGGTGGAGGACATCGTCCAGGACACCTTCCTCAAGGCCTTTCGGCGGCTGGACAGCTTCCAGGAGCAGTCGAGCTTCTACACCTGGCTGTGCCGCATCGCGATCAACACGGCCCTGGACACGCTCAAGCGCGCCGGCCGCAACCCGGTCCAGGCGGTCGAGGACCCCGAGCTGGTGCCCGCGCCGGAACGCCGCGGGGCGAGCCTGCCGGCGCCTGAAGCGCGACTCGAGCAGCAGGAGGTGGCCGAGGTCACCCAGCGCGTGCTGGGCGAGCTGCCGGAGATCTTCCGCACCGTGCTGGTGCTGCGCGAGTTCGAGCAGATGGCCTACCAGGAGATCGCCGACTTGCTGGGCATCTCGATCGGCACGGTCGAATCGCGGCTCTTCCGCGCCCGTGCGCGCTTCAAGGACAAGCTGCTCTCGCTCTACCCCGATTTCGCCACGTCGTGATGGCAGCACGACGCAGCGTCTCCAAGCCATGAACACCGACCCGCACACCTTCGACTGCGCCCAGGCGGCGCCGCTGATCCCGGCCTGGGCCGACGGCGAGCTGACCGAGGCCCGCTCGGCGCCGCTGCGCGAGCACCTGCTCGACTGCCGCGACTGCCGCACCTCGATGGCCGACCTGCGCTCGCTGTCGCGCTGGTTCCAGCCCGGCGGCGAGCAGGCCGTGCCGCCCGGCTTCGCTGCGCGCGTGGCGCGGCGCGCCTTCGCGGGCGACACCGGCGAACGCGCCGCGCCCGTGCTCGCGGGTGACCGCGAGGGCCGCCGCACACTCGACTTCGTGCTGGTCCTGACCGCGGCGGCGGCCGCGCTGGTGGTCGCCCTGGGGTTGGCCATGCGCGCCAGCGAGCTGCCCTCGGGCGCCAACCTGCACGCCGACGACGGCGTCGAGCTCTCGACCGAGGAGATCCTGCAGCGCCTGAAGTCGCTCGACGAGGAGCTGCCGGTCGAGGTCGAACGGCAGCCGTGAACCCCCTGCGGGCGTGGATCTGCGTCCTGGCCGGGACGGCGTTCTGCGCCGGACTGGCCGGCGGCCTGTACTGGGGCGAGCGCCGCGCGGCGGCGGGCGAGGTCTCGGGCTCGTACTCCGAGGCCTACCGGCGCATGTTCGAGGACGAGTTCGACCTCTCGCCCCAGCGTCGGCGCCTGTTCGAGGAACTGCTCGAGCGCTATGACGAGGAGGTCGAGGAGATCCGCCAGCGGGCCCTGGCCCAGAGCGTCAGCCGGCTCGAGGACGATCTGGCCGCCCTGGGGGTTCGCTATCGTGACGCCATCCGCAACTACGTCCTGCCCCACGACCAGCAGCAGCACTTCGACAGCCTGGTCGCACAGACCACCCCGCCGCCGGCGCGGCGCTAGGAACCCGAACTCCCCATGGCCAGATCCTGCGGCATCCGCATCGGCCCGCGGCGTTTCGAGCTGATCGTCCTCGACGGCAGCCCCAAGAAGCATCGCGTCACGGCCTTCCACACGGGCGAGTTCCCGCGCGGCGGCGAGAACCCCGCCGCCGACGCCGCGGCCGCGCTCAAGGCGGCGGTCAAGGCCTGCAACGTGCCCACGGACAACGTGGGTGTGGCCATCGACACCGGCCTGGCATCGTTCCGCACGCTCAAGATGCCCGACCTCGACGAGGACAAGATCGAGGCGGTACTCAAGTTCGAAGTCGAGAGCGAACTGCCGCAGTGGAACATCGACGACATCGTGATCGACTTCCAGAAGATCGATGCGGCGTCGGGGGAGACCTCGCTGCTCGTCAGCGCGGTGCCCAAGGCGGACATCGCGCGCGAGATCGACGTGGCCGCGCGCGCCGGCGTCGAGCCGCTGGAGGTCGAGCTCGAGGCCACCGCGATGATCAACGCGGCGCTGTCGGCCGAGGTCTGCCACGCGGACGATGCGCAGGTGCTGGTGCACGTGGGCGAGGTCTCGACCGCGATCGTGCTCATGGACGGCGCGCGCGTGCGCAGCATGCGCGCCGTGCACATCGGCGCCCTGAGCCACGAGCCGGCCCTGGCCGAGCCTGAAGCGGACGTCGCCGGGGAGGAAGGCGCCGCCGAGGGCCGTGACGCGCCGCCGGCCGAGGACTCCGAGGACCGCGAACGGCGCCTGGAGCAGGTCGCCAGCCGCGTGCGCCGCGAGCTCCTGCGCACCGTTTCGGGCGCGCGCACGGCCAACGCCTTCGAGGGCGTGCACGTCTGCGGCTGGCCGCTGCCGGGGCTGGTGGGCTCGGAGGTCGAGGGCGTGCCGATCGTCGAGCTCGACGTGTTCGAGGAGGACTCCGAGGAGGTCGGCAAGTCCGTGGACGGCGCGGGGCCGCTGGTGGTCGCCTACGGCGTCGCACTGCGCATGCTCGGCGGCGGGAGCGTGCCGGGGCGCCTGCGGCGCGAGGAGCTGCGCTACTCGGGCACGTTCGAGCGCGTCGAGCTGCCGCTGGCGATCGCTTCGCTGCTGCTCGTGACGCTGCTGGCCGTGGTCAACATCTTCGAGCTCAAGCAGATCAAGCACCGCACCGCGGACGTGGACCTGTGGCGCGTGAGCACCAACAACTACATGCTCGGCGACATGCGCGCGCGACCGCCGGTGCCCGGCAACCTCGATCCGGTGCCCGACACGATCGAGAAGTACTTCGACAGCATCCGCTCCACGAACGAGGTCGACGACTACGGCATCAATCCCGAGCGCGACGTCGATCGCACGCGCCTGGAGCAGATGCAGTTCGTGCGCAACCAGTTGCGCAACAAGGTGGCCGAGCTGGACCGCGAGCTGGGCAACACGGGCGAGATCCAGCAGCCGCAGTCGGCGCTGGAGGCCGGCACGCTGGTGCTGGGCGTTCTCAATGAGCTCGATGCCGCCGAAGGGCGGCCCGCCCTGCGGCGCGTGAACTCGACGTACCAGTTCGCGCGCACCGGCGGCTCCGACTCGGTGCTGGTGACGCTCGACCTGACCTTCTTC
>DATLFI010000262.1:0-2836 GCA_035524895.1 Thermoanaerobaculia bacterium | reverse complement strand
GGCATCGTGCACCGCGACCTCAAACCGACCAACGTCATGGTCTCGGAGCGAGGCGAGGTCAAGGTCCTCGACTTCGGGCTGGCCAAACGCACCGTGCTACCCGAGGCGGTGATCACGGCGGGAGTCACCGAACCGCTGTCGCGCGAGGGCGCGGTGGTCGGCACGCTCGCCTACATGTCGCCCGAGCAACTGCACGCCCGCGACGTCGACCACCGGAGCGACATCTTCGCGCTCGGGATCCTCTTCTACCAGATGCTGAGCGGCCGCAGGCCGTTCGAGGGTACCTCCCAGGTCGAGCTGATCTCTTCGATCCTGCGCGATCCGCCCGACGCGCTCGACCGCGTCCGTGTGGGGCTGCCAGGCGACCTCGCGGCGGTCGTCGAACGATGTCTCGCCAAGCCTCGGGAGGCGCGCTTCCAGGAGACCGCGGAGCTGGCGGCGGCGCTGCGGGCGCTGGCTCGCGGCGAGACCGCGGAGCGCACCGTCGTCGAACGGCCGGCGGCGGCGTCACGCGCCGAGGCTGGGGCGGATGCGGGAGGAGCGAAGCTCAGCGAGCTGCGCATGGGCCTGCTCGGCGCCAGTACCGATCACGAGCTGCGCCGGCTCAAGGCGGAGATCACGGCGTTCGTCGCGGCGCACCCGACCAACGCGGAGGGCCTCCTCCTGCAGGAGGAGATCGTCATGGCTCTGACGCGACAGGCGACGTCGCCGCCTGTGCCGGGTCCGGCCCAGCCGCAGCGGGGCGTCTCCCTCGGGGCGCCGTGGCTGCGTGCGGCGGCGGCGGTATTCCTGGTGGCCGGCAGCGGCTTCCTGTACCTCGGTGTGCTGACGCACAGAGGCGTGGACGTCCGGTCCAGTGAGCCGGCCGCCGAGGCCGCCGCGTCGCTCCCGGCGTCACCGACCTCGTCGACCGAAGCGCCGGCCGGCAGGCCCGAGCCGAGCTCGGCGGCGCCCGTGGCCCAGGGCAGCCGGGTCGCTGAGACATCTCCGCCGTCTCCCCCGAGCCCGAGCGTATCTGGGGACGAGCCAGCCGCGGCGCCGCCGGAGGCCAGACCGCCGACGAGCGCCGCGGTGAGCGAGGCCGCGCGACCCCGCGCCGGCGGACGTCGAGCTCCGTCGAGCGCCCCTCGGCCTTCCGCCGTCGAGGATGTTAGGGCGCGGGCCGCGGCGCAAGAGGCGCGACCGATCGACCTTCGGACCGACGATGCAGCGGAGGTCACGCGACTTCGATCGGCCATCGCGGAGTACCGCGCCGCTTGGCGCAGCCTCGACGCCGAGGCGATCCGCCGCATCCATCCCTCGGCGGGCGCGACGGCGGAGGAGCTGCGCACCTACGCCAGCGCCGAGGTCGAGGTCGAGGTCGAGCAGTGCAACTTCGAGCTGGAGCCAACCTCGGCGGTCGCGCACTGCGCGGTGGTGCGCACCTTGACACCGCTCCCGGGAGCGGACGTCCAGAGCGTGGTCACGCGGCATCGCGGCTTCAGGCTGAGCCGAGAAGCCGGTCGTTGGCTCGTGGTCGACCTGCTCTGAGCTCGCGCGACAGGTCAGCGCGTCTCCCGCTGGCGCCACCCTCGGGCCCGGTAGAATCCGCGCATGGTCGCAACGGCCCAGGGGCTCAGTTGAGCAGCTACCTCCCGGCTTGGGCAGAGCTGCCAGCGTGGGCGCAGGGTTGCCTGTCGCTGCTGTTCTTCGCCCTGGCGTTCGCACTCCTCTGGTTCGGGATCGTCTTCCTCCTCTCGCTGTTCGGTTGGTACTGGGTCGCCAGGTGCTACCCTGATCTGCAGGTGCCCGGTGCGACGGAGTTGCGGTACCGCAGCGGTCTGCTCGGCGCGCAGTACCACGGCTGCCTGCGATTCGACGTCTCTCCGCACGGGCTGCGCGTCGCGATGCTTCCCATCTTTCGCTTCGGCCATCGACCCTTCTTCGTGCCGTGGTCGGATGTCACCGTCGAGCACAGGCGTCGATTCCTGACCGAGTACTGGGCCTTCCACTTCGCGGCCCGGCCCAGGCCACCCCTGCTCGTATCTCCGGCCTTGGGCCAGCAACTGCTGGCCGCCGGCCGGGCGGAGCCGCCGCAGGCCGCGCCGGAAGGCTGAGCACCTGCGGTCGGCCGACGTCCCCTCGCCGGCTCGGCGCCTGTGGTCAGCCGGCGCGGGGGCTCCACCGCACCAGCCAGTCCTCTCCCCGTCGGCCGACCACGACGGCATCGGCCTCGTCGAGGATGCCGAGGACCATGTCCACCTGGTCTTCGCCGCGAACCACGCACAACGCGAAGCCGCTGCGACGTAGCTCCTCGCGGAGCACGTCGAGTCGGGCTGCCTCGAGCGCCCGTACCGGGCGCTCGGCGTATAGAACAGCGGCGTCGGAGGGAACGTGGCACGGGCCGCTGCCGGTCGATGCGCCGTGGTCGGTGGTCGGCGGCACCGGGATCTCCGTGCGATCCGAGCGCTGAGCCGTGCCGAATGATGCGAGGCGCTATCGAGCTACGGCGAGCTACGGGGTCGGAGGATTCGTCAGGTCGCCGCGGAGGGAGGCGCTAACCGGCCCCCACTTGGGCGGCCGGATCACCGCCGCGGCCTGGCCCTGACGAATGCTTTGACCCTGCCGAAGAGCCTCTGCCGAAGAGCCTGCCGAAGCACTGACACCGAATGACTGGCCTGGACTCCACGCGGATGGCTCACTGGATGTAGCCCAGGCTCCGAAGCCTCTCGCGGTCCTCGGCGCTCATCTCTTCCGGCGGGACCTCTTCGATCTTCGCGGCGAGCGCGCCTTGGTGCCAGGCGTCGAGCTCGGCGCGCAGGCGCGAGACGACTTCGGTGTTCTCGGCTGCGACGTC
>DATLFI010000261.1:0-8360 GCA_035524895.1 Thermoanaerobaculia bacterium | reverse complement strand
ACCTCGCCGGGTAGCGATCGTGCTCGCGGCGGGCCGGGGCGTACGGATGCGCTCTCGGCTGCCCAAGGTGCTGCACCGCGTCGCGGGACGGCCCGCCGTCGCCTGGGTGGTGGAGGCTGCGCGCAGAGTTGGGTGCGAACGGATCCTGTTGGTGGTGGGACATGGTGCCGACGAGGTTCGTGCCGCGGTGCCCGGGCACGACGTCACCTTCGTCGAGCAGCTCGAGCAGCGGGGCACCGGCGATGCCGTGCTACGGGCGGCGGAGGCCCTCGAGGCGACGGGACCTGCCCTGGCGCTGGTGCTGTCGGGCGACGCGCCGCTGGTGCGGCCGGCGACGCTCGAGCTCCTGATCCGCGAGGCAGCGGCTGGGTGGGGAGCGCTCGCAGTGGCCCGCCTCGATCCACCGGCCGAGCCTGGATCTCTGGGCAGGGTGATGCTGGGGGCGACCGGCGGCCTGGAGCGTATCGTCGAGGTCGCGGATGCCTCGCCGGCGGACCTGCTGGTGCGCGACGTCAACGCCGGGCACTACGCGCTTGGGGTGCCCGAGATCTTCGACCACTTGCGCCGCGTCGGGACGCGTAACGCGCAAGGGGAGCTCTACCTCACGGATGCCGTGGTGGCAGCCGTCGCCTCCGGGCTGCCAGTGCGCGCGGTGATCCTCGAGGACCCGTCCGAGGCGCTCGGCATCAACGATCGGCGCGATCTGGCGCGGGCACATCGCGCCCTGGTCGCGCGCAAGGTCGACGAGCTGCTCGCCGCCGGAGTGACGGTGATGGACCCGGCGCGCATCGAGGTCGACGCCGAGGTGGAGGTCGGCGAGGACACCGTCCTCCATCCCGGTGTCGCGCTGCTGGGGCACACGCGAATCGGCGCGGGGTGCGCCGTGCACCAGGGCGCCTGGTTGCGCGACTGCGAGCTGGCCGAGCGGGTCGAGGTGCTGCCCTACTCGGTGCTCGAGGAGACGCGGGTCGCCGCCGGTTGTGCGATCGGACCGTTCGCGCGACTGCGCGGCGGAGTCGAGCTGGCCGAGGACGTTCGCATCGGCAACTTCGTCGAGGTGAAGAAGTCCACGCTGGGCCGCGGTGTGAAGGCCGCTCACCTCGCGTACCTCGGCGACGCCAGCGTCGGCGAGGGTACGAATATCGGCGCGGGCGTGGTCACCTGTAACTACGACGGCGTGCGCAAGCATCGCACCGAGATCGGCAGCGGGGTGTTCGTCGGCAGCGACACCATGCTGGTGGCGCCGGTGAACGTGGGCGACGGCGCCGCCACCGGCGCGGGCTCGGTGATCACGCAGGACGTGCCGCCGGATAGTCTCGGCCTCGGCCGCGCGCGCCAGCGCAACTTGATCGGCTGGCAGAAGCGTCGCCGCGCGCCCGCGAAGTAGCCAGACAGCCGGCGGGCTCGATCCGGGCTCGATCCGGGGGCGCTCCGGGGCGCTCCGGGGCGCGCGCGCCGCTCGTCTCCGCCGCCCTAGCCGCTGTTCCAGCAAGCCGAACCGCAACCGTTGTCCCTCGCAGAGCAGCTCAACCCCGAGCAGATCGAAGCCGTGACCCACGGCGAAGGGCCGCAGCTCGTGCTCGCCGGTGCCGGCACCGGCAAGACGCGAGTGATCACGCACCGCGTCGCCTGGCTGGTGCGCGAGCAATCCGTCGAGCCGTACCGGATCGCCGCCGTGACCTTCACCAACAAGGCGGCGAGCGAGATGCGCGAGAGGGTGGAGCGCCTACTGGGCGGCAACTCCGAGGTCTTCCTCGGCACGTTCCATCGCTTTGCGCTGCGGTTGCTACGCCGCTACGGCGAAGCGGTCGGCCTGCGTCGCGACTTCACGATCCTCGACACCGACGAGCAGATCGGTGTGGCAAAGGAGGCGCTGGAGCTCGAGCACCTCGACCCGTCGGTGTTCCAGCCGCGCAGCGTGCTGTCCGCGATCAGCGGCGCCAAGAACCGGTTGCTCTCGGTGGCCGAGCTCGAAGCCGAGGCAAGCGGCTTCTGGCAGACGCGCGTGGCGGACGCGTACCGGTCGTACCAGCGGCTGCTGCGCGAGGCAGGTGCGG
Organism: Thermoanaerobaculia bacterium; assembly: GCA_035524895.1. Lineage (GTDB taxonomy): Bacteria > Acidobacteriota > Thermoanaerobaculia > Multivoradales > Multivoraceae > DATLFI01. The sequence goes on along the minus strand of DATLFI010000261.1, from coordinate 6,303 downwards.
TCGACTTCGACGACATGATCGCGCTCGCGGTGAAGCTGCTCGAGAGCGAGGCCGAGCTCGGCGAACGCATGCGACGCCGGCTGCGCTTCCTCATGGTCGACGAGTTCCAGGACACCAACTTCGCGCAGCTGCGATTGATCGAGACCCTGTGCGGCTCCAGCGGAAACCTCACCGCGGTGGGCGACGAGGACCAGAGCATCTATCGCTGGCGCGGCGCCGAGCTCGGCAACATCCTCGAGTTCGAGGAGCGCTTCCCCGGTGCGGTGGTGCGCAAGCTGGAGCGCAACTATCGCTCCACCCAGGCCATCCTCGACGCCTCCAGCGCGCTCGTCAGCCACAACGTCCAGCGGCGCGGCAAGAAGTTGTGGACCGAGAGCAGCGGCGGCGACGAGCTCGTGCTCTATCGCGGGCGCGACGAGATCGACGAGGCCTCCTGGATGGTGGCTCGTCTCCGGCAGCTCCACGTTTCGGGCGTCTCGCGCTACCGCCAGAGCGCGGTGCTGCTGCGCACCAACGCGCAGACCCGCTCGATCGAAGAGGAGCTGATCCGACAGCAGGTGCCCTACCGGCTGGTTGCCGGGACCCGGTTCTACGAGCGTGCCGAGGTCAAGGACCTGATCGCCTACCTGCGGGTGGTGCGCAACCCCCGCGACAACTTGTCGCTGCGGCGGATCCTCAACCAGCCGCCGCGAGGCATCGGCAAGGCGACGCTGGAACTGTTGTTCCGGGAAGCCGAGGAGATGGGGCGCTCGCTCTGGGAGGTGCTGCGGCTCGAACGGTTCGACGGCGCCCCGGCGCGCGGCGCCCGCAGCCTGCGCGAGCTGCGCGACTTGGTCCTCGAGCTGCACGAGCAGGCGCGCGAGCTCGACCTCGGCTCGCTGCTCGAGCGGATCCTGGTGCGCACCGGCTACGCGGACCTGTACCGTAAGGAGGATTCCGAGTCGCAGGCCAGGCTCGAGAACGTCGAGGAGCTGCTGTCCGCGGCGCGGGAGTTCTCCGAGGAGCAGCCGGGGCCGGCGCTGCGCGCCGCGAGCGACGAGAGTGCGGTGGAAGAAGGCGGCGAGCTGCTGGGCGATTCGGGCGATCCGCTGACGGCGTTCCTCGACTACGCCGCGCTGGTCAGCGATACCGACACCCTCGAGACCGAGGCCGGCGTATCGCTGATGACCCTTCACAGCGCCAAGGGGCTCGAGTTCGACAGCGTGTTTCTGGGCGGTCTCGAGGAAGGCCTCCTGCCGCACTACAACACCGACACCGACGAGCAGCTCGAGGAGGAGCGCCGGCTGCTCTACGTCGGGATGACCCGGGCGAAGCGTCGACTGCTGCTCAGCACGTGTCGCCGCCGGCGCATTGCCGGGCGCTTCCAGGATCAGAACGAGTCGCGCTTCCTCGGCGAGCTGCCGGACGAGCTCCTACGCGTCGAGGGCGGGGCTGCGTACCAGCCCGGTGAGCCTGCGGGTGTGTACCAGTACTTCGGACGCCGGCGCTCGGCGATGGCGCCGCAGCCCGCTCCGGTCCTGCGGGCGCCGACACAGCCGACCCTGCAGCGCGCCCCCGCTCGCGCCGCCCGCCCGCCGCTGCTCACCGGTCCGCAGCCGGTCGCGTTGGGCATCGACCTGGTCAAGGGAAAGGGGGTGCGCCACCCCCTGCTCGGTCCTGGGGTCATCCTCGACGTGGAGGGCGATGGTGAGAACGCGAAGTTGACGGTGTACTTCGACAAGGCGGGCAAGCGTCGCCTGATCGTCAAGTACGCCGGGCTGGAGCCGCTATAGCCTCGTCGATGGACTCTAGGGCACTGCCAGCCCTCGAGGCTCTGCGGTCCCCGGCAGGAAGTCGCATCGCAGTAGCGAGTACAGGTGGTGGTCGACTCGCCTGCCGTGGAGCGCGAAGTAGCCGCGCAAGAGGCCTTCGCGCACGAAGCCCAACTTCTCCAGCACGCGCTGCGACGCGACGTTGCCCACGGCGCACCGCGCCTCGATACGCTCCAGCGTGGTGTGCAGGAAGAGGTCCGGCAACAGTAGCCCCATGGCCGTGGCCATCACGCCGCGACCCTGGAACGCCGACGACAGCGCGTAGCCGATCTCGGCCAGCCCGTGCTCCCAGTTGCCCACCACCAGCGTGACCCAGCCGCAGGGGTCGCCTTCCTCTTCGACGATCCACACGAAGCGCTCGCCTCGCCCGCGGTAGAGGTCTCGCACCTCCTGGCCCTCGAGCTCGGCGCGCAGCTGGGATATCGGCACCTCCTGAAGCGGCTGGTGCCTGCGCACCGACTCCTCGGCGCGCCAGCGTCGCAGCAGGAGCGCGTCGTCGCCGGCAGCCGCGCGCAGAGCCACGCGCGGCTGCTGCGGCTGGCGGGCGGGCGGGTCGGGCTGGGTCACCATCGAGGATCGCGCCCGCGACAGTCGGAATCACACGGCAGCCGCGGCGTCGCCGACGCCACCAGAGTCGCGTTGGTGGCTGGCGAGCGCGGCCAGGCCGAGCACGTACGCGTACCCGGCGAAGAACAGCAGCAGGAACGGCAGGGACCACCACATACCGCCGACGAGCGCCGCACCCACCACGCAGAGCGTATAGGCCGCGAGCACGACTTCGCCGGTGAGACGCGGGTTGCGGCGCGGGCGGTAGCGCCGGTCTCGCCAGCGGTCGCTGCGACCGCGCACGTCGTACTTGGGAGTGCGCTCGAACTCGCCGCCGCGACGCACCAGGCCGCCGAGCGCGGCGCGCGCGTTGTGCCACGACATGCCGATGCCGAGCGCCATCAACACCGGCAGGAGCACCGCGGCCTCGCGCCTGGACGTGCCGGCGCGCGCCGCGGCCGTCAGGTAGAACGCGACCAGCGAGCCGGTTGCCGCGATCAGCATCGGCAGGTCGAGCCACGCAAGACCGAAACCGACGTCGCGCCGCACCCACATTGCTGGGAGCAGCAGCAGGGTCAACGCGACCATCAGCGGGTAGCAGAGGTTGGCGCCGAGGTGGGCCAGCGCCTCGGCTCTGATCCGCCACGGAATCGGCGCGCGGCACAGCGCTCCCCCGAGCTTGCGCAGGCACTGCACCGAGCCGCGCGTCCAACGTCGCTGCTGTCCGCGCAACGCGGCGATCTCGACCGGCAGCTCCGCCGGCGCCACCAGATCGTCCAGGAACACGAAACGACAGCCGCGGAGCTGGGCTCGGTACGAGAGGTCGAGATCCTCGGTCAGGGTGTCGTGCTGCCACCCGCCGGCGTCTTCGATCGTCGAGCGGCGCCATACGCCGGCTGTGCCGTTGAAGTTGAAGAAGCAGCCGGCTCGAGCCCGGGCGGCGTGCTCGATGAGGAAGTGCGCGTCGAGGAGCAGCGCCTGGACCCGCGTGAGCAAGGAGAAGCCACGGTTGACGTGCCCCCAGCGCGCCTGGACCATGCCGACTCCGGGATCCACGAAGCACGGAACGGTGCGTTGCAGGAAGTCGGTGGGCGGCAGGAAGTCGGCGTCGAAGACCACGATCAGCTCGCCGCGCGCCACGCCCAGGCCCGCGGCCAGCGCACCGGCCTTGAACCCCGCCCGCGAGCACCGGTGCACCAGGACGACGTCCAAGCCCTGGGCACGGAGCTCCTCCACCCGCGCTCGCAGGATCGATGTGGTGTCGTCGGTCGAGTCGTCGAGCACCTGGATCTCGAGTCGTTCGCTCGGGTAGTCGAGGCCCGCGACGGCGTCCAGCAGTCGGCGCGCGACGTATCGCTCGTTGTAGAGCGGCAGCTGCACCGTGACCAGGGGCAGGAGGGAGCTGGGCTTCGCGGGCGCGGGCGCAGTCGGCGACGGCCGGCGGGCGACTACGAGCAGCACGACGCGGTGCAGGCCGTACAGAGCCAGCGGCGCGAGGACCGCGTAGTAGGCTGCGAGGATCGCGAACGAGAGCGGATCTTTCATTGCGGAGGCTTAGGTCCGAGGGGCGTGCCGGAGCAGGGAGAGCCGAGCAGGTCGCCGAGCAGGGTGGCAAAGTCGATCGACGGGCTGTCTTGGTGGCGGTCGCGCCGCTCGTGGGATGCCACGCGGCGCTCCTGGGTGTCTACGATCTCGGCTCCCATCCTGTCCTGCTGCTGGCGATCGCTGCGGCGGCCTTCGGTGCCCTGGCGTTCGCACACCGTCGCCTCCGGGGCCAGGCATGGGGCCTGCGGACGCTGCTCGGCGTCGCACTCCTGGTGCGGGTCTTGGTGCTGCCGTTGCCGCTCACGCTTTCCGACGACGCCTATCGGTACCTCTGGGACGGCCGCGTTGCGCTCGCGGGGCACGACCCATACGAGCTCGCTCCGGATGCGGTCGAGCTGGCGTCGTGGCGCGACGGCCTGTGGCAGCGGGTTGGGCACAAAGACGTCCCGACGGTCTACCCGCCCGGGGCCGTCGGGCTGTTCAGTATAGCGGCGGCGCTGCCGGCGCCGGTGTACGTGCTCAAGTCGTCTCTCGCGCTCCTGGATCTCGCTGGCTGCGCGCTGCTGTGGCTCCTGGCGCGGCGCACCGGAGTGCCGAGCGAGCGTGTGCTGTGGTACGCGTGGAACCCGCTGGTGGTGCTCGAGGGTACGGGAATGGGCCACGTCGACGTAGCCGGAGCCGCCGTAGCGATCGCGGCGGTGGCACTGTTGTGCGGCAGCGGGCGTGAGAGCGGGAGAGGGACCGCGAGCGCGGCGGCGGGCGTCGCCGCGGCGGCCAGTGTGCTGCTCAAGCTGGTGCCCCTGGTCGCCCTGCCGGGATGGCTGCGTCACGCGCGCCGGCGCGGGGTTTTCGCGGCTGCGGCGGTGCTGGTGATCGCGGTGGGGCTCTTGCCCATGTTCGCGCGCCCGGGTCTCGTTCCGCCGGGTCTGGTGCGCTATGGCGTCTCCTGGGAGTTCAACGGTCCGCTGTTCGAGCCGCTCTGGCGGGGCCTCGAGGCGATCGACGCCGCACCGCGGGTCAAGCACCTGCTCGATCGCGTCAAGGACCAGGGGTATCGGCTGGGCAGGGACCCCTCGGCGCTGGACGAGCTCTACCCGTTCGTCTACCCGCAGTTTCTGGCCAAAGCGGCGCTGGCGCTGCTCCTCGGCGCCGCCGTCGCCTTCTCGGTCGCGGCGCGCGATCCGGTCACGGCCTCGCTGCGAGCCTTCGGAGGAGCGCTGGTGCTGCATGCGACCGTCTACCCGTGGTACGCGATGTGGACGCTGCCGTGGGCGGCCCTGAGGGGGGCGTGGCCCTGGCAGGTGCTGTCCTTCACCCTGCTGTTCTCCTACCTGCCGCGCACGCTCGGGGTCACCCTGTTCCCTTGGGTCTACGCACTGGTGTGGGGGCCGTTTGCGATCGCCGCGGCTGCGGCGTGGTGGCTCGGCCGGGCGGGTGATCGGGCGGGATGACCGGCACCGTGGATCTCGCGCGCTTCGCCCTGGTGGTGTCTTACCGCGGCGACGGCTACGCGGGTTGGCAGCGCCAGCCGCGAGCTCTCACGGTGCAGCAGGCGTTGGAGGAGGCGGTGGCGCGCCTGCTCGGGGAGACCGTGGCGGTGGTCGGCAGCGGGCGCACCGATGCCGGTGTGCACGCCCGCGGACAGGTCGTGCATCTCGACGCGCGGGTTGCGCTGCCTTGCCGCGCGCTCGTGCACGGGGTGAATGCCCTCCTGCCCGACGACGTGCGAGTGCACTGGGCCGGCCGCATGCCGTCCGACTTCCACGCTCGGAAGCGCGCTGCCGGGAAGGAGTACCGCTACCTCCTGAGCGCCGAGCCGGTGATGAACGCGCTGGAGCTGCCCTTTCGCGTGCCGCTGCCGCGCGACGTCGACGTCGCCCTGGTGCGAGCCGCGATGCCACTCCTGGCCGGCGAGCACGACTTCTCCGCTTTCGCGTCGAGCGGCGGCGCCCATCGCCAGGCGCGCCGGACGATCTACCGCGCCGAGCTCCACCAGCGAGGCCGCCGTCTGGAGCTGCGCTTTGCGGGCAGCGGCTTCCTACGCGGGATGGTGCGCGCGCTCGTCGGGACGCTGTTCGAGGTGGGGCGGCGGCGCATGAGCCGAAGTGAGCTGCGGCGACTCCTGCGCGGCGGCACTCGCGACCAGGCAGGGGCCGCGGCCCCGGCGCGCGGCCTGGTGCTCGAGCGGGTGTGGTACCCGCGAGATTGCGTGGCTGCGGAGTCGTATCCGGAGGGCGAGCGAGCGCGCCTGCTGGTGTCCTGGCGCGCTAGCAGCCCGTGGTGAAACCCGCGTGAGGCTGCGCGCGGGGATCTGCGGTCGCTGCCAAGGCGTGGCCGACGAACGCGATGCGGTGCCATCGTGCAGGAGGCCCAACGCAGCCAGCGGCCGCAAACCCCCGCG
>DATLFI010000260.1:0-20758 GCA_035524895.1 Thermoanaerobaculia bacterium | reverse complement strand
TCGCGCTCGCGTGCGAAGAGCACCACCACCGGGCGCGGCAGCTCCTCGGCGGCTACTTCGGGGAGCCCGTAGCGCTCGCCGTGCACCTCCGGCAGGCAAGCAGCGATCGCGAGCAGCCGCTGGAACGTCGCCGAACGCGATGGCACGTCGGTGACCCAAGAGACACCCGCCCGCTCGATGACCCGGTCGGCGCCACGCCCGAGCACCGCGCGCGCCACCGCGACGCGCTGCTCGCGGCGCTGCGAATCGACCGCCGCCACACGCTCCGCGCGAAGCCCACCGGCAAGACCTGGGAGAGCGACCCAGCCCGAGACCGCGCCGTGGCGCACGCGCACCCACCGATCGTGACGCTCCAACACCTCGACGACCACAGGCACGTCGAGGATGGACAGCACAGCGGCAGCGCGCTCGGGCGCGGCGAGCAGCACGGTCTCGGCAGGAAGCATCTCCGTGGATGCTCCGAGAGTGGCGATGGCAGCGGGCTGCCCGAGGATGTCCCGCTCCTGAGCCGGCGTGGCGGCTGGCGGCTGAGCAGGAAGCCCCAACACGAGCGCCGGCGCGACGAACCAGGCCGCGACGCTCGTGCCATCCACGTTCATCGCAGCAACTGCACACCGGGGGGTGCCGGGTCGAGCTCGATCCACTGCGGCAGGTGGATACCGTCGACCCACATCACCACCTGCCGGTCGAGGATCTCGCGTGCCGAGCGGATGGCGCGCAGCAACCGCATCGGGCTCGAGATGTCGACGATGTCGCCCCAACCGGCGGCACCACCGCCTTCGGCCCACGCTGAGGCGTGGGTCGACCACACGAGCAGCGGCACGCCGATGGAGCGCAGGTAGTGCCGCACCCGACTCGCGTCGAGCTGGCTGCGATCGGCAGACGGAGCGCCGAGGACGACCACCACGGCTCGGGGCCGGTTGCGCTCACTCGCCACCAGGCCCGCGACCGCGACCGCATCCGCCAGTCGCTGCGCGTCAGCGCTCCCGGACTGCCAGTTCGACCGCAGGATCGTGCGCAGTAGCTCCTCGCCGCCGACGGTGCCGTCAGCGGTCCTGGGAAACAACAGGTATGCGCCGCGCTCGTCTCTGCGCACCACCGGCGTGGCCCACAGGAATCGTAGGCGGCTGTCCTTGCCGAAGCTCGACGCCAGTCGCGTTCCGCTGGCGAGCCGCGCGAGCTCGCGACGTGCGCGCACGTCGCGCACCAGGACCACGTCCGCCGGCGTGCGCTCCACCGCCACCACCCGCACGGGGATGCCGCGGGATCGCGCTGCTCGATGGAAGACCGCGAGCTCGGGGGTGCGACCGTCTACCAGGAGCGGCACCGCGGTGAGCTCGGAGCTGACTTCGTCGGCGAAGAAGCCGCCGAACGTCGCCTCGGCGACCGCGCTCAGGTTCTCCTCGAACTCGAGCTCGGCGCGGAGCAGGTGGAGCTGGTTGGGATCGTAGGCGGGCAGGGTGAAGGAGCGCGGATCGGCGACCGCGAGCTCCGCACCGTCCATCAGCAGCAGCACCCTCGTCGGCTCGGAGCCGGCAAGGCTCTGCCAGCCGAGCTGTGCCCGGCTGCCCCGCCCATCGTCCACAAGGTCGAGCACCAGCGACGCTTCGGCGAGCGGCCGGGGCACGTTGATCCACTGCTCGGCGACAGCCAGTTCCTCGCCGCCTGCCCCGTAGGCGATCGCAGCGAGGTGGTGGGGCTCGAGCCGCAACCCCAGGTCGATGGTCGCCTGCCACGGTGGGCCGTCGAGGCGAGCCACGGCCTGGTGGTCGAGCCGCAGCTCGACCGCGGCGACCTCCGCGCCCACGATCAGCTCGACATCGTGTGGGCCGGCGACCAGACCGAGGAACAAGGTGGCAAATGCGATCATGAGGTCTCCGTCGCGCGAGCGGGGATGCCGGCACCCCCCCGGCACATTGCCGAGTGTAGACCTCGAGAAGCCCCGAAGGCTGAGCCCCGCTAAGATTGGCGGCTGTACCAGGATCCCGGATGGCCGGCTTGGAGTGCCCCATGAAGAACATCTTGCCCTTTCGGCGATCCGTCCATCGCAGCCGCGCCAACGTCCGGGCGGCGAGCCTACGCGCGTTGGTCGCTGCCGCGATGCTCTCGCTGCCCGCCGCCGCGCAGCCCGCTCCCGAGGCCCAGCCGGCCCCCGAGCACGGACCTCAGAGCGAGGTCTACGCCGAAGCGATCCGCGTCGAGGTGATCAACGTCGACGTGTACGTCACCGATTCCAACGGCACCCCCGTCCGCGGGCTCGCGCAGGAGGACTTTCAGCTCCTGATCAACGGCAGACCGGTGCCCATCAGCAATTTCTACGCTGTGGAATCGCCGGTGGTAGCAGCAGCGCAGGGCGTCCGCCGAGGGGCGTCCGAGCCCGCGCCCGAAGCCACCGCTACGTCGCCCGCCAAGGAGACGCCAGCCCAGGCCCAACCACCCACCGATCAACGTCTCCACGTCGTCATCTACATCGACAATTTCAACCTCACGCCCTTCAAGCGCAACAAGGTGCTGGTCGAGCTGCGGCAGTTCCTGCGCGACTTCCTGTCTCCCGATGACCTGGTGATGCTCGCAACCTACGACCGCGAGCTCAACCTGCGCCAGCCGTTCACCGCGCGCCCGGAGAACGTGACACGCGCGTTGATGGAGCTCGAGAGCATCTCCGCGCAAGGCATCCACATGCAGCGCGAGCGCCTCGAGTACATCCGGCGGATCGAGGATTCCGACAGCGTCACCGAGGCGCTGCTCGAGGCTGACCGTTGGGCAGGCTCCGTCCGCAACGATGTCTCGTTCACGATCGACGCGTTGCGCAGCGTCGTCGACAACCTCGCTGGATCTCCCGGTCGCAAGGCATTGATCTACGTCAGCGAGGGGCTGCCGATGATCGCCGGCGAGGACATGTTCTACGTGGTGCAACAGACCTGGCGTGAGGAGATGTCGCTCAACGCCACGACCGAGTACGACATGTCGAGGCGGTACCGAGAGCTCGCGAACCAGGCGAACGCCAACCGTGTGAGCTTCTACACCATCGACGCCAGCGGGCTCACCACCCTCACGCAGGGCAGCGTCGACGTCGACATCGTCGGTGCCGCAGGCACGCGCACCTTCTTCGACAACGTCTACCGCTCCAACATGCAGAGCACGCTGCAGACCCTCGCGGAGCGCACCGGCGGGCGCGCGATCCTCAACACCAACCGCTTCCTGCCCGACCTCGAGCGCGTCGCGATGGACTTCCAGAACTACTACTCGCTGGGTTACATCAACGCCGAGGGCAACGACGGACGGCTGCACCGCGTCGAGGTCAAGCTCGCCAGGCCGCAGCGGGGATGGACCATCCGTCACCGCGACAGCTTCCGCTCCAAATCCGTCGAGACGCGGATGCACGACGGTACGCTCTCGGCGCTGCACCTAGACCTCCAAGACAACCCGCTCGAAGCCCGCCTCGTGTTCAGCCTGCCGAGGCCCCGCAGCGACGGCAACTACGACGTGCCGCTCGCGATACGGGTGCCCTTCAAGAACCTCACACTGCTCCCTGCGGGCGAGAACCACCGAGCGAGCCTGCGCCTGTGGTTCGCTGCCAAGGACGAGAAGGACGAGGTCTCACACGTCCAGGAGCTGCCGGTACACCTGGAGGTGCCGGCCGAGCGACTCGAGCAGGCGATGCGGGGCCAGTGGGAGTATTCGATAGACCTGCTCATGGAGGCTGGCTACCATGACGTGGCGATCGGGCTGCTCGACCAGCTCGGCTCGCAGCGCGCGTTCCTGCGGCGCGGGCTCACTGTGGGCGAGCCGCGCCCCGGGAGCCGCTAGGGCACCCGAAGCGGTAGTGGAGGCGCGCTGGCGGAGCGGAGAGCAGTGAAAAGGGCCGCCTCCGAGGAGGAGGAGGCCCTTCGACCCTCTGCGCGGCTCAGAAGCTCCAGCGCAGCCCGAGCTTCGCCCGCCAGCGCGACGCCGTGCTGTGGGTGGTGAACTTGCTCAGGCTCGGGTTGGCCACGAACGAGCTCAGCGTGTACATCGGACGGCCATCGGCGGTGTTGCCGCGCCAACCGAAGGGGGCCAGCGTCGAGAAGTTGACGTAGCGAACCACTCCGGAGTCCTCGTCGATCATGTTCAGGACGTTCTCGATGTCGGCAGTCAGCTGCAGCTTGTGGCGGCCGCTGATCGGAATGTCCTGCGCGACGCGCAGGTCGAGGGAGTGCGACCACGGCGCGAGACCGCAGTTGCGCGGCGCGATGCGCCCGCGATTGCTGTCGAGGCACGGCTCGCCGCTGATGAACGCGTCGAGCTGGTCCCAGGTGCCATTCTGGATCACCACGTCGTCCGGACCCGACGGGACGTAGACCAGATCGTTGGAGAAGTAGGCGTCACCGTTGATGCTCGGGAAGAGCTGGTTGGTGAAGATGTAGGAGAACGGCCGTCCCGCCTGGTGGTTGTAGAAGGCCGAGAACGTGGTGCCCCACTTCGAGCCGCCCCAGTCGGCGTAGTAGGTGGCCGAGGCGTTGAAGCGATCCGAGACCTCGAAGTCCGAGGTCCCGACCTCGGCGTTGTTGGGGTCGACCGACTCGTTGAACTGGTAGTTCGACACCGCGCGGCTGGAGGTGCCGTCGTTGACCGTCTTGGAGTCGCCGTAGGCGTAGGACACGAACCAGGACAGGTTGTTGCGCAGCGGCCGCTCGAGCTTGACCGCCACGTTGGTCGCCTCGCCCTCGCCGGTATTGCGGATCAGGTAGGCGCCGGTGACGCCCGGCCGGCGGGTGTAGATCGGCCGGCCGTCGAACTGCGTTCCGGTGCGGTCCATGTTGACGTCGGCGTAGTCGATCTCTTCGATGCTGTCGGAGTACACCGCCTCGATCGAGCCCACCAGATCGAGCCACGGCAGCTCGCGGTCGTAGCCGAGGCTGTACCGAGTCTGCTGCGGGAACTCGAAGTCGGGATCGATGAAGTTGAACTCGCCGAACGACGCGCCGCCGATGTCCGACGGCTGGTTGAACGGATCGGGGTTGAACGGCACGTTGCGCGCCTGGACGAACGCCTGCTCGATGCCGGTGCGGCCGTAGTTGTTGGAGATCCAGACGTACGGCGTGCGGCCCGAGAAGATGCCGACGCCTCCGCGGAGCTGCTGCTTCCCTTCGCCGGTGATGTCCCAGTTGAAGCCGATGCGCGGCGACCAGATCTCATTGCCGCTCGGCAGGTCGTCCGTGCGGAAGCCGTAGGCCGTCTCGGTGAACGGGTTGCGGCTGGGATCGTCCGGGAACAGCGGGATGTCGACCCGCAGTCCGTACTGCAGGCTGAAATTCGTCCCGACGCGCCACTGGTCGCCGGCGTAGAAGCCGAGCTGGTTGACGTCGAACTCCTGCGCCGGGTTGCGGCCGGGCTGCACGAACGTGAAGTCGTACTGGCGCGCGTTGCGACCCTGCACGAAGTCATCGAGCGTGGCGAACTGGTACGAGCCAAAGCCGTTCTGGATGAACAGGTTCCTGAAACTGAACAGCTCGTTGTGGGTGCCGAACACGAAGGTGTGGTTGCCCCGGATCCAGGTGAAGTCGTTGGTGATCTCGAAGATGTCCTGGTCGAGCTCGTTGTGGGTCGAGAACGGCTCGGAGCCGGCCTCGAACTCGACGCCGCTGCCCGGGATCACGTTCTCGATCTCGATCCAGGGGAACGCCAGCCCACCCCGCGGGCTACGGCGATCCTTGATCTTCTGCACCACGAGGCGCGCCTCGTTGAAGGTGTTGGGACCGAGCACGCTGTTGAGCTGCGCCACCGTCGAGTTGGTCTCGTTCTGGAAGAAGTAGGTCTCGCTCGGCCACTCGTAGGCGAAGTTGCTCGGCCGGTTGATGTCGTTCTCGGCGTCGACGAAGTTGTGGCGCAGCGTGAGGTTGTGGCTCTCACCGATGTTGAAATCGAACCGCGCGAACAGCTTGTCCGAAGGCGTCTCGATCGAATTCTGGCCCAGGCCACCCGGATCGAAGCCATAGCGGTCGATCAACGTCTGGCGGAACAGGTTCGCCTCCTCGACCAGCGTGCCGCCCTGGAACGCTTCACCGCCCGAGCCGTCGATCGAGATACCGCTCGGCCGGGTGGCGTCGGTGACCTCGCCGTTGACGAAGAAGAAGATCTTGTCGCGGGAAATCGGGCCGCCGATGCGGAAGCCGTACTGGTCCTCCTCGAAGGTGCCGACGTCGCCCAGGATGTCGGGGCCGTCGCCGACCAGACCGTCGTCCCGCGTGAAGTAGAACGCCGAGGCCTGGATCCGGTTGGTGCCGCTGCGGGTGATCGCGTTGATGCCGCCGCCGCTGAAACCACCCTGGCGGACATCGTAGGGCGTTACCAGGAGCTGTAGCTCCTGCACGGCGTCGAGGCTGATCGGTGAAGTGTTTGCCTGGCCGCCCGGGGTGCCCTGCGCGGCGAGCCCGAAGAGGTCGTTGTTGACCGCGCCGTCGATCAGGATGTTGTTGTAGCGGCTGTTGCGACCGACAACGCTGATCGAGACCGGATCTTCGTTGATCTGGCCGATGGTGAAAAAGGGATTCGTGCGGGCGAAGTCCTCGAGGCCGCGGCTGATCGTCGGCAGCATCTCGATCGACTCGACCGGCACGTTGCTGGTGGAGCCCGTGCGGGAGGGGTTGATCAAGGCGTTCGAGGACACGACGTTGATGGTTTCCGCCACCGCTTCGAGCCGCAGCGAGAACTGGAGCTGCATGGTCTCGCCGAGGGCGACGACGCGCTCGGAGAGGCTCTGGGCGACGAAGCCCTCGAGCGTCGCGGTGACCGAGTAAGGGCCGCCGACGCGCACGTTGAGCATGGCGAACGACCCGTCCTGCTGCGAGATCGAGGTGTAGCGCGTGCCGGTCGGCTCGTGGACGGCCGTCACGGTGACGCCGGGCAGGGCGCTCTGGTCCTCGGTCGCCGTCACGGCGCCGCGGATCGAGCTGCTCGTTGTCTGCTGGCCAAACAGCGCCGAAGCGCCGACGCAGCAGAGCGCCAGGACGACCAGCAGAGTGATCTTCGAGAACTTCGACATGGGTGGATCAAGCCTCCATCGTTCGGTCGGGCCGCGACGCGACCCGGGTCCGTTTGCTGTGTAGACCCTGAAGGTGAACTCTTCCCCGAATGAGGGACTCTGGCAGGCGCGAGCCATGCTTCTTGGAAGAGTTCCGTGAAGGAATCGTGAACGGTCGCTGGTACGACCCGGGGGAATCGATCTGCTCTGAGGCAACTGTACGAGACTCCCGGCTCCAGCCTCAACCAGCCTTCGGCCTCCCCGTCCTACCCGCAGGGGGTAACTAGCGGCCGTGCAAGGAGCTAGCGGCTGCGGCCCGAGGTCGCCGAGGACGACTCCGGACGGCACTCGAGGGACCAGCGCCGGCAAGGCGGCCTGGATCAGGGCTCGCGCAAGTCGGCGGCCCGCAACCGCAGCTTCTCGCCATCGAAGCTCTCCAGCTCGTATACCCACGAACCGTGGTAGGCGTTGAACTGGTTGATCTCGTCGGAGCGCTTCAAGACGTCGGCCTTCTCCTCGAGCTCCTCGTCGCTGCTGTCGCGGCCGATCTCGATTCGTTCGACACCAAAGTGGCCGGTGACGCGGACGAGCACGCGGTCGACGTCCGTCGCCACCGACACGTAGTAGCCGCTCTGGTCCGCGAGGTCGAAGCGGAACGAGTCGCCGAACTCGAGCCCCGCGACGGCCGGGTCGTCGGCCAGGTAGACCTTGTCGAACTGCAGGCGGTTCAGGAAAGACGACAGCTTCCCGATCTCGCTGGCGTTGCCGTTACCGGCAGGGCGCACGAGCTGGAGCTGGCCGCCGTCGCCCGGGCGCGCCAGCTCGAAGTCAGGTCCGGCGATCCCCACTACTTCCGAGGTCGGCACGTCGACCAGGTCTCGGTCGAGGTAGGTGCGCGCCTCGGCATCGATCGAGACCGCGGAAGACGTGAGGTAGACCGGCCGCGCGCCGCCATCGCGGCGCTGCACGAATACCCCTCCACCCTCGTCCGCTGGCCGGCCAAAGCGCACCAGCACCATCTCCTGACCCGAGGCGTTCGCCAGCCGCACCTCCACACCGTCCTCGCCGAGCGGCTCGAGGCCGAGATCGCGCTCGAGGCTCTCGCCGCTCCCCACGTCGCGTTCGAGCTCGATGTCGAGCAAGTCGCGCAGCAAGCGGTTCACCGCCGAGTTGGCGGCGCGATAGCTGGCCTGCTCCTTGACCAGGAAGTTGTCCCCGCTGCGCTGGAGCGTCAGCGACCCCTCGGCCTTCCGCAGCGCGATCTCCGCGACCTCGTCGGGGTCGAGGTTCGGCAGGAGCTTTTGTCCGCGCTCGAACCTGTCGGCGCGAGCGACACTGTTCCAGTACGTGAAGGCCGACAGCGCCGCCAGGAGGGCGACCGCGACCAGCAGCTTGGTATTGAGACTCTGCATGGCTTCGTCCTCCGGACCGCGGGCCTCAGCGCTGCCTCGCCCGACGATAGGCGAGCGCGACTCCCACAACCAGCACAACGATGGGCATCCAGCCCATGACCGCGAATCGAACCCGGCTCTCCTCGCGCTCCAGCGCCTCTCTGCGGCCACGCCGAATGTCGCGCAGCTCCCGGTTGGCCTCCTGGATGCGGGCGTTGAGGTCGGCGACCTCGTCCTGGAGCCGTTTCTGGAACAGCGAGGCGTTGCGCGATGTCATCTCGCTCTGCTTGGCCCGCAGCTCCTGCTCGAACTGCTCGATCTCCTCGCGGATCTGGCGCTCCCGATCGAGAGTCTCGCGCTCGGCCGCGTTTTCGATCTCGTCGAAGAGCGTGAACGGCCGCTCGAGCGTCTTGGTCGCGCGGATGGCCATGAGATCCTGAGACCCGAGCAGGAAGTCGACCGAGTTGAGGAACAACCGCGGGTTGTCGTTGGCGGCCTGGATGATGCCCGGGAAGGGCCTGCTGAAGGCGAGCACGTCGCTGATGAAGTCGACGTCGGCGAAGACCATCACGCTGGACTCGCCGCGCTCGGCATCCGCTACCGCGGCGCGGGTCACCATCTCGGCATCGTCGGGCGGCGGCAGCTCGATTCCCGGCGGCAGGCCTGGCGGCCTCTCCGCTTCCTGCGAGGAGTAGCTGTAGCCATCCGGGAAGGCGCTCGGGAAGCGCCCCCGCAGGAGATAAGCGAGCACGAGCGGTCCCGCGGCGGGCTCGAGATGGTCTCGCAGCTTCACCGGGTCGTTGAAGTCGGTGTACACGAGACCATCACCCACGAACCCTGGCTGTATGACCAGAGTGCCGCCCGCCTCGGTGGTCGTGATCAGGGGAATCCTCTCGAGATCGGCCGAAGCAGCGCTCGGCGCGGCATCGTCTCCCGGCGGTGGTGTCGCGCTGCCCGACGGCTGGAGCACCCCAGCGAGCAGGAAGCGGAGGCTCTCGAGGCCACGAAGCGGCGGCTGCGACTGGTCGAGAGTCCGCGAGCCGCTGGCGCCGTCGATGACCAGGTCCACGACGACCGACTCGGCGGGACCTCGCTGGCTCACCGGCCGCCGCACCGCGAGGTCGAGGTCCGCCGCGAACGTGTCCTCGGCGCGCTCGATGCCCCAGGCCGCGAACAGCACGTCGAGGTTGGACGCCGGCTTGTACTGAAGTGCCGCCCAGGGCTGCTGCGGGTTCTGCGGTGGCTGATCGACGACGCTGTAGGGGTCCACGAGGATCAGCGTGTTGCCGCCGCGGACGATCCATTCATCCAGTGCCGCCACGGCCTTCCGCGGCAGGTCCTTGGGGTGGATGACCACCACCAACTCGAGCTCGTCGGGGGAGATCGTCTCGATGTCGGCGTCGAGCTGTTCGAGGTCGTAGAGCTCCTCTAGGAGCTGGATCGACAACCACTTCTCCGTGGGTTGCCTCCCCTGGATCGCCATCATCTGCGCCAGGAAGGGATCCTGCGCACTGCCGAACACCTCCAGGCTGGAGAGCACGCCGACCCGCGGGCGCGTGGGCCACAGGAGGCGATACAGGGTCTTGGAGATCTCGTACTCGATGGTCTCCTGCTCTTGCGGCCAGAGGAACTCGATCGCCTCGCGGCTCCCGGTCTGGGTCTCGAAGGCGAGGCCGAAGTAGAAGAGATCGCCTTCCTCGTTGATCAGCTTGCCGTCCAGACCGTAGTCCGACGCGAGCTGCGCCTCGTCAGAGTCGGCAACAGGATCGAGCACCTGCACCCTGATCTTGCCGCGAGCGGCGTGCTGGTACTCGCGCAGCAGGCTGCGCAAGTACCGCTCGTAGGCGATGAAGTCCTTGACGAATCGGGGCAAGGTCTTCCCCGCTTGCTCGGAGAAGAAGAGCTTGATCTCGACCGGCTGCACGCCTTCCTCGCGCATCCGCTCGAGGATCGCCTCGGTGCCCGGAGATAGCGAGTAGAGATCTCGCTCTGTGAGGTCGGCGCGCAGTCCGCCCAGCCACTGGTAGACGAGATGTATCGACAGGACGACGATCGCACCAACCAGCAGGATGGTGAGGAGACGGCTCTTCATGGGGTGACTCCGAAGGGCGGTGGCGTTCTCGCTGCGCGGTGCCGGTCGTTACGCGTTCTTCGTTTGACGCAACACCAGCATGCCGGCGACCAGCCAACCGACGGTGAACACGGCGAAGAACAGCAGCGTGCGCAGCTCGATCAGGCCGCGCGTCATGATCTCGAAGTGGTCGATGAGGCTGACGCTCTCGACCAGCTGCTCGGCGTAACCGCCGAACCATCGGCCAGCCGCCTCCTGCGTTTCTGGCAGGCCGGCGAGAAGGAAAATCACCGAGGCACTGACGGCGAGGACGAAGGCGACCACCTGGTTCTTGGTTACTGCCGAGAACAGCATCCCGATCGCCAGGAACGCCGCCGCCGTGAGCAGGCAGGCCAGGTAGCCGGCGCCGATGGCGCCCCAGTCGGGATCGCCGAGGCGAGCCGCCTGCAACGCCGCCGGCCAGGTGAGGAAGATCGATAGGGCGAGAAAGCCCCAGGCCGCAAGGAACTTCCCCAGGTAGGCACCTTCGAGAGTCACCGGCAACGTGAGCAGGAGCTCGACGGTGCCGGTCTTGCGCTCCTCCGCCCACAGGCGCATCGAGACCGCCGGCACCAGAACCACCAGAATCCAGGGAATGTAGGTAAACAGTGGATCGAGGCTCGCCTGGCGCAGGTCGAGGAAGCGGCCGAAGTCGCGCGAGACCATCAGGTACCCGCTCGCCACCAGGAAGATGACGATGAAGATGTAGCCGATCGGCGAAGCGAAGTACCCGTGCAGCTCGCGGCGGCAGACCGCTCGCCAGCCGGCAAAGCGGTCGCTCATGCCGCCACCCCTTTCGTCAGCTTGCGGAAGACATCGTCGAGGCGGCCCTCGTGGAGCCGCACGTCCCGCACCGGCAGCTCCTCCAACAGCACCAGGACCTCGGTCAGATGGTTCTTGCCGTCGCGCGGAGCGATCACCATCTCGCCGTTCTCGTGGATCCCCGCGCTCTCGCACCAGGGGCGATCGCGGACGCGACCGATGACCCGCTCGGGCACGTGACCTTCGAAGCGCACGTAGATCTGGTTGTGCTGCGGCGCCTGCGCCATCAGCAGCTGCGGCGTGGAATCGACCACGATCTTGCCCTGGGACAGGATGATCGCGCGATTGCAGATGCGCTCGACCTCGTCCAGGATGTGGGTGGACACCACAATCGATTTGTCGGAGGACAGGCTCGCTATCAGGTCCTGCACCAGCGCCTTCTGGTTCGGATCGAGCCCGTCGGTCGGCTCGTCGAGGATCAGCACCTCCGGGTCGTGCATCAGCGCCTGTGCGAGCCCGACGCGGCGCTTGTAGCCCTTGGACAGCGTCTCGATCTGCTGGCGCAGCACCGAGTCGAGGCCGGTGCGCTCGACCACCTGGTCCAGGCGCCGCGCCCGGTCGTCGAGGTCACGCGCGGCGGCGACGAAATCGAGGAACGCCTTCACGGTCATCTCGCCGTAGGCAGGAGCGTTCTCGGGCAGGTAGCCGATCCGACGACGTACCTCGAGCGGGTGCGTGCGCACGTCGAACCCCGCGACTGTCACGGTGCCGGCGTCGGGTTCGAGGAAGCCGGTGATCATCTTCATCGCGGTGGTCTTGCCGGCGCCGTTCGGCCCGAGGAAGGCCAGCACATCGCCGCGACGCACCGAGAAATCTATGCCGCCGACCGCCTGGATCGAGCCGTACGAGCGGCTGAGACCCTGGACCTCGATCAAGGTCTCGGGGCGGGGGCTGGTGCGAGTGCTCGGAGCGGGCGTGTCGTCGGCGGACGTCGACACGGGGACCTTGGTCGTGGCGCCCTCGTCGAGCTCGGTCACCGGAATCTTGGTGGTCGAACCCTCGTCGAGCTCGCTCTGGTCCGGCTTCGGTGGCGGCGGCGCCTTCTCGGAGATCCGCGCCACATCGTCGCGCGACACCATCATCGTGTCGTGGTAGATGCTGCGCCCTGGGGCGGCTTCAGCGCCGCCTTTCCCCTCGAGGTCCTGGGCCCCGTTGTCGTCCTGGGCCCCGTTGTCGCTTGGCGGTTGATCCTTGTCCTGCCGTTCTGCCATCGCCGCACCTCGCTTCGAACGAGCCCGAGCGTACCCAAACGAGCTTCGTCCCGGCGTCAAAGCCGTTCGCGGCCGGGCCGCCGCGACAGCGCTCCGGCTTCGCGACGCGTGCACTTGCTCCCACACTGGGGCGGACCGCAGGCGCCGAGCGACGGGAGGAGCCATCGGAGCCCGGACGGCGCATAACCTAATACGGATTGGGGAAAAAGCCCAAGGATTCGAGGCAGGTCACTCTCGATTATCCTCCTCCCAATCCCAGAGAGCCCCAGCTCAGGAGACCCATCGTGATTCGCATCGCCCGACGCGAGTTCGAGGGCGCCGTCGCGCGCGCCATCGAGGACTTGCCGCCTCGCTTCGCCTCGCTGCTCGACAATGTCTTCGTGGTGGTCGAGGAGGAGCCGAGCCCGGAGGATCTCGAGAGCGTCGGCATGTCGGAGGGAGAGGAGGACGAGTTGCTCGGCCTCTACCACGGCGTACCGCACGACGAGCGCGGCGTCGACTACTCCGCGCTGCCGGACCGCGTCGTGCTGTACCGCGGCCCCCTGCAGCGCCTCTGCGAGTCGGTCGCGGACCTCGAGGACGAAATCTACGACACCCTGGTGCACGAGCTGGGGCACCACTTCGGCTTGGACGACGATGAGATGCCGTACTGAGGTTGCGTCCTACTTGCCGCCTTCGTTAAGGCGCTAAGCTCCCGGCGCATGCGAAAAGCCAACGCCGCGCGGTCCGCGCTCGCCGCACTGCTGATCTCTGTTGCCTCGCCGCCGGCGCCAGCCGAGGACACAGCCGCGTCCGAAGCCGAGCTCCTGTCGCGGGTGCGCCGGCTGGTGTTCGAGGGGCGGCGCTCCGGCGAGGGCTACTTCTCCAGCGACGGCAGCCGACTGGTCTTCCAGTCGGAGCGCGAGGCGGGCAATCCCTTCTACCAGATCTACCTGCTCGATCTCACCACCGGCGAGAGCCGGCGCGTCTCGAACGGAGTCGGCAAGACCACGTGCGCCTTCCTGCGGCCGGGGCACGAACAGGTGCTCTTCGCGTCGACGCACCACGACCCGGCCTCGGCGAAGCTCCAGCGCGCCGAGCTGGAGGAGCGCGCCTCCGGCCGGGAGCGCAGGTATGCCTGGGACTACGACCCCGAGTTCGAGCTCTACGTGGTGGATCCGGAGACCGGGGTCGAGCAGCGGTTGACCACGGCGCGCGGCTACGACGCCGAGGCGAGCTACTCGCCCGACGGCGAGTGGATCGTGTTCGCCTCGAACCGACAGGCCTGGGAGCGCGAGCTAGACGAAGGCGAACGCCGCCAACTCGACATCGACCCGGCCTATTTCGCAGAGATCTATCGGATGCGCGCCGACGGTTCGGGGGTCGAGCGTCTCACCCATGCGGCCGGCTACGACGGCGGCCCCTTCTACTACCCCGATGGCTCGCGGATCGTTTGGCGACGCTTCAGCGAGGACGGCCTGATCGCCGACGTCTGGTCGATGAAGCCCGACGGCAGCGACCAGCGGCAGCTCACCGACTTCGGCGCCATGAGCTGGGCACCGTACGTGCACCCCTCGCTCGAGTACCTGCTGTTCGCATCGAACAAGTTGGGTTTCTCCAACTTCGAGGTCTTCCTGGTCGACATCGAGGGGCGCAAGGAGCCGGTGCGCGTCACCTTCAGCGACGGCTTCGACGGCCTGCCGGTGCCCAGCCCCGACGGGCGGCGTCTCGTGTGGACCTCGAGCCGCCACGGCGGGCAGGGCGCGCAGCTCTACATCGCGGACTGGAACCACCAGGCGGCGCAGCGGGCACTGGCCGCAGCGCCTCCGCGCCTGCATCATCCCGGGAGCGCACCGTGAATCGTCCTGACCTATCGAGACTGCGTCCCTGGATCCGCGCTGGCTCCCTGCCCGCGCTGGTCACCCTGTGCCTGGCGGCCTTCGCCGCGCCGATCGACGCTCAGGCGGCGCGCCCCTCGAACGCCGATCCGCATCCTGAAGCCGCTCTGCGCGCCCACATCGAGCATCTCGCCTCCGAGCAGCTCGAGGGGCGGCTCACCGGAACCGACGGCGAGCGCGCCGCGGCTGCTTACCTGTCCGCGATGCTGCGGGAGGTCGGCGCCTCACCGCTTCCCGGGTACGAGTCCTTCGAGCAGCCGTTCGAGTTCACCGCCGGATCGCGCGACACTGGCTCGGGGCTCGGACTCACGAGCGGCGACCAACGGCGCGACTTCACGAGCGCGCAGGACGTCCTCGCCCTGGCCTTCTCCGAGCCCGGCGTGGCTGAGGGTGACGTCGTGTTCGCGGGCTACGGCCTCGAGGTGCCCGACGGCAACGACTTCGGCTACGACAGCTATGCCGGCCTCGACGTGCGAGACAAGATCGTGCTGGTCTTGCGCTACTCGCCCGAGGACGCCACTGGGGAGGCTCGAGCGACGCTAGCGCGCTACTCCGGGCTGCGCTACAAGGCGATGCTGGCACGCCGCCACGGCGCGCGCGCGCTCCTGGTGGTGACTGGACCGCGCTCGGCGGGTGCCGGGGAAACCGTGCCGATGACATTCGATACCGCCGCAGCGGGCTCGGGCATCGTCGCGGCAAGCATCGGGGGAGAGGTTGCCAGAGCCATGTTCGCCGCGCTGCCGGGCGAGCGCGATCTCGAGTCGGTCCAGCGTGAGCTCGACAGCGGCAACCCCCACATCGCCGGCTTCGCTCTGACGGGGCTGCAGGCGAGAGTCGACGTTCGGCTCGAGCGCGAGCGCCGCGAGGGCATCAACGTCGTGGGCATGCTGCGCGGCGCAGGCTCGACGGCGAACAAGCCCTACGTCGTGGTCGGCGGCCACTACGACCATCTCGGGCGCGGCCGCGGCGGCAACTCGCTGGCCCGCGTCGAGGAGGTCGGTGGCATCCACCACGGCGCCGACGACAACGCCTCAGGTGTGGCCGCTGTGCTCGAGGTGGGCCGAGCGCTCGGAGGCGCCCGCTTCGATAGGCACATCGTGCTGGCGTTCTGGTCTGGCGAGGAGCTGGGGCTGCTGGGCTCGAACGCTTTCCTCCAGAACGGCGGCATTCCTCCTGGAGAGATCGCCGCCTACCTGAACCTCGACATGGTCGGGCGCATGCGCGAGAACCGTCTGACCGCGCAGGGGGCGGGGTCGAGCCCGGCGTGGGCACGGCTGCTCGAACAGGCCAACGTGCTGGCGGGCTTCGACCTTGCAGTGCAGGCCGATCCCTACCTGCCCACCGACAGCGCTGCGTTCTACGGCGCCGAGGTCCCGACTCTGAACCTGTTCACCGGCGCCCACGAGGACTACCACCGCCCCACCGACCGCTCAGAGCGGGTCAATGTTTCAGACCTCGCCCGCATAACGGACTTCACCGAGACGCTGACGCTGCGGCTCGCCAACGCCGACTCGGCCCCCGAATACGTCCGCGTCGAGCAAGCAGCCAGCCGCACCGGCGATCGCGACTCGGTGCGGGCGTTCACAGGGACCATCCCCGACTACAGCACCGAGGTCGAGGGCCTACTCCTGGGCGGCGTGATCGGGGGCGGACCCGCCGAGGCCGCGGGCCTGCGCGCCGGCGACGTCATCGTGCGCTTCGGCGACCACGAGATCAAGAACATCTACGACTACACCTTCGCCCTCGACTCGGTGAAGGTGGACCAGCCGGTCGAGGTCGTGTACCTGCGGGACGGGCAGCGGCTGACGATCACTCTGACTCCGCGCGCTCGCAGATGACTCGCTGATAAGCTGGCCGACCTGTCCCGGCTCCATTCCGGCCGGGCTTGGCTCTGACGGGGCTGAGAGGTGGCGGAGCTCGAGAAAGCCGGCAAGTACGAGATCCTGCGCCGCATAGGCGAGGGTGGCTTCGGCGTCGTCTACCAAGGCCGCGACCCGTTCATCAAGCGCCAGGTCGCCATCAAGACCTGCAGCTCCTCCCACGAGGAAACGCGTCGCCGCTTCCTCCGCGAGGCCGAGATCGGCGGGGGCATCGAGCACCCGAACATCACGATCATCTACGACTTCGGGTACGAGGGCGAGACGCCGTACCTGGTCCAGGAGTTCCTCTCGGGCGAGGACCTGGACGAGAAGATCGGTCGCCGCGAGTCGATCCCACTGACCACCAAGCTCGACTATCTCCTGCAGACGGCTCAGGGCCTCGGCTTCGCGCACGAGCACGGCATCACCCATCGCGATATCAAGCCCAGCAACCTGCGCATCCTCGACGACGACCGCGTCAAGATCATGGACTTCGGCATCGCCAAGCTGGCGAAGACCGAGACCCAGCTCACCCAGACCGGGACCACGCTCGGCACGCCCGCCTATCTCTCGCCGGAGCAGCTCCGCGGCGACGTCGTCGACCAGCGTTCCGACGTGTACTCGTACGGCGTGCTCGCGTACGAGCTGCTCACGTACAAGCGAATGTTCGGTGCCGACAACATCTCGGCGCTCTTCTTCCAGATCCTCAACCAGAAGCCCCCGAGCCTGACCGAACTCTGGTCCGACTGCCCTCCCGAGCTCGACCTGCTGATCCAGCAATGCGTCGCGAAGAATCCGGTCGAGCGCATCCAGAACTTCCGCGACGTTGTCGTGTCTTTGCAGCGGGTCATCGAGCAGGTCCGGGCGAACGGGCTCGACTTCAGCGTCACCGGAGCCGGAGCTCCCCCGCCGCTGCCGTCCTCCACGGAGCTGCCTCGACAGCAGGCCATGACCGCCGCGCGAAATCAGATCGAGGGGATGCTCGAGAGCGGCGATCTCAAGCGTGCCGCGCGCGCCCTGATCGACGCACAAGAGAGCTTCGGCAACGCGCTACCCTTCCGCACCCTCCACGATCGACTGCGCCAGCTTCAAACGGCCTCCCAGCCGCTCGAGGACAGCGCGCACATGACCATCGCGGTTACCGAGATCCGAGAGTGGCTGGCTGCCGGCGCCCTGGAGCAAGCGGAGGCTGCCCACGCAAACGCTTGCGGACAGCTCGGCGACGGCCCTTCGCTGATCGCGCTCGGCCGCCAGATCCGCGTGCAGCAGAGGATCCGAGAGGGCCGCGAGCTGATGGCACGGGGTCAGCTCGAGGAGGCTGCCGCGGCGGTCCAGCGCGCGCAGGAGCTCGACCCCGACAACCCCGAAGTCTCGAGCGTGCTGAAGTTGCTCGAGGCCGGCCGCGCCGGCGAGGCGAAGACGGCGTTCCGGCCGGCGCCCCATGGCTCGACGGTCTCGCTGACCGACTTGCGACCAGCGGCGGAGAGAGAAGCAGCGACAGCCACCGCAGTCCCCACGCACCAACGGACGCCGTCTTCGGTCGCGGTGCCCCTGTCCGGCGCGGGTGCGGCATCGCGCTCGATACGCTGGAAGCCGATGGCGTTGGCCGCCGCAGCTCTGCTGGCCTTGATCCTTGCGGGAGTGGCCGTGGTGCGCTGGCTCGGCGGCGACCCGACGACGGGCGTCGCGGCCGGCACCTTCCTGTTGAGCGCGACTCCATGGGCCGAGGTCACAGGGATCGTCGACGCCGACGGAGTGTCGCAACCGCTGCCGTCGATCCCATTCACGCCGCTCCGCCTGCAGTTGCCTCACGGCGAGTACCAGGTGACGCTACGGCACCCCGCGGTGGCAGAAGAGCAAACCGTGACGCTCGCGATCGGCGGCGAAACCGATCGCCAGACCGTAGTTCTCGACGCCGCCGACTCCGCTGCCTACTTCCGGGATCTAGGCTGGTGAGCAACACGCGAGCCCTCCGGAGTGTCGGTGCCGCGGCGACCGCGCTGCTGCTGGCCGCACCGGCGTTCGGCGACTGGAAAGTCAGCTTCCGCGAAGGCGTGAAGGCCTCGGACCAAGGGCGTTGGGAAGAAGTAGTCAAGCACATGGGTGCGGCCATTGCAGAACGCCCATCGGACGACCGGGCCAAGGTCTCGATCTTCAGCAATCGCTTCATCAGCTACATCCCCAACGCCTACCTCGGCATGGCGCTGGCAAAGCTCGAGCGCTGCGAGGAGGCCTTGCCCTACTTCGACCAGGCCGACGTCCAACGCGTGGCGCCGGACCGCGAGCCCGACAAGTACAGGCCGATGCTCGAGGAGCGCGCCCGCTGCCTCAACAAGCTAATGGCCACGGCGACCGGAGCCGCCGAGAAGGCCCTCGCGGCGGCCCAGCGCGCGGCGACGGACCTTGCCGCCGACGCGGAGCTCGCCGCCGTCCTCAGCGCCCAGTCCGACCTCGAGCAGCGCCGGCAGCTTGCGATGGCGCAGCTCCAGGCGGCCAACGAGGGCGCGGTCGGGGCGATCCAAGCATCACACCTGCCGAGCCTTCGCCAGGCCGTGGACCTGGCGCAAAAGGCCGAGCAGTCCTTCGTGGCCCTGCGTCGCGACGCCGCCGCACGGCGCGATTCTGGGGCCGTGACGGCGCTGCGGGGGGCCCAGCAGGAGGCGCAGACCGCGATCGCCAAGGCGCGAGCCGCCCGCGATGACCTCGCGGGCCTTCGCCGGCAACCCGCCGCGGAGTCCGTCTGGCGCAGGGATCAGACCATGGCGAGCGGCGATCGCGAGGCAGGCGAGCAGCTCGATCAAGCCGAAGCGCTCGCGGGCAAGTCGGGGGCGGGTGCGGCCGACTACGAGCGCGCGGTCAGCCTCGCAGAACGCGCCTCGGGCGCCTACGGCCGAATGGCCACGGACCTGCGGGCCAAGGTCGCGCGCGACCAGCGCGCCAGCCAGGAGGCCGGTGCCTTGGCCGGCCGTCTCGAAACCTCGATCCTCGCCGCCGAGCAGTCTCGACAGAGTCTCCTCACGGCGCGCGAACGACCGGACGCGCGCGGCGCCTGGGCTCGAACGCCCGACCTGGGGCGGCGCGAGCAACAGCTCGCCGCCGAGCTCGACACCTCGCGGAGCGCTCTGAGTGGTTCCTCGCGCGACCCGGTCGCGCTCCGCGCTGCCGTCGACCTCGCTGCCGCGGCAGACCGTGGCTTCCAGGACCTCGCCGACGACCTGCGCGCCGTCGCCGCCGGCAGCGTTCCCTTGGACCGCACGACGCCGCGGGAAACGCCGAGCGTCCCGGCCGGCCGAGAGCTGACCCCCCCTCCAGCCTTGGTCGATGCGGTGGACGCCTACTTCCGCGGCGACTACCCGCGCACGCTCGATCTGCTAGCAGACATCACCAGCCCGCCCTTCGCCGATCCGCGCGTGCAGGCCCAGGCGCACCTGTTCCGAGCGGCGGCCAGCTTCGCGGTCTACTCGCTGGAAGGAGACGAGTCGCAGCGACGCGACGCGCTCGACTCGATCCGCCTCGCGCGCTCCGCCGCTCCGGACCTGCAGCCGAGCGACCGGTACTTCCCGCCACCGTTCCTCGCGCTATTCCGCAACGGCGGCGGCGAGTAAAGGGAGTCGAGCTCAGAATCGGAAGAACGCCGAGATCGCCATGATGTCGACGCGCTCGGAGAAGTCGGCGGCGAGGTCGATGCCGAAATTCTCGCCGAGAGTGAAGCCGAGCCCGCCGGTGATGTGCGT
This sequence comes from Thermoanaerobaculia bacterium, assembly GCA_035524895.1. Taxonomy (GTDB): domain Bacteria; phylum Acidobacteriota; class Thermoanaerobaculia; order Multivoradales; family Multivoraceae; genus DATLFI01. The sequence goes on along the minus strand of DATLFI010000260.1, from coordinate 751 downwards.
CTCGTCCTCGGCCAGGTTCGAACCCGACCACAGCACGAGGCTCGTCGTCGGCGCATTGCCGGTGTAGCGAATCTGATGCGCGGGGTCTTCCCAGGCGCCGACCCGGATCGTGATCGGGTTGCGCAAGTTCGCGAACACGTACTCGAGACCGAGGTGGATCTCGTCGGCGTCGTCGACCACGAAGTCCGCGGGGACGTTCGACGGCTCCGCGAGATTCACGAAGGTCTCGGTCAGCGCCGAGTACTCGACGTTGTGGTAGTCGATGGCGATGGTGAACCGGTCGGTGGGCCGGATGGCGATGCCCACGCCCCAGACCGACGGCACGTTGAACCGAGGCTCGCCGACCCGCGGAGGGAAGTTGCAGCTCACTGGATCGGCCGGACCGCAGGCGACGACGTAGTCGTAGTCGAACGACACGCCATCACGATACGAACCGCCGAGGATGAACTTCGGGTTGAGCTCCCAGAGGAACCCCACGTTGATGCCGAGATCCTCGTCGTTGCCGCTCTGCACCTGGGTCGCGATCACGTTGGCGGGAGAGTAGAGCGGCGGGCCGAAGAACTGACCGGGCTCGGTGAACGGAGCCACCAGCGCGGTGTCGAAACGGCTGGTGAGCGCCGCGATCTCGAACTGGTAGTAGTTCGCGCTCACCCCGAGCGAGAAGCTGCCGAACTTGTAGGCGATCGAGGCTCCGAAGTTCTCGATGTCGAGCTCCAGCCGCGTGTCGATCGGAAAGAGGCGAACGAACGCG
>DATLFI010000259.1:0-9858 GCA_035524895.1 Thermoanaerobaculia bacterium | reverse complement strand
GTGGGCGTGTCGAAGCCGCACCGCAACAACACCCACGCCAACCGGTTTCGGGTGCGGATCCGTTGCATGGTGCCTCCGGGGCGCGAGCTGGTCGCGGTGGTCGGCCCGAAGACCGACAGCGATCCGCTGCAACCGCTGCCGATCCTCGTTCGCGATGCCTTCGGCATCCTCGAGCGCAAGCTGAAGGTCCTTTCCGAGAAGCAGACCGGCGCGGAGAAGCAGCGCGTCGCAGTCAAGCGCTCGGCGACCAAGAAGAAGTCGGTCGCCAAGCGGCGGGTGGCAGCCGGCCTCTGACCTGAGGGCGAGTCCCGGGTACGTACGTGGCGGCTAGTCCACGTTCGTCGTTGTGTTCGGGGGCGGGAGGGGGAGGAAGAGCAGGGCTGCGATCGAGAGAGCGTACACCCCGGCGAACACGCGGAACGCTGGGGCGTAGTGACCGGTGGTGTCGAACACCCAGCCTGCGTAGGGGACACCGGCTACCTGCAGCGGCAGGATGAACGGGCTCATCGCGCCCATCACGCGGCTGAAGGCGAGTCGCCCGAAGGCGGCGCCGATCATCGCGCCCCAGAGCGGCACCAGGCCTCCCATGCCCAGCCCGTAGATGGCGCCGGCCAGGAGCAGCCCGGGGTAGGAGTCGACGACCAGCACCAGTAGCACGCCCGCGGTCTGCAGCACTGCCGAAAGCGCCATCGCCGAGCGCACGTCGACGTGGTCGCTGATCCAGCCGAACAGCAGCTTGCCGGCAGCGCCCAGGGTCGCGACGACCGACAGCACGAGTGCCGCGAGCGCAGGCCGATACCCGAGGTCCGTGGCGTGCGGGATGAGGTGGGTCAACAACGCGCCGTTGGCGCAGAAGTTCAGCGACACCACCAGCGCGATGACCCAAAACGAGCGTTGGCGCATGGCTCCGGCGGTCGTGGTGGGTCGCGGCGGCGGAGAGAGTGCGTAGGCGCCGCCGGTAGCCGGTAGCTCGCCGGCCACCTTGGCGGCGCGGCCGGTGGCGCGACGCGGCTGGGGCGGCAGGGCGGTTCGGCTCATCGCGGCATCGCCGTCGGGTCGGAGGCCACGGTCCTCGGGACGGTTGACCACGATCGCGCGAACCGCGGGCAACACCAGCATCACCGTGAGCACGGCGTAGACCACGAAGCCGGTCCTCCAGCCGAGCCGCTGGATCAGCGCGGTGGCGACCGGCGCCATCACGATTCCCGAGACCGAGATCCCCATCGTGGCGATCCCGAGTGCGGTGCCGCGCCGGCGCTCGAACCAGTTCACCACCAGCGTGGAGGACGGGAGGCTGCCGATGAGCGCCGCGCCGACAGCGAGCGCGCCCAGGGCGATGTAGAACTGGCCGAGGGAGTCGATCCGCGAGAGCGCCAGAAATCCCGCACACAGCAGGAGCACGCCCGTCGACATGACGTTGCGAATCGAGCCACGTTCGAGCGCGCGCGCGAGAATCGGGCCCAGCAGGCCGCTCGTCGCCGTGAAGACCGAGAGGCCCAAACCGACACCGAAGCGCGAGCCCCCCAGCTCCTCGGCGAGCGCCTTGAAGAACGCTCCGAAGGAGTAGAAGCCGAACCCCACCGAGACGAACAGGGTGAGGAAGCAGACGGCGACGATTTTCCAGCCGTAGAACACGAGCAGGTCGCGGGGAGGGGTGGTGAGGGTGTTGCGCCGCCGAGGACGGTGCGGCCCGGAGCGGAGCGGAACTGAGCGGCACGGAGCGGCACGGAGCGGAACGGAGCGCGGAGTGTAGCTGGCGGCGCCGGGCGCTATGCGCGCGTATTCGCGGCAGCCGGTGCCGAGGTAGTTGAGCGGGCTCAGTCGCTCGTCGGTGGCGCGAGGCGAGCGTCGCCGTTGCCTAGCAAAGCGATCACTGCGTCGAGCTCCGTCACGAGCACCGCGAAGTCCGGAGGCGCTGATCCGGGAAGTCGCTCCGCGAGCTGTCGCAGCTCGGGGTCCTGCGCCTGGCGCTGCAGCGCGCGCAGACCGCGCGACCACAGCCGGCTCTCGAAGAACGGCCGGGCGCCGGCCCGCGCGGCCAGCCGCGCGCTCTCCGCCCACCTGCCGGTCTCGTAGTAGCGGGCCGGCTCGACGCCGTGGTGCTCGTCCAGGCTGGCGAGATCCTGCGCGGCTGCCTGCGTACCCGCCTGTTCCAGGGTCAGAGCGAGCTGCGCCATCACGATGGTCGCGGCGGTGGTCGACTCGAGACTCGGATACAGCGACTCGAGCTGTGCCGCGAGCGCCGAGGCGGTGGCGGCGTCGTCCGCGCGCAGTGCCGCCGCGAGATCGACGGTCCGAGCGCCGATGCGGAAGGCCGCGACCTCGGGCGGGAAGAGGGGGGAGGCGAGGGGGCCGGGTGCGCTGCGGTACTCGGACCACGCCGCCTCGGTCCAACGATCGCCCAGGATGTCCGCGAGATCGTCGCCCGCGGGGAGCGCCGCGACCCAGGTCGCGCTGGCAACGCTGGAGAGGCCGCGCCACGGCTGCAGCGTCGCAAGCCCCAACGCCAGCAGCACGACCGCCGTAGCGGCCAGCGGGCCGATCCAGCGCGTCGCGGCTCGACGACGATCTCCGAGGCTCAGATCCACGACTTCCCCTGCAGGCGGCGCGGGAGCCTCCGCGAGGCGTGCCGCTTCAGCGAAGAGCTCGAAGGCTTCGTCGTCCTCGGCAAGGCGCTCCTCGATGGCGGCGCCCTCCTGCGGCGGCAGCCGCCGGTCGAGATAGGCCGCGAGCTGCTCGAGATCGAGCGGTGTCGCGGCAGCGTTCGGGTCGTTGTTGGCGATCACGGGTTGTCTGCGTGGCGATCCAGCGCGCGCGGCTCGTCGCCGCACGTGCTTGCATATAGCTAGACGGACATTCGATCGTTTCTCGGTCGATCGGCCGAGTGATTTTCGCGGCCCTGGGCCGGCTCTTTCCCCGGCCCAGGCTCCGGCGCTTTGGCATCGTCGATGCCTTCGAGCTGGTAGTCGACGTTCAGGTCGAGGTCCTCCCAGTCGAGCAACCTCCGCACGTCTTCGCCAGTCACCCCCTCTTCCTCGAGCGCGCGCCGCAGCAGCGACACGCAGCGCTCGAGACGAGGGTAGAGGTTCTTGGCAGCGATGCCCAGGGCCCGCGCGATCTCGACGATCTTGAGCCCTTCTTGGAAGCGGAGCTTGAGCACGAGGCGGTCCTGGGGCGGAAGGAGCCCGAGCGCGGCGCGAAGCGCGCTCTGCGTCTGTCGCACCTTCGGCTCGAGCTCGCGCGCGACCACGGCACTCTCGCCGTCCGCCGCAAGCGCCGGTACCTCGTGCAAGGCTTCCTCGCGCTCGAAGCGCCGCCGCGACCGGACCGGCAGGCGCTCCGCCAGTCGCTCGATCTCGACCGCCGGAGTCGAGCTCCCGAGCTGAGACGAGACGATGGCCACGGCCTCCCGGGAGCTCAGGCCGTCGCGGAAGATCAGGGTCTCGAGCCGAATCGCCGCCGGACCCAGCCGGCGCGCCACAGCCGAAGGCCGCCACTTGCCCCACTTCGCGATGCGGTAGTCGCGGAAGAGGTTGAGCAGGACGACCCGCAGGAAGGTCTCGAGTGTGCTCTTGCCCTCGAACTTCGCGAGCGTGGCGCTGCCTCCCTCGAGCAGGCGCAGCCGAGCCCACGACGTGAAGTCCTCCGCCTCGTCGACCGACAGCGCTTGGCGGCGCGCCACGCGTGCCATCACGCGCTCGATCATCGGCCATGGGTCTTCTGGGAGCTCTCCGGAATGCATCACAGGCATGGATCGAGGGCGAACCAGGATTCGAGGCGGTGCGGGCGTCGTCCGCCGGCTGACGACCAGGAGCTGGGGCACTCTACAATGCGATGCGCGACGAACGGCGCGAGACCACCGCACGACGGAGGAGTGTTGCCAGCCGAGCCATTGGCCTTGGAACGTAGCGGGCGCTGGGCCGAGCGTCTTCGCTGCCCATGGTCCGGTGATGCGGGCGAGCTGGACCAGCCTTCGTTCCTTTCACCGGCCGGCCGGCCCTGGCTCGTGGAGTACGGGCTCGACGCGACGCGGGGTGCTGCGCTCCGGGCCGCGCTGCCGGGGCGACCGTGGACGCTCTGGCGCTACCGCGAGCTGCTCCCGCTACTCGACTTCGGCGCCCGTGTCGACCTCGGTGAGGGTGGCACGCCCCTAGTACCGCTACGCCGCGCGGCGCTGGGTGGCGTCGAGGTGTTGCTCAAGCAGGAGGCGGGGAACCCGACTGGATCGTTCAAGGACCGCGGTCTTTCGCTCGCCGTCAACCGCGCGCGCGAGCTCGGCGCTGGAGGTGTGCAGCTTCCGAGCGCCGGCAACGCGGCCATCGCGCTCGCCGCTTATGCCGCCGCGTCGGGTCTGCCCGCGAGGGTCGCGATGCCTCTCGACACGCCGCGGGCCGTCGAGGAGCGGTGCCGCGCGTACGGGGCCGAGGTCTTTCGCGCCGGCCGCACCCTGGTGGAGTCCGGGGCGCACCTCGCCGGCCTCCCGGGCGACTTCTGGACGCTCGCCACGCTCAAGGAGCCGTACCGCGTCGAGGGCAAGAAGACGTTGGGGCTCGAGCTCGCCGAGCAGCTCGACTGGCGACTGCCGGATTGGATCGTGTACCCGACCGGTGGCGGCACCGGGATCGTCGGGATGGACAAGGCATTCCATGAGTTGGAATGTCTGGGACTCCTCGGCTCGGACCGGCCACGTTTGGTCGTTGCACAGGCTGCTGGCTGCGCGCCGCTGGTGCGCGCGTTCGAACGCGGCGAGGAGACCGCAGAGCCCTGGGCCGACGCGCGCACGCGCGTGTGGGGCCTGCGCGTTCCCCAGGGCGTCGGCGACTTCCTGGTGCTGCGAGCCCTGCGACGCAGCCGCGGTGTCGCGCTGGCAATCGACGAAGGGGGCCTCGACGCGGTCGCCGCGCGCTATACCCGCTCGGAGGGGCTCGTGATCGGTCCCGAAGGAGCGCTCGCGCTCGCCGCGTTGGAGCTGCTCCACGAGCGCGGCGAAATTCGTGAGGGCCAGCGAGTCGTCGTGTTCCAGACCGGGCACCCGGCGAACTACGCCGAGGGCGTGTAGCGGCCCGCCGAAGTCCTTTCCGCTACGGCAGCTCGAGCGCGACGATGTCCTCCTGGTCGCGCGCGAGGACCGTGCGTCCGACCAGCGTCGGCGGTGTCCAGACGCGCGTCTGGAACAGGTCGACCTTCGCGTGGACGGTGAGACCGGCTGGCGAGGCAGTGGCCAGGCCGAGGACGCCGTCCTCGTCGAGCACCAGCAGCTTGTCGCCGGCCAGCACGAGGCCGGCCCTGGCGAAGGCGCGGTCGCGCCACAGGATCTCGCCGGTCGAGAGGCTGGCGGCGGCGAGCGGCACCGCTCCGAAGTCTCCGCTCGAGGCGTAGACCGTGCCGTTCTGCACGATGGCGTTGCCGATGTGCAGGCGCATCTGCTTGTTGGCCCAGAGCTCTTCGGCTGTGATCGTGTCTTCCTGTCTGCGGATGCGCAGGGCGCGGCTGCCGCCATCGTAGGCCGAGGACAGGAACAACACGCCGCTGCCGTCAGCGGCCGGCACGAACACCGGCATGCTGATGTTGAGGCCGTACATGGTCGGGTGCTCTTGGGTCCAGAGCACGCGGCCGTTGTCCGGGTCGAGTCCGAGGAGGCCGTCGGAGCCGAACAGCAACAGCAGTGGCCGGCCGCCGAGCTGGATCAGCGTGGGTGACGAGTAGCTGTTGGCGAAGTCGGCGCTGCGCCAGACCAGCTCGCCCGACGCTCGCGCGAAGGCCGCCACGGCACGACTCTCGCCGCCGAGCGGCACGATCAGGTTGTCGCCCCAGGCGAGCGCGCTCGCGGCGTGGCCGCGGTCGAGCAGCGGCGCGCCGAGCTCCGTCACCAACTCGCGCTGCCAGCGCACGGCGCCGCTCGCCGGGTCGAGGGCCAGGAGCTTGCCGCGGACCCCGAGCGTGTAGAGACCGTCCGAGGTGTGGAGCGGCGTGGCGTGGGGGCCGGTGCCGTGCTCCATCGCCATCTCGGGATCGATCGGCGCGTCGTAGGTGTGGCGCCACAGCTCGCTGCCGTCCGCCATGCGCAGGGCCACCACCGACTCGCGTTCTCCTGTGCGCACCATGGTGAAGAGGCGGTCGCCGACGACCGTTATCCCCGAGTAGCCGGGACCCAGCGGCCGCCGCCACAGCACGCGCGGGCCGTCGGCGGGCCAGGTAGTCGCAAGGCGGGCGCCGGGCACCACGAAATCGCGCGTCGGTCCCCCGATCTGTGGCCAGTCGGCGGCGAGAGTCGGCGGCGTCAGGACGAGGATAGAGACTAGAGCTGGCAGGAGGCACAGGCGGGCGTGCGAGCGTGTGTCGTCGGACATGGGTGGGCTCCGGTTGCTGGCTGTCGCCGCTGCGGTGCAGCGTCGATCTATGAGCGTGGATATCGTGGATACTTCGTGGCGGGCGGGAGCCGGGCCGAGCTCGGCGTGCTCTAGGCGACCGGGCCGGTGGCTGGAGACTGTAGACCGAGGAGAAGGTGTCTGCGATGGACTCTCGATCGAGATCGAACCAACCTGCGAGCGCCGAGCCAGCCGAGCTCGAACCCCTGACCGAGGACAGGCTGGGTTTCGATCCGCTGGTGGTCTTTCGCGAGTGGTTCGACCATGCCGTGGCCCAGGAAGTTCCCGAGCCCACGGCGATGGCCCTAGGCACGGTGGACGAGCAGGGCCAGCCGTCGGTGCGGATGGTGCTGCTGAAGGGGTACGACGAGCACGGTCTGGTGTTCTATACCAACTACGAGAGCCGCAAGGGACGCGAGCTGGAGCGGCACCCCCGCGCGGCGCTGACGTTCTTCTGGCCGACATTGCACCGCCAGATTCGGGTCGAAGGCATCGTGTCGCGCGTCTCGAGCGAGGAGTCCGACCTGTACTTCGCCAGTCGCGATCGAGGCAGCCGCATCGGCGCCTGGGCGTCTGCCCAGAGCGTCGTGATCCGTGGCCGCTCCGAGCTCGAGCTCCGGGTGCAGCAGGCCGAGGCCCGATTCGCCGGCCAGGACGACCTACCGCGGCCTTGGTACTGGGGCGGGTACCGGCTGGCGCCGGAACGCTGGGAGTTCTGGCAGGGAAGGCGGAGCCGGCTCCACGATCGCATGCTGTACCGGCGTGACCGCGAGACCTGGCGACGCGAACGGCTGTCGCCCTGATGGCCCCGCCCTTGTGGCCCCGCCCTTGTGGCCCCGCCCTTGTGGCCCGCGCGGTCAGCCCTGCGCGCCGAACCGTTCTCGAATCTTGATCTCGCTCTGGAGAGTTCGGTTCACCGGGCAGCGGCCGGCGATCTGCAGCAGGCGCTCGCGTTGCTCGGCGTCGAGCGCGCCGTGGAGCGTCACCTCCACCTCGATGCTGTCGACGAACCCGGTCTTGGTCTCGCAGTCCGCGCAGTCGTCGGCGTGGACGCGCCGATGTCGCAGGCGCACCTCGGCATCCTCGAGGGCCCAGCCCTTGCGCTCGGCGTAGAGCCTCAAGGTAATGGCCGTGCACGCTCCGAGGGAGGCGAGCAGGAGCTCGTAGGGATCGGGTCCGCGGTCGGCGCCGTCGCCCACACCGGCCAGCTCGTCGGCGACCAGCCGATGGTCGCGTACGGAGATGTCTTGCGCAATACCGCTGCCCGAGCCGCGGACGACAACGGTGCGTTCCGGACCGGGCGCTGACTTTGCAACCATGCTGTGCCTCCTCGAGGTCGGTCTCGGGAAATGGTGACGGCGTGCGGAACCAGCGGCAGTGCGGTGTAGCGTACCGCCTGCATGGCACCGAGGGATCTGCACCGAGGGATCGTCCTTGGCGTCGAGTAGGGTGATGGCGGGTGGCGCCAAACAGGGAGCGGCGCCACACAGGGAGCAGGGACGATGAGGAGTCGGCCGACGAACATGACCCGACGCGCGCTGCTCGCCGGCGGTGCGCTCGCTGGTGCGGCGGCACCGTTGCTACCAGCTCAGCGCGGATCGACCGCGACCGCGCTGGCGATGCCGAGGGGTCCCGTCACAGCTTCGGCGCAGGCCGTGCCCACGGACGAGGAACGCCGGCGCCTGATCGATGCAGCGTCTTTCGGTCGCAAGTCTGCCGTGAGGAGCAAAGGCGGCTTGGCGATCTGCACCCACCCGCTCGCCGCCAACGAGGCGGTACAGATGCTCCGCGCCGGGGGCAACGCGTGCGATGGCGCCCTCGCCGCGGCGATCGCCCAGACCGTGGTCGAGCCGCACATGACCACGATTACCGGTTGCCTGTGCCTGCTCTACTGGGACGCTGCACAGCAGCGGGCGTTCTACTGCAACGGCAACGTGGACGCTCCCCTGGCTCCCCTGCCGGGCTTCGGTGCCGGCGATCTCGACGGTGGCCGCGGCGTCGCGGTGCCAGGCTGGTGGGCGGGATTCGAGGAAGCACACCGGCGGTTCGGGGCGCTTTCGCGGAGCCAGGTCATGGCAGGTGCCATTCGCTACGCGCGGGACGGCTTCGAGATCCACCCTTTCCTATGGGGCGAGATGTTCGCGCAGGCGCATCGCGTCGGGCTCACCGACCACGGTCGCGAGATCTTCTTTGCCCACGGCGCGCTGCTCGATCCGGGTGCGCTGTTGGTGCAGCGCCGGGCCGCCGACACGCTCGAGCGGCTGGTCGACGAGGGCAGCGACTTCTTCTACCGTGGGGCCTTCGCCGAGGAGCTGGTGCGCGTGGTGAGCGGAGCCGGTGGGGTGCTGACCCGCGCGGACCTGGAGCGTTACGCGGTGCGGTGGCCTGGTCCCGCGCGCGGCACGTACCGCGGTCACGAGGTGCTCGCGTCCCCGCCGCCGGACAACGGTGGCACCCACCTGATCGAGATCCTCAATCTGGTAGAGCAGCTCGACCTGCAGCGACTGGGTCCGCCCACCGAGAGCGCCGAGACGCTCCAGCTGATGGCGAGCTTCGTACACGAGGTCTACCTGGAGGGGGCGCGACAGCGCGACCCGCGCAGCCACCCGTTGCCGCTCGAGACGATCCTCTCCAAGGACTATGCGCGCATCCGCTTCGAGCTGCTGCAGATGGGGAGCACGTTGCCCGCCCTGCCCAGCGCGCCGCCGCCGCCGGCCGGCAGTAACCACGTGACCGTGATCGATGGTCAGGGAAACATCTGCACCGTGCTCCACTCGTGCATGTCGCTGCCTTGGACGAACGGGCTCTTTGCCGGGGGGGTGAGCGTGTGCGCGGCCGGCGCCCACTTCCTGCGAGTGATGCCCAAGCCAGGCGACCGCATCTCGGCGTACGTCGCGCCGAACATCGTGCTGCGTGACGGGCGTCCGATCCTGGCCTCCGGCTCGCCCAGCGCCAGCCTGCTCCAGACCATCGTGCAGAACACCGTCAACCTGCTCGACTTCGGCCTGTCGATCCAGGAGTCCGTGCATAGACCGCGTTTCGGCGGCCCCTCGTTCACCGGAGCCGTTCCAGGCCGGCTGCTGGTCGAGTCGGACGTGCCGCCGCGGTTGCGGGAGAGCGCCGCGAAGCGTGGCATTTCTTGGGATGTCGTCAGCCCCTGGTGCTGGCAGCTGGGCTCCTTCGACGGCATCTTCATCGACCCCGCGAGCGGCGCGAGCCGCGCCTGCGGCGACCCGAGACGGACGGCGCAGGCTCTGGCGGTGTGAGGGCGCACCGCATCGACCTCCGCACCGCCGGGCAGCCTCGGAACTCCCCTCAATTCTCGGGTCTCGATGCGAGCCCGAGCTCTTCGAGCAGGCGTCTCGCCCGATAGACCTTGTCGAGCGACTCGACCATTACCGCGGGGTGCACCGCGACGGTGCGGTTGAGCTCTGGGTCGAAGAAGTAGGCGCCGGCGATCGAGTGGATGTTGCCGTCGAACACCAGCCCG
>DATLFI010000258.1:0-2834 GCA_035524895.1 Thermoanaerobaculia bacterium | reverse complement strand
GAGCGGAAAGTCGTCGCCCACCACCCCGACGAGCTGGACGGGCGCGAAGAGCGAGGCTGCGGCGCTGAAGAAGGTGGCGGAACCACCTAGGGCTTCGTGGACGCTCCCGAACGGCGTCTCGACGCTGTCGAGTGCGACGCTGCCTACCACGAGGACACTCATGCCGCCTCCTCGCGATCCATGCGATCGGGAGCATCGAGACCGAGCAGCGTCAGTCCATTGCGCAGCACGATGCGGATGGCTCGCGCAAGGGTGAGGCGGGCCGCTCGCAGCGACGCATCCTCGACCAGCACGGCCAGCTCGGGGTTCCGGCTCGGATTGCCGGCATGGTACCAGGAGTTCACCTTCCCGGCGGTCGTCTCGAGATAGTCGCATACCATATGCGGCGCCCGTGATGCCGCCGCCCGGGCTACCACCTCGGGGAACTCGAGGAGCTGCTTGATCAGCTCGACCTCCGTCGGTTCGGTCAGCAGCTCCAGTCCCGCTGGCGCAGCGACCGTGGCGTCCAGGCCTGCCTTGCGGAAGATGCTCATCATGCGGGCGTGCGCGTACTGGACCTTGAACACCGGGTTCTTCTCCGAGTGATCGAGCGCGAGGTCGAGATCGAACAGCATCTGCGTGTCGCCGCGGCGCATCAGGAAGAAGTACCTCGCCACGTCGACGCCGGTCTCGGTGAACAGCTCGCGCAGGGTCACGTACTGCCCGGCTCGCTTGCTCAGCTTCGCCTCCTGACCGGCGCGCATGATTCTGACCATCTGCACGATCTCGACGTCGAGCATGTCGCCGAGACCCATGGCGGCGAGGGCACCGCGCATGCGCGGGGCGTAGCCGTGGTGGTCCGCGCCCCACACATCGATGACGCGCTCGAAGCCCCGCTCCGCCTTGTTCCGGTGATAGGCGAGATCGGGAAGGAAGTAGGTGAACGACCCGTCGCTTTTGACGAGCACGCGGTCCTTGTCATCGCCGAAATCGGTGGTGCGCAGCCAGGTCGCGCCCTCGCTGCGATAAGTGAGCCCCTTCGCCTCGAGATCCTCCAGGGTCTGCTGGAGGGCGCGCTCCTCGTAGAGGCGGCTCTCGCGGTAGAAGACGTCGAAGCGCACGCCGAAGTCGCGAAGGTCGCGCTCCTGCTCCTCCAGCAGCCGCTCGATGGCCCAGTCCCGCAGCCACGCCCGGCGCTCGTCGGAGTCCATCGCACCGAGCGGAGCTCCATGCGTGCGATCCAGCCCGGCCGCCATCTCCCGCAGGTACTCGCCGTGATAGCCGCCCTCCGGGATCGCGGCTTCCCTGCCCCGCAGCTCCAGCCAGCGGGCCTCGAGCGATTCGGCAAGCCGGTCGATCTGCGCACCGGCGTCGTTCACGTAGAACTCGCGGGTCACGTCGTGCCCGGTCCACTCGAGCAGGGCGGCAATGCCGTCACCGAGCGCCGCGCCCCGGCCGTGGGCCACATGCAGCGGGCCCGTCGGGTTCGCGGACACGAACTCCACCTGCACGCGCCGCCCGCCGCCCGTATCGGCGCGGCCGTAGGCGCGGTCGGCGTCCAGGATCTCGCGCAGCCTCGACTGAATGCGCCCCACAGCGAATCGGAAGTTGATGAACCCCGGTCCCGCGATCTCGGCGGATGCGACGCCGGCGTCCTCGAGGGCCAGGCGCTCGATCACCTGCTGCGCGATGTCACGCGGCGAACGACGCAGGCGGGGTCCGAGCAGGAGAGCGATGTTCGTGGCCAGGTCTCCGTGCTCGGGGTTGCGCGGACGCTCGAGCTGGACGGCGACCCCGTCGTCCCCGCCCAGCTCACGGCCGATCCGCTCGAGCTGCGCTTCCAGTGGACCGCTCATTCCTTGTCCGGAGAGGCCTTCGCGCCGCCGGTCTTCGGTGGCTCGCCGCTCGACGACTTCTCGCTCCCGCCGCTCGACGACTTCTCGCTCCCGCCACTCGACGACTTCTCGCTCCCGTCACTCGACGACTTCTCGCTCCCGTCCCCCGCCTTCGGGCCGCCGCCGCTGTCCTTCGCGGCGGCCTTCCTGTAGCTATCGCTACGGTAGTCGGTGATGTAGAAACCGGACCCCTTGAAGAGGAGCCCCGCTCCTGAGGAGAGCAGGCGCTCGACAGCGGCGCCGCACTCCGGGCACACGGCCACCGGCGCCTCGCTCATGCGCTGGAACTGCTCGAAGTGATGGCCATTGACGCAGCGATATTCGTAAGTCGGCATCGGTTCCGTTCCGTGTTCGTCCGGGGGAAATCTGGGGTCCCCGCGCTCAGGCCGCTACCCGCCGGTACTCGCCCCACTCGCCGCGCAGCACATCGCTGATCTCGCCGAGGGTAGCGCCGGCACGCACGGCCTCGATCATCGGCGGCAGGACATTGTCGGATCCGCATGCGGCCGCTCGCACGGCGTCGAGTGTGGTGCGCGCGGTCGCCTCATCGCGGCGCGCCCGGAACTCCTCGACCCGAAGGCGCTGCTGGGCCTCGAGGGTTGCGAACTCCGGTGCGGGCACGACCGCGGCGGCGGCGTCGTCGCGGTGGACGTTGACGCCGACGATCTGCCGCTCGCCGGACTCGACCGCTCGCTGGTGGGCGTAGGCGGCTTCGTGAATCTCGTCGCGGAACCACTCGATCGCCCGTGCCGCGCCGCCCAGCTCGTCGACCTGCGCCAGATAGGCCAGCGCGCGCTGCTCGATCCCGTCCGTCAGGGCTTCCACGTAGTAGCTCCCGCCCAGCGGGTCGGCCGTTTCCGCCACGCCCGACTCCGCGGCGAGCACCTGCTGCGTCCGCAGCGCGAGTCGCGCGGACTCCTCCGTGGGCAGGGCGAGCGCCTCGTCGTAGCCGTTCGTGTG
>DATLFI010000257.1:0-4456 GCA_035524895.1 Thermoanaerobaculia bacterium | reverse complement strand
CTGCGGGTCGGTCCCGGCCGCGACCTTCCCGAGCTCCTCTTTCGCGAGCTTGCGCGCCTGGGACGCTGTGAGGGCCGATGCCCTTCCGAGGGTGATTCGCCGCTGCCGGCCGGCGCGGGTTCGGTAGTTGAGGATGTAGGCCCGGACCCCGGCTGCGGTCACCCGCGCCCCGAAGCCCGCTACGTCGACATCCCACGCGATGCGGTGCCCCGACGCTGGGGGTTCCAGCCGATCGACGTACTCGCTCGTGAGCCGCTGCTTCTCCGCCATCTTCCTGCCCTTCGAAGTCGCCGTGTCAGCAGCCTGTGGCGCCGTGTCAGCGCCAGTGTCAGCAGCCTTCCGGGAATCTTAGGGTATTTCAGGGAAGACGAGAAGCAGCAAGATCAACGACTTGGGGAGGCCAGGGAACAGGAGGGATGCGCCACCTAGTGGTAGTACGCCATGCAACCCGGCTCCACCTTGCGCGGCATCCCCGGGGGATAGTCGTTCTCCCAGAACTCCTTGACCGCTTGGCAGTTCAGCAGCGTCGACACGCGCTCCTTGACCGCGATGTCGTACGCGCGCTCCAGCGCCGGCATCAGCTCTTCGGGCTTGGTCAGGTACTCGCCGCGCGCGCCGAGGCCTTCGGCTAGCTTGTCGTAGCGCACGTTCTCCTGGAACAGGTACATGTGCATCGACCGGTTGGCGCGGCGGGCGGCGCCGTAGGTGCCCCAGGCGTTGTTGTTGTAGACCAGAACCACCGCGGGCAGCTTGTACTTGGCCAGGGTCTCGATCTCCATGCCGGAGTAGGCGAGGCCCGCGTCGCCGGTGACCGCGAACACCGGCGCGCCCTGGTAGGGCTTCTGGGGTCCGGTGCCCTGGTGCATCGCTGCGGCGGCGCCGACGGTGTAGCCGATGTCGGGGCCGATAGCGCCGTACTGGTAGGCGCCGTTGAGGATCTGGCCGGGGCGGTGGGCGCGGACGTAGCGGCGGACGTAGCGCGCGACGCCGTAGCCGCCGGCGACGAAGGTGGTCTGGTGCTTCGGGGGATGACCGGGCTTGCTCTCGCCGTAGAGGAACTTCGCGAGGTCGCGCGCGAGCACCGCCGGGTGCAGCGTGCCGGTGCTGGCGGAGTGCTTCAGGCCGAGCTGGTACCACTCCTCGTTCTCGGCCTCGAACGCATCGCGCGCCTTCGCGATCTCGGCGACCCACGCGTCGCGGCGGCGCTGTGGCAGCGCCTCGGCGAGCGCCTCGAGGAAGGCGCGCTCGCCCGACACGATGCCGAGGTCGATCGGCCAGTTGCGTCCGATGTCCTCGGGCGCGGGGTCGACGCGGATGTACTTGGCGTCAGGGTCGAACGCGAACTCGCCGAGGTACGGCATCGAGTACTGGCCGACGAAGACCACGAGGTCGGCGGAGAGCAGCGCGTCGGGCGCGGTCGAGGCCGAGAGGCGGTGGCCGTCGGAGAAGTGGCCACGCTGCGCGCCCGATTCGACCACCGCGATGTCGTTCCTCTCGGCGACCCGCAGCAGCGCTTCCCAAGCCCTGTCGTAGAACACGCCCATGCTGGCAACGATCATCGGCCGCTCGGCGGTGGTGATCATCTCGACCGCGCGGCGCAGCTCGGTCGGGCCGGGGTGCGGCTTGGCGTCGGTGCGGTAGCGCGACTTGTCGTAGAAGTACTCCAAGCCCTCGGCGCTCTCGAAGCTCTCGCGCGCGACCTCGCCGGTGAAGTCGAGGTGCACCGGGCCGGGCTGCCCGCTGCGGAGCTGACGGAAGGCGTAGCCGGCATACTCCCAGGTGCGTTTGGGATCGATCAGCCGCTTGCCGTACTTCTTGAGCCCCTCGGTGGTGACCTGCTGGTAGCCGCGCTGGATGTTGCGCTCGGTGTCGTCGCCCCCCCAGGTCATGTTCGACGCGAGCACGAGCAGCGGCGTGCGCGCGGCGTTGGCGGCGCCGATGTTCATGATCATGTGGGTGAAGCCCGGCCCCTCGGTGCCGGAGCACGCCGCGATCTCGCCGGTGACGCGGATGAAGCCGTCCGCAGCCGCGCACATCGAGCCCTCGGTGCGACCGCCGTAGGTCGGGATGCCCTCGGCCGCGATGGCGTTGATCACCTGGTAGTTGCCGGGGCAGCAGAACAGCGCCGCGAGACCCTCCTGAGCACAGGCGCGAGCGAACACCTGCGCGCCGTTCATCGGGAAGTCGGCGGGCTTCGGCGCCTCGTCGCGGGTCGCCGTGATCTCGGCCGGGACCTGGATCGCGCGGCCGTTGGCGTCGCCGGCCGCAGCGGTGGTGGCGGCGCGCAGCGCAGAGGAGGCGGCGCCAAGCGCCGCGGCGGTTGCAACGAAGGCGCGCCGTGAGACGCCGGAGCCCTCACCGGCGCGCGGCGGCTTTGCCGGAGCAGCAGCCTTGGCGGTCTCGACCGAGCCCGGTGCGCGCTCGTTGGACTTGCTCATCGCCGTTTCCTCTCTCTCAGGTTGCTCGGGTGTTCCGTGCCTCGCGTCCCTCGGTCCTCCGCGCCGGCCTCCGCCGGCCTTCCGCAGGCCAGCGGTCTCCTCCGCTTCCGGTCTCCTGGTTCACAGCCCCGGCGGCTCGGCAACGTCCTCGGCCGCAGCGGCCGGCTCTGCCTCCGCCTCCCCCTCCACCAAGTTCGGCACCAACTTCGGCCGCAGCTTCTCGGGGCCGAGGCTGCGCAGGAAGTGGACCACCTCCCAGATCTGGCGATCCTCGAGCCGGACGCCGAAGGGAGGCATGTCCTGGCCAGCACCGTCCTTGGTGCTGCGGAAGAGATCGCCATCCGTCGTGCCGTAGCGCCAGGCCTCGGGGTTGGTGAGGTCGGTTGCCTCGAAGTCGATGTTCTCGAGAGCGCGGCCGTCGTAGCCGTGACAGGTCTGGCAGAGGCGCAGGTAGTGCTTGCGGCCGTTGGCGAGTGCCTGCTCGGTGAAGGGCAACGGGTTGATCTGCACCGCAGGCTCACCCGCCTCGGCGCTCGCGGCCTGTGGCTCCTGCGTCTCCTGCGCCGCCGCGACGCCGACCGACAGAACGACGGCGACCGACAGGGACAAGGCGACGATCGCGACAAGTACGCATCGGCGCAACCGCGGAGCGGTGCTGATTCCCAGGGTCATCTGTGGAAAGGCCTCCCGCGACATCTTACCCACGCCACACGAAGTGGGGTGCCGGACCGTTGGCTGTTCCATGCCGGGACGGCTACGATGGACGCCCGATCTCGGCCTAGGTCTCCCCCGAAGCGCAAGGAGCTCTCATCGTGAGCATCCACGACGACATCGCCGCGCCGCGTCGCTACGGCTCCGTGCTGCTGTCCCAAAGGTGCCTTGTTCTCATCTCCCGTAGGGTGGGGCGCGTTCGACGTTCTCCCGTTCGGCAACGCGCGGCACGCGCGCGCTCGGCGCGCGCTTCCGGGACAGGGCCCGGCCGGTACGGCAGTCGTCCATGGGCGGCCCATAAACGACTGCTGGCAGCACTTCTCTTCGCGTCGCACGCTGCCTCGCTGGTCGCGCAGGAACCCCCTCCCCCGCCCGACGCTCCCCCCGGAGAGCGCGCGCCCACAGCGGCCCGGCCGACGCCGAACGCCGACAACGAGAGCGACGACTCCGATCGCCGGCCGCTCAGTCGCAAGACCGCGACGGCGGAGCTGCCTGGGGGCGCCAAGGTGAGTGTGTCGTTCGGCATGCCGAAGACCGCGGGACGCGAGTACTCCGAGATGGAGTCCCTGGCGGAAAGCAAGGTCGTGCGATTCTTCGACGCCGCCGCGATCAAGCTCTCGACAGAGCACGACCTCGCGTTCGGCGAGACGCGGGTCCCCAAGGAGAACGTGGCGCCCGGCTACCCGGGCGTGTACTCGTTGTGGCTGCAGCGCACCAGCGATGGCTGGCGGCTGGTCTTCAACGAGAAGGCAGACGTGTGGGGCACCCAGCACGACCCCGCCGCAGATGTCGCGAGCGCGCCGCTGCAGCACACGCGGGTCGACGGCCTGACCCCCGAGCTCGCGGTGAAGCTCATGGCCTCGGCGCAAGGGGATGGATCGTGGCTGCTGGCTTTCCACTGGGGCGAGCACCGGTGGGACGCGCAGTTTCGCGCGGCGGAGTAAGGATCCGTCGGTAGGATCGAGGCTCCGTCGCGGCGACGGGAAGGTACAGCTCCCGTGGGCGGCGAGGCGCTAGGCTCTCGGCCATGACCCAGGTCCACCGCGTCGTCGTGCTGGGTGGCGGCTTTGGCGGTGTCGAGGTGGCGCGCCGCCTCCTGCGCGCTGCTCGCCGCGGCGGTTTGCCGGAGCTAGAGGTGCATCTCGTCAACCGCGAGAACTACCTCGTGTTCCAACCGATGCTGCCCGAAGTGGTGTCGGGCGGCGTGGGTCTGGCCGACACCATCAGCCCGCTGCGGCGGCTGCTGCCGGGGGTGAAGCTCTACGTGCGCGAGGTGCAGGCGGTGGATCTCGACCGCCGCACGGTGA
>DATLFI010000256.1:0-2658 GCA_035524895.1 Thermoanaerobaculia bacterium | reverse complement strand
GTGCTCGCAGAGAGGGCTGAACCTCATCCCGGTCGACCTGCGGTGGGGGCTCCGCGCGGATGAAGATCCCATGGATGTCGTGCTGCGTGAGATCGAGAACAGCGCGTACCTCGTCGCCATCGTGGGCAGCCGTTATGGATGGGTACCACCGCCGAAGCGGATCGGGATCCAGTTCATGGATCGTCTCATGTCCGGCGAGAGCCCGGTTGGGCCGCTCGCTGCCGAGGAGCGCGAGGCCCTGGAAGCGCTCTACTCGAGGCCCCCCGCCGAGGACGCGTACCGGTTGGGGGAGCTTCCCCAAGGCGCGGAAGGGGAAGAGTGGGTGAGACGAGTCTATGTCGCCGGTGACGTCCTGGAACGCGCGGGCTTCCCCGAGGCCGGTCTTTCCATCCAGGCCCGAGGAATCTTGCACTTCCTGAACCTGCCCTGGGGCCCGCCGCGGGCCGTCGTGGGTTTCCGTACATCCGAGGCGACGGAGGAAGTGCAGCACGAGATGCCCCTATCGGCCTCGACACAGCGTCGACTTGCCAAGCTTCGCCGGGCTGTCGAGGACGCCGGAGCGGCGACCTTCCACTACGAGGGGCGTTGGGATCCCGAACAGTCGCGCTTCGTCGACCTCGAGCCCCTCGGCTCGTTCGTTTCCGAATTTCTGTGGCGTAAGATCGCCGAGGACTACCCCGAGAGGACTCGGGCGCAGGGAGAGTTGGCGGAGGAGGACGACCACAACGCAACCTTCGCAAGCGCGCTGCAGGAGGTCTACGCGGCTCGCGCGGAGGTCGACGCCGAGATCGACGCCTACCTGGCGCGGGAAGACGAGAGCGGATTGCTCGTGGTCAGCGGTCCTCCCGGCTCGGGCAAGTCTTCAGTCCTCGCGGCGGCCTGGGATCGCGCGATCGCCGCTCACCCCGAAACCCTGATCCTTGCTCATTTCGTGGGGGCGAGCCCACGCTCCTCGAACCTCCGCTTCACTCTTCGCCATCTCGGCCAGTCGCTCCTCCGCCTGCTCGGCAATCAGGAAGAAGCGCCTGTCGATCTGCGGGACTTGAAGGAAACTTTCGCACGGCTCGTGCGGACCCTCCCCCGGGAGCGAAAGGCAATCCTGATCCTCGACGGCCTCGACCACCTCGACCGTCTCGATTGGGCGCACCAACTGCGCTGGCTGCCCGCCCGCTGGCCTGTCCACGTCCGATGCCTTGTCAGCTCGTCGGCCGGGCCCGTCCTGGGGGCTTTGCGCCATCGCGCGCACCTCGAAGTCCCCCTACCGCCGCTACCCCCACAGACCAGCCACCGCATCGCCGAGCAGTACCTGGCGCGATACCGTAAGCGCTTGGAGCCGGATCAGCTCTATGGCCTCCTCACCAAGAGCGGCGTGAACCTGCCTCTCTATCTCGTCGTGGCGCTGGAGGAACTGCGCGTCTTCGGTCGGTACGATCTCCTGATGGACACAATCCACCGGTTGCCGCCAGAGGTCGAGGATCTCTTCCAGTTCGTCATCGCGCGTCTGGAACAGGACTATGGCCGTCCTATCGTTCGCTCGGTCTTGTGCACTCTCCTCGTGTCCCGGAGTGGGCTGGCTGTCGATGACTTGAGCGCCCTCGCCCAAGCTCCGCCCGAGGAGGTGCGCCGGATCCTGCGGGAGGAGCGGCCCTACTTGCGTCGACGGGGCGAGCTCTATTCGCTGGCGAACGCAGCCCTGGCGCGAGGGGTGCGAGAGCATTACGTGGAAGAAGATTGGCTCGGGTGGCACGGCCGTCTGGCCGAGTACTTCGAGAGCGAGGGCTCCGGCTCTTCGACCGCAGCCGACGAGCTGGCGTACCAGCGAATCCTCGCGCGCGACTGGCCAGGGGCGCACCGCGTGCTTTGCGATCTGGAGTACATCGAAGAGCGAGTCCGCCGACATTACGGCCTCGTGGGTCTCGCGGCGGATTTCAACCTGGCGGCATCCGCGATGCGTGAGGCGCTGCAGCCGAACGATCTCCTCCTCGCCGAGATCGAAGACTTCAGCCGTCTGATCAGCCGGGTCGGATCGCTGTTCCGATCGGAGGGTGAGGAGAACGTGGTCCCCGTCCTGGCTCTGGCGTCGGCGGACTCCGGCCCACTCGTCTCGCGAGCCACGGCGGTCCTCGAGCGGCGCTTGGGCGATCTGCCTGCCGTGCGCGCGCGCCGAACGGCATCGGCTCAGAGAGCTCATCGGTTCACCGAGATGCTCGGGAGTGGAGGGGCGGTCTGCGTAGCGACCTCCACCGGAGGAGCGCTCGCGGCTTCGGAGACAGGCGCACTCGTCCTGTGGGATTACGACAGCGGAGAGCGGGACTTGCTTGGCGCCTGCCCTCGGGGGACGCGACTTCTGGCCTGCTCCGATTGGCTCGCATGTGGCGTAACCCTCGGCGACGAGGTTTGGTGTTGGAACGTGGAGAGCGGGGAGAGCACGCGGAGCTGGCGGTTCTCTTCCCGTGTCGGAGCCGTGGCTCCGGTGCCTCCAAAGGAGAGTTGTCTGGTGGGGACGGAGGACGGATGTCTGTTCCTGCTCGAGTGTTCGGGACGATCCGCCCCCAGAAAGCTCGCGTCCAGAGAAGACCTGGCGATGTCTGGAATCTCAGCCGCTGCCGTGGATCCCTACCGCGGCGTCGCCTTGATGGGCTTCTCCGACGGAACCAT
>DATLFI010000255.1:0-3894 GCA_035524895.1 Thermoanaerobaculia bacterium | reverse complement strand
GGGGCCCCATCGACATGCCTTCGCCGAAGATCTGCGTCGTCACGCCCTGCCGCACCTCGCTCTGCGACTTGCCGTCGACGATCAGCGACTCCGTCGACCACGACAGCATGTTGATGAACCCTGGCGCGACCGCGAGCCCGGTGGCATCGACCACCAGCGCCGCCTCGGCACCAGCGAGATCGCCGACCTCCGCGATCTGGTCGCCACGTAGCCCGACGTCGGCGACGCGAGGCGCAGCACCAGAGCCGTCGTAGACCGAGCCGCCGCGGAGGATCACGTCGAATGGCTCCTCGCGGGTTGCACAGGCTGCTGCGAGGAACGACAGCGCCAAGGCGCAGCTCGCCAGACCTAGTCGGTGCTTCGTTGCTGCCATCGTTCCTCCGATCGGCGAGGTGTGCGGCCGCGCGCAGGGCGCGGCGGCGAGCCGGTCGGCTCGCTAGCCTTAGGGTTCAGGAGCCGGGTCGAGTGCGCAGGATACCGCTCGGCGACGTGCGCAAGGCTGTGCCCGAGTGTGGACGCCGCCCCCGCATCCTCTGCGACAATCCCCGCATGTCGGATCGCGAGGAGTGGGAGCGCATCGAGCCGCTGCTCGACCAGGCGTTCGAGCTGGAGGGCGCGGAGCTGATCCGGTTCCTCGACGAGGTGGGGCGCGAGGATCCCCGGGTGCGGCGCAAGCTCGAGCAGTATCTCGGCGCCACCGAACACGGGACGGTGCTGGTGGACCTGCCGCTGCACCGGGTAGCGGGCAGTCTGGTCGACCGGCTCGAGCTGGACCGCCTCGACGCGACGCTGGCGCCCGGCCGCACGCTGGGGAGCTTCCGGATCGTCGCGGAGCTCGGAGAGGGCGGGATGGGTCGCGTCTACCTGGCAGAGCGCGAGGGCGGCGAGCCGGGCGAGCGGGTGGCGCTCAAGGTGCTCAACCGCAGCCACGCCGATCGGGACGAGATGCAGCAACGCTTCGAGCGCGAGCGACAGATCCTCGCGAACCTCGACCACCCCGGCATCGCTCGCGTGTTGGACGCCGGCGTAACCAGCGATGGTCGGCCGTACTTCGCGCTCGAGTACGTCGAAGGCCGCAACCTCCTCGACTACTGCGTCCAGCGCGGTCTGGCGCTCGAGGCGAGGGTGCGCCTGTTCGTTCGTGTGTGCGAGGCGGTGCACTACGCGCACCAGCGCGGCGTGGTGCACCGCGACCTCAAACCTTCGAACCTGCTGGTTGCCGAGAGCGCGGGGGCCGAGCCTCGGGTCTGCGTGCTCGACTTCGGCATCGCGCGACGAGAGAAGACCCATGAGATCACTCTCACCGGACAGATCATGGGCACCCCCGGCTACATGTCGCCGGAGCAGGCGCGAGGGCGCACCGCGCTGGTCGACCACCGCGCCGACGTGTTCTCGCTCGGCGTGATCCTCTACGAGCTGATCGGGGGCCGGAAGCCGTTCGACGGCAAGACGCCAGCCGATGTGCTGCTGAGCCTGGTCGACGACGACCCGCTGCCGCTCGCGGGTCGGGAGATTTCGGTGCCGCAAGGCCTCGAGCGGGTGGTGCTGCGGTGTCTGGCCAAGGATCCTGCCGACCGTTACGACGACGTCGCGCTCCTGGCGGCGGACCTCGAGCGCTCTCTCACCGGCAAGGCGCCGTTGCTCGGACGCAGTCCCGGTGAGTGGCGCTGGCGCGACTTGGGGCGTCGCTTCGGCGGCGCGATGGTGGTGGCTGGGCTCGCGCTGGTCGCGCTGGTCGCGCTCGGTATCGCCGCGTGGCAGCAGGTGCGGACCGAGCGCATGGTCGCGCGCCGCGCCGCGGCGTACCACCAGCGCGGCGAGGAGCTCGTGGCCGAGTTGACCGAGCTGCGACGCGCACCGCGCGCCGCGGGTGAGACTCGGCACGAGACCTACGTCGACGCGGCAGAGGAGCTCAGCCGTGCTGCTACCTACGAGCAGGGCGCGGTCGCGGCGGCTGCGCACCAGGCCGCGGGTCTGATGTGGCAGGAGCTCGCCGAGCCGGAGCGAGCTCGGCGGCAGCTCGAGCTGGCGCTCGCCGGCTCGGAGCGACGGGATCGCGCCGTGGCGGCGCTCGATGCTGCGCTCCTCGAGCTGCAGGTGCTCGAGCTCGCGCTGGGGACGGTCGAGCACGTGGCCGCCGAGTACCCGGGCGGCTTCGACGCTGGGCCGGCAAGAGATGCCTCCAACGACGGAGCGCTGGGCGTGGGCGACGGGCTCCTGCTGGCGGCGCTGAGCGAGCGCCCGGGCGACGGTGCCGGCCTCGCCGAGGCCGTTCGCGCGTACCGCCTGGAAGGGGAGCGCTCGCCCGGTGACCCCCGTCCCCTCGAGCGTTTGTGCGTCGTGAACATCCTGCGGGGTTCGCGCGATGCGGCTGACGCAGGCAACACCAACGGCACCGGCCCTTGCATCGAATCGGTTTCACTCGCGCCGCGGCGCTGGCAGCCTCGCGCCCTGGTCGCGATCGAGCAGGCGCTGCGCGGGCTTTCGCTGCCGCAGCCGGCACGGGGGCTGGCGCTCGCTGCTGCGGCCGACGCGTCGGCCGAAGCAGTCGCGGCCGCGCCCGGGAGCGTTCTCGCGCACCGCGCGAGGGCCGCGCTCCAGCTCCTGGCTGCGAGTCACGCCGAGCGAGGTGCGCAGGCTCGGGTCGAGTCGGCCGTCGGCTCGTTGCAGACGGCGGTCGCCGCCGCGCAGGCTGCGAGCGCCATCGTCTCCGCGCCGAGCGACGAGCCACGGCTGCAGGAGCTGCAGGAGCTGCAGGAGCGGCTCGGTCGAGCGCGGCTCGCTGCGGCTCGACTCGCCAGCGGCGCCGAGGCGCGGTCGGCGGCGGAGCTCGCTGTAGAGGCGCTGCGGAGTGCGGGCCTCTCGCCTGCGGCTCCGCATCGAGCGCTGGCCGTCGCCGAGGCGTGCGCGCTGAGAGCCGAGCAGGAGCTGGGACGCGGTCCGGCGGCGCGCGACTGGGCGCAGGAGGGCCTGGTCGCCCTGGAGCAGGCCGAGAGGAACGGAGTCGACCCGGTCGTCGTGCACCTGGCGCGCGTGGAGCTGTGGACACTTGCCGGACGGCAGGATCAGCTCGCCGGAATCGACCCGGTCGATGCGGAGGCCGCGGCGGCGCTGGCACGCGGCATCCTCGACCGCGATGCCGGGGTGGAGCGCGCGCGTGTTCTCCTGGCGCGTGCCGAGCTGGTGCGCGCGCGCCACAGCATCGCCCTCGCGATGGATGCCGGGCCGAGTATCGCGATCGCGAGGGAAGCGTTGGCCCAGGTTTCGGCCGCGGCGGACACCGGCGGAGTCGTTCGCGCCGAGCTGATCGAGGTGACGCTGCTCGCCGGAGGGGCGACCGTGTCGAGCGGGCTCGCGCGCGAGGCCGAGTCGCTGGCTTCGGCGCCAGGTGCGGCGGTCGCGGCGCGGCTCGCGCCGGCTCGAGTCGCCCTCGCGGCTGCGGTGCGCGGCGTCGCGCAGACTCGGCGTCTCGAGCAGGCCGAGACGGTCCTGCGGCAGGTGCTCGCTGCTCACCCGCACGACGCCGAGGCGTTGTTCTTGATGGCCGCGGCGCACCTCGAACGTGCCCTCGGCGCGGCCACGGCGCCGGGGGCCTCGGTGGAGATCTGGCGCGGCATCGACGCTGCGGAGCGAGCGCGGCTGGAGCGGCCGGCCTGGGCGGAGCCAGAGCTGCTCTTGGCGCGCCTCCATGGAGCATTGGCCGAGCACAAGAGTGGCGCCGAGCGGCGCGAGGCCCTGCGCCAGGCGGAGGCTTCGGAGCGCCGCGCTGCCGCGCTCAACCCGCTGCTGGCTGCTCGCGAGCTGCCTTACGCGCGCAGTGGCTCGAGGTCGACCAGCAGCTCGGATGCCGACGCGTAGCGTTGGGACGGGTCGCGGGCGAGGCACTTGAGCACG
>DATLFI010000254.1:0-14615 GCA_035524895.1 Thermoanaerobaculia bacterium | reverse complement strand
GCAGCCCGTGGTGAAACCCGCGTGAGGCTGCGCGCGGGGATCTGCGGCCGCTGGCAAGGCGTGGCCGACGAACGCGATGCGGTGCCATCGTGCAGGAGGCCCAACGCGGCCAGCGGCCGCAAACCCCCGCGCCCAAAGCGGTTGGGGCGGCGTGGGGCCGTCTGCGGTGTTGCGCTCGCTCAGCGATGGACCCAGCATCGCCACCGCTCGCGCGCCTACCATCCGGCCCCACGGCGCTCCCAACGCAGCCCACGGGGGTTCCACCACGGGCTGCTAGGACGCATCGAAGAGGCATCTCTCGGAGGCGGCGCCCGCAGGGAGAGAAACTTGACATTGCGAGAAAGATATCACCGCCTCTCGCCGCCAGAGGACCCTGAGTCCGAGCGGTCGCGAGCGGCTCCGGGGCAGTGGTTCCTACGCACGGCGGGTCAGACCGGCCAGGTAGTTAGTGCTCTTCCTGCCCGCATGGCGAGCGACTACGTTGAGATCGTTCGAGAAGGACGTGGAGACGTGGAGATGAAAAGGACATTCGACATGGCGGCGGGCGAGAGGGGGTAGCGCGTGCCTACGTGCGGAAGGGCGGGGGTGAACAGACGAATCACTCTCGCCTCGAGGCCGGTGGGTCTGCCCAAGGTCTCGGACTTCCACTTGATCTACGCGCCGCGGCCGGCGCTCGTCGGCGGCCAGGCCTTGGTGAGATCGGTCTACCTCGCGCTCGATCCCGGCACGCGCGGACGCATGAGCGAGGACTATCCCTATGGAAAGCCGCTCGCGATCGGAGAGGTCATCTCCGGCGACGCGGTCGGGCTCGTAGTCGCGTCCGAGGATCCGACCCTGCGGGCCGGTGACGTGGTCGTGGGGAAGCTTGGATGGCAGGAATACACGGTAACCCGGGGCCGCGAGCTGAGGAGGATCGACTCTGGTCGTGCGCCGATATCGACGGCCTTGGGAGTGCTCGGCGTGCCGGGGCTCGCGGCCTTCTTCGGCTTGCTCAGCATCTGTGACCCCCACGCGGGCGAGACCGCGGTGGTGTCGGGAGCCGCGGGGGCCGTCGGGATGATCGCGGCGCAGATTGCCAAGCTGCGGGGCTGTCGCACCGTCGGAGTCGCCGGCTCCGACGCCAAGATCGCTTGGCTGCGCGACGCGCTCGGCATCGACGCCGTCATCAACTACCGAACGGTTCCTGACCTCGGCAAGTCGCTCGAGGAGCTCTGCCCGGACGGCATCGACGTGTACTTCGACAACGTCGGCGGCGCAGTCACCGACGCTGTCGTCGGACGGATCAACAGCGGCGCGCGGATCGCGGTGTGCGGGCAGCTCTCGCAGTACAACCTGGAGCGGCCCGAATGTGGGCCGCGTTGGCTGGGTCAGCTCGTCGCGAAACAGGCGAAGATGCAGGGCTTTCTTGTCTCCGAACACGCCGAGCAGTTCGCAGTGGCGCTAGAGCAGCTGGGCGACTGGCTCCAAGCAGGGAAGCTGAGGTACCGGGAGACCGTCACGCTCGGCATCGCGGGAGCACCGCAGGCATTCATCGGCATGTTGGACGGGAGGAACCAGGGGACGCAGCTGGTGCAGCTCACCGATTGATGGGCCGGACGGCGAATCGGTCGAAAAAGCTGCCGGCTCAGAGGGCGAGCAGGGTGGCGAGCCCGAGCAGCATCCCATGCTCGCCACGCACGAGCCCACCATCGCGGCCCAGACGATGGCGCCGAGCAGCAGCGGAGCGGCCGAGCGTCTCAGCTCCCCTGGCGCACGTGGAGCACCCAATCGCGAGGGCCGGGCGCTTGGTACTCGGGACCACCCTCGGCTTCTCGGAAGCTGCCATCGCGCGGGTCGAACCAGCGGGCGAGGCGGTCGGCCGGCAGGCCGCCGAGCCGGATGCGGCCGCCGTGGGGGAGATAGGCGATCCATTCGGAGTCGCGGGCGCCTTCCGAACCGTCGCGGCAGAGCGACCAGCCGTCACCGCGCGCCTCGCAAGGCCGCATGCCGACCAGGTCGACGCCGGCGCGCTCGAAGAATCGGAACACCTGCCCGAAGAACGCCATGCCGCGCGCGGTGTCGGGGCTCTCGAGCACGGAACGCCGGTGCGGCAGGCCGGCGAGGAAGAAGTCGACGTGGGCGCCGGCGGTCAACGCGGTCCACAGCTTGCGGCGACGAAACGCGGGCTCGCCCCGGTCGCGGCAGCAGTCGTTGTCAGAGATCAACGCCTGGTTCCACGCCCACTGCTCGCCGGCGAGACGGCCGCGCATCTCCGCCAGGCTCTCCTCGAGATGGGCGCGGTCGCTGGCGGGGGTGAAGTGGCCGGCGACCCGCCGGTGGTCGGGCAGGTCGCGCGGCATCACCAGGTGCGCAGCGAACCCGAGCTCGCGCTCGGTCGCCGTGAGGAGCTCGGCGATCGCGAGGTCGAACAAGGGATAGTTGACGCCATTCTCGTTGCACGCCTCCCAGATCAGGTTGGGCCGATCGCCGACGTGCTTCACGAGCTCGCGAACGTAGCGGGCGTGGACCTGGAACGCCGGTCCCTGCGGGTCGAGCCACTGGGCTGGCGTCGTCACGGCGACTCCGCTCGCGTTGTTGCGGGGGTGGAGCGCGTCGTACCTGAGACCCGACGGCGACTCGCCTGGCCCCCCGGGCCGGTCGGGCAGATGCCAGCAGTCGAACACCACGAGCTGGAGCACGATGCCGCGCTCGCGCGCGTAATCGAGCGTGCGCGCGACGAGGTCGAAGTGCCGCTGGTCGAAGGTCGAGAGGTCGAACGGCGGCTCGCCGTCGATCGCCGTGGCTCGGGCCGCGCTGCCTTCGGCGGCTGGTGCTGCGCGCATCCAAGGATGTACCGTATGCGCATTCCAGTCGTCGCGGCCCGTGGGCAGCCCGCCCCAGTTCACCCAGGCCCGCGCGAAGTTGAGGCCGTGCCGCGCCAGCATGTCGAGGAACGCGCGGTTCATCGCCCAGATGTCGCCGCCCCATTCGCGGGAGGTCGCCGTTATCGAGCCGCCGTAGTGCCCGACCGGGAAGTACACCTGGTCACCGACCACGAGGCGGTGCGGATCGTCGGGGTGGACGCGCGGCGGCGCGGTGATCGCTGGCCGGCCGTAGGCGGGCACGAAGGGCTCGGCGGACGCGATCGGGGTGTCTTGCGCCCTGACGAGCTCGCCCGCTGCGAGCAGCAGTGTCGCGATCAGCGGCGCCACGGCGCACCAGGTCGAAGTCCGCCCAACGCGGCAAACTCGTCGAGGACCGTCGGTTCTCGTCATCGCACCCTGCAACGCAAACGGGCGGGTAGGGATTTCGGCCGGCGCTTCCATTCTCGGTTCGAGCCGCGTGATGTGGGACGCCTGTGGGCGAGATCCGTCACAGCGCGGGTAAGCTCCGCGAGCTGAACCGCCTCGTCGGAAACCCATGTCGCGCATCGAGCGGCCAGAGACGGAACCGTCACGCCACGCTGCCGCCGAGGGTCGGCGCACGAGCTGGCCGCTCGAGCCCGAACGCCGCGAGATGGAGCGCATCCTGGACGCGGTGCGGGAGCGCGTGGTGCAGGCAATCGAGTCGCTCGACGCCATCCCGGCGTTCGACCTCGACGGCGCGGAAGCGGCCGCCGCCGAAGCGCGCCAGGACCACCCGGGTCCCCCGCGAACGTTGGAGGAAGTGCTCGACCTGCTGTTCGATCGTCTCGCGCCGAAGTCCTTCAACAACCCGGGGCCGCGCTTCATGGCGTTCGTTCCCGGCGGCGGGTTGTTCCATTCGGCGGTCGCGGACCTGATCGCCGGCACCCTCAACCGCTACGTCACGGTCTGGGCCGCGGCGCCCGGGCTCGCGCAGCTCGAGTCCAACGTGGTGCGCTGGTTCCAAGGAATGGTCGGCTATCCGGAGTCGGCGGGAGGCTTCCTCTCCTCGGGAGGGTCGATCGCCAACTTCAGCGCCGTGGTGACCGCGAGGTCCGAGCGTCTCGGCGATGAGATCGCGCGCGGCACGGTCTACGTGTCAGATCAGACGCACCACTCGGTCGCCAAGGCGGCACGCCTGGCCGGAATCCGGGAGGAGCACGTGCGCGCCATCGGCGTCGACAGCGGGCTGCGGATTCGAGTCGACGAGCTCGAGGCGCGGATCGAGGAAGATCGAGCACGCGGCCTCGCGCCTTTCCTCCTCGTCGGCAACGGCGGTACCACCAACACCGGCGCGGTCGATCCCCTCCAGGAGCTCGCCGCCGTCGCCACGCGGCACGGCTCGTGGTTGCACGTCGACGCCGCGTATGGCGGCTTCTTCGCGTTGACCGCGCGCGGCCGCGAGCGCCTGCGCGGTCTCGAGCTCGCCGACTCGATCACCCTCGATCCCCACAAGGGCCTGTTCCTGCCCTACGGTACCGGCTGCCTGCTCGCGAAGGACGCCGGTGCGCTGCACCGCGCGCACAGCCTCGACGCCGACTACATGCCAGAGCTCCAGACCGAGGGCGACCGGGTCGACTTCTGCGCGATCTCGCCGGAGCTCTCGCGCTCCTTCCGGGGGTTGCGCATCTGGCTGCCGGTGCAGCTCCTCGGCATCGAGCCGTTCCGGCAGGCGCTCGACGAGAAGCTCGACCTCGCGGACTGGGCCGCGGCGGAGCTGAGCCGGATCGAGGCTCTCGAGATCGTCGCGCAGCCGCAGCTCTCCACGCTCGCGTTCCGGCTCCGTGGCGGCGACCCCGACGGCGCGCGCCAGGACGCGCGCAACCGGCGCCTACTCGAGCTGATCCATCGCGAGCGCAAGGTGCTACTGACCCCGACGCGCATCGGCGGTCGCTTCGTGATCCGCATCTGCATCCTCAACTTCCGCACCCACCGCGAGCACGTCGAGGATTGCGTGGAGGCGATACGAAGAGCTGTGGCGGACCTGTGATCGGCGCGGCACGCGCTGCCGCCTCCGCACGAGGTCGAGTGCGGGGGTAGAGCGCCACTGCCAGCGCCGCCCAGGCCAGAGGCAGGCCCGGTACCGAGAAACGCGTCAGGAACTCCGTGACCGCGGCGTGGAAGAAGAACAGGGCGAGCGGAGGTGCCACCAGGGCCAGCGCTCGCGCGTCGTGGCGAAGCAGGCCGGTGACAAGGAGCAGCACCAACCCCGTCGCCGACCCGAGCCCGAGCACGAAACGCAGGTCGACGGGTGCGAGCCACGAGGGCGACCGTTCCCCGAACAGACCGCGCCATGCAACGGCAACCCCCGCGACCGCATGCTCGCCCGGCCGGGCAACGAACTCGCGCAATGCCTTTCGCCCGAGCGCCCGGTCGGCCTCCAGGACGTCGCCGTGAGAGTTGCGATCGGAACGCCACCGCCGGATCGAGCGGGTGAAGAAGTTTCCCTCTCCGGTCCACTCGTAGCGCGAGTAGCGCGCTGCAGGCCAGCGCCGCTCTCCGAAGTCGCGCGCCGACTGGAGCGGTGTCCACGCGAGGAGAGCGGGAGCCAAGCCCTCGGCAGCGATCTCGCGATTCAGCTCGGCGCGCGTCCACATCACCTGTCCGCCCCGATCTCCCAGCACCCAGTGCCCGGTCACCGCCCGGTTGCGCGCCGCCCAGAGCGCGCAGGGAAGGAGGGCGATCAACCCAAAGACCACCGCGCGTGCGAGCCGCGAGCGCGGCGACGCCGCCACGGGAAACGCCAGCAGCACGAGCGCGCCCGCCGGAAGCACCGCGACACCGGCCCCGCGGGTCAGGACCCCGAGCCCGGCCGCGACGCCTGCCAATGCCACCGCACCGTATCCGCCACCCCCTACCGCGCGCACGAGCCCGCAGCCCACGAGGGCAACGAGTGCGGCAGCCAGAGCCTCCGGCCCCATCGTCAGCGCAGCCTGGCGTAGACCGGGACTCGCGAGTACGATCGCCGTCGCCGCGAGCGCGGTCGAGAGCCCCACACCAGCGGCGCGCGCCGCGAGCCCCGCAGAGATGGCCGCTACGGCGAGGGCCATGCATCCCAGCGCGCGCACGCCGGGCACGGTTTGCCATGCGGGATCCACCACGCGGTCCAACGCTGCGGCCCGCGGCAGCTCGCCACGCGCTCGCCACCAGACCGAGAGCAGGAATGGATATGCCGGCTCGCGGTAGGCGTCGGGGGGCGGAGCGAGATCGTCCAGCGGAGCGCTCGAGAGGATGCCGCCGCGGACGAGATGGGTCGCCGCGCGCAGGTAGTCGAGCTCGTCGCCAATGGACTGCACGGCTGGCGGTGCAACCCAGAGTGACGCCAGCGCCGCTGTCGCACCGGCGGCGGCCAGCAGCGTCCGCCACTCCCTTCGCACGGTGTCGAAGCTCAAGACGCCGAGCTTAGCCTGCGGAGTCGCGGGCAGGAATGGTGCACCCTGAGGGAGTCGAACCCCCAACCTACGGATCCGAAGTCCGTTGCTCTATCCAGTTGAGCTAAGGGTGCTGCGGCGGCAGCCTCCACGCGCTGGGTGGGGAGTGGTGCACCCTGAGGGAGTCGAACCCCCAACCTTCGGATCCGTAGTCCGGCGCTCTATCCAGTTGAGCTAAGGGTGCAGTTTCCTGCAAGTGCTTTCCTGCAAGTTGCTGCAAGAGTCGCAGCGCGAGCGGCGACGCGCTAGCGGAAGGCGGATTCTAGACCATGCTCCGCCGTCCTGCCAGGGAGAGGAGGTTGCAGCGACCCGCTCTCGGCTACTCGATCATCCCCTCGAGCGGCGATGTCGCCGAGGCGTGCAGTCTCCTGGGGATGCGCCCGGCGCGGGCCGCCAGCCAGCCTGCCTCGACCGCCAGACGCATCGCTCGCGCCATGCGCACCGGGTCGTTCGCGCCGGCGATGCCGCTGTTCATCAGCACCGCGTCGACGCCGAGCTCCATCGCGATCGCCGCGTCGCTCGCGGTGCCGACCCCGGCGTCGACGATGACTGGCACCTGGGCCTGCTCGACGATGATGCGCAGGTTGGCGGGGTTGCGGATGCCCAATCCCGAGCCGATGGGGGCTCCGAGCGGCATCACCGCGGCGGCCCCGAGCTGCTCCAGCTTGCGGCACACCACCGGGTCGTCGGTGGTGTAAGGCAGCACGACGAAACCCTCGTCGACGAGCTGCGCCGTCGCGCGCAACAGCTCCTCGTTGTCGGGGAACAGAGTCCTCTGGTCGCCGATGACCTCGAGCTTGACCCAGTTCCAGCCGCCGAGCTCGCGGCCCAGGCGAGCTGTGCGCACCGCTTCGTCGGCGGTATAGCAGCCCGCGGTATTGGGCAGCAGCAGGTAGCGGTCCTGGTCGATCTGTTCGACGAGGTTCCCCTTTTGCGACATGTCGACGCGCCGGAGTGCCACGGTCACGATCTCGGCGCCCGACGCCTCGAGCGCGTGGATCATGGTGGCGGCGTCGGCGTACTTGCCCGTGCCGACGATCAGCCGAGAGCGCAGCGTGCGCCCGGCGAGCAGGAGCGGCTCGACCTCGGTCGGCGCGGCAGCGGCAGGGCTCTCGGTGGGCATGTCTCTCGCTCCGGGCCTCTAAGGGTGCTCAACGCCGCCCGGCGGGCACGAAGTACTCGGTGCCCCGGGGCGGCCGCGCCAGGATGTGGGTGAGCTCGCCGAAGTCGTCCGGGCGGTGCTCGAAGTCGAGGTGCCGGGTGTCGACGACCAGCAGCGGGGTGTCCGAGTAGTGGTAGTAGTAGTGGTTGTAAGCGTCGATGAGCTGCGTGATGTAGTCGGGCGACATGTCCTTCTCGAACGCGCGCGCTCGGCGGCGGATGCGGGCCATGCAGGTGTCCCGGTCCGCGGTGAGGAACAGCACCAGGTCGGGCTTGGGGACCTGCGGCACCAGGAGCTGGTAGAGCTTGTCGAACAGCATCAGCTCCGCATCGCTCAGGTTGAGGTAGGCGAAGATCCGGTTCTTGGCGAAGGTGTAGTCGGCCAGCAGCAGCCGCTGGAACAGCTCCTGCTGCACTGCTGCGAGCTGCTGCTTGTAGCGGGTGAGCAGGAAATAGAGCTCCGTCTGGAAAGCCGTGCCCGGGCGGTCCTGGTAGAAGTCGGCGAGGAATGGGTTCTCCACGTCCTCGAGCATCTTGACCCCTTCGAAACGCCGGCTGAGCATCTCGACCAGCGTCGTCTTGCCGACCCCGATCGGGCCGTCCACCGCCAAGTAGCGAAAGGGAAGCGAATCAGGCGGCACGCAGGCAATATACCGCGCCGCCGACCGGAGAAACGCCACCCGAGCCCATACCGGCCCTGGCCGGCCACCGCTGGGAGCTCCGCCAGCGCTGGCCTCCGATGATACGATCTCAGCGCAGAAGCGGTCGCCGCCGCCGGGCACGGACAATGTCTAGTCCCGTGCCGGTGCGCCGGCCCGCCCCACGATGCCCGTTCATCCCGGCTCACCGCCCTCACAGTTCGTGGCACGTTCGCCGGAAGCCCGCCGGAGCGCGCGAGTGCGCGTCCGTGCGAAGGGCACCGGCCGCTCGTAGTCACCCGTAGGCGGCGACCGCGGCCCAGGAGATTCCTACCCTCATGACCAGCCCCTGGTGGAAGCGTCCTTCTCCCGACATGGCCGACGAGCGCGCTCCCGAGCGCTCGGAGCCCTCGCGCGGCTCGACCGCCTCGAGTCCCGTGAGGGCGACCCGCCCCGGCCGAGGTGATGAGCCGGCGGCGCCGGCGCGGCCGCCGCGCCCATCGTCGCCGCAACCCAAACCCGCAGGTCGTCAGGCGCAGGCGTCGGTCGAGCCCGTGCGCGTGGACGACTCTCCCGCCGGAGACCGGCCCCGACGCGGCCGGCGACGTGGTGGGCGCGGTCGGTCTCGATCGGGGGCGCGTCCGCCAGCGGCTGTTCCTGCAGTCTCGCTGCAGGAGCGACCACAGGAGGTCGAGACACGGGCCCGTCCTGCCGCCGCCGCCGGAGCGCCGCGGAGTACCGCGGCGGTAGGGGCGCCGCGGAGTACCGCGGCGGGAGCGTCGCGGCCGAGCTCTTCCAGCGGCGGGCTGCTGGTATTGGTCGACGTCGAGAGCTACGCGCGCACCCTGCGTACGATCGATCGTGATCTCGCGGATGCGACCCGGTTGATCGACGCTGTAGCGCCAGCCCCCGCAACCGGTCATGTGTCCCATGTCGTCTACGGCAGCGGCAATCGCCACGGTCGGCTGCTGCGGGTCCTGACCGATGCCGACTACCAGCTGGTCGACGTGCCGGGCAGCCGCGAGCAGCTTCGGCTGCGTCTGGCGCTCGACGCGCTCGACGCGGCTCGCAGCCCAGATCCGCCCGACACGCTGCTGGTCGTCGCCGACGACCTGGAGCTGGGCGATCTCCTCCGACGAGTGCGAGGCGGGCCGCATGTGATCGTGGTGGGCCGCCGCCGCCCGGCGGTCGAGGAGGGCAGTGACCGCCTGGTCGATGCCGACGAGCTCGAGGCTTTGCTGCCGCGAGAGCCGGTGTCGCGCAGCGCAGACGCGTCTCGCGAAGATCGCGGCCGTGGTCCTCGCCGCCCTCGGGACTCGGAGCCCGAGCTCCTCGATGTCGAGGAGGAGGACGACGAGGACATCGTGGAGGACGACGAAGACTTCGTGGAAGACGACGAGGACGACGAGGACTTCGATGACGACGACGAAGACTTCGATGACGATGACGACGACGAGTTCGAGGACGACGAAGAAGACGACGGCGAATTCGACGACGAAGAAGACGACGAGGACGAGGTGACGGTCGAAGCGCGCTACGCATCCCGCGAAGAGCCCCTCCAGCTCGACGAAGATGGAGCTGGCGACGTACTGTCCTTCGGAGAGGAGAGAGACGTACTGTCCTTCGGAGAGGAGAGAGACGTCCTGTCCTTCGGAGACGAAGAGGAGGACAACGGCGCCAGCGCCGAGCCGCGGGAGGCGGGAGTCGTGGACGACGCACCAGCGCGCCCGCGCCGGCGGCGCTCCCGTGGAGGCCGGCGCCGTGGCCGAGGTGCAGGAACCAGTGCCGATCAGCGCGAGCCGTCGCCCGTCGATACGTTCGGGGCACCGGCTGGGCCCTCGCCGATCGAGCGCGGCCCCCGGCCGGTCGCTGCCGTTCCACGTCGCGCCCCGTCCGCGCCGGGAGACACCATCGGGCTGCTGCGAGAAGGCCTGGATCGGCTGCTGCAGGGACCGCCCAGACTGGTCTGGGGAACCGTGCTGCTGGAGACGATGCAGGAGCTCGATCCCTCCTTCCGCGAGGGGGAACCGGAATTCGACTCGTTCGACGACCTGCTCGAGGAGGCGCAGCGGCGAGGGATCCTGCGGCTCGAGCGTTCGCCGGCCACGGACAGCTACCTGATCACGGCGGTGGCGGCCGTTTAGCGGGTCGCGGCTCCCAGCGGCTGGCGACTGATGGCTTCGACCGAGCGCGGATCGTCGCTTTCTCCGCGGCGGAGTCGACGCCAACCCGCGTGAGCGATCATCGCGGCGTTGTCGCCGGAGAACACCGGTTCGACCAGGCGCAGCGTCACGCCGCGCCGCTCGGCCCACGCCGGGATGTCGCGTCGCAGCAGGCGGTTGGCCGCGACTCCGCCGGACACAGCGAGAACGCCGAATGGCGAGCGGCGATGCAGTCGCTCGAGGCGGTCGACGAGCTGTGCCACCGCGGCGCGCCGGAACTCCGCGACCAGCGCGAGCAGGCGCGGGTCGGGCCGCTCGGCCAGGACAGCCGAGCCGGCGACGCCGGCTCTCGGGGGCTCGCCCAACGGCGTGGCCACTCCGGACGTCTCGAGCCGTTGGATCTCGAGCAGCGTCTGCGTCTTGAGGCCCGAGTACGAGAAATCGAGGGTGTCGCCGCAGCGTGCCACACCGAGCCGCGGCGGCATCGGGGCGGCTCCGTCTTGCTCGGCCAGCTCGGCCCAGGCGTCCAGGTCGGGACCCCCCGGGAAGGGCAGGCCGAGGCGCTTGCCGACCTTGTCGAAGGCTTCGCCCATCGCGTCGTCGCGGGTCTCTCCCAACGCCTCCACGCCTCGCGCCGACACCGCCACCAGGGTCGTATGCCCGCCCGATACCACGAGCCCGACGAAGTCCTCGGGCGGCTCTTCCGCCGGGTCGCCGCCGGGGATCAGAAACGGGCTGTAGAGGTGACCTTCGAGATGATGGACGGCGAAGAACGGCAGCCCCCGCGCGTAAGCGAGCGCCTTGCCGATCGACAAGCCGACCAGGAGGGACCCCACGAGCCCCGGACCGTAGGTGGCGGCAACCGCTCCGAGGTCGGAAACCACGCAGCCCGCCTGGCGCAGCGCGGCTTCGCTCACCGTGGGCCAGTTGCGCAAGTGCTCCCGGGAAGCGACCTCGGGCACCACGCCGCCGAACGGGCGGTGCACCTCGAGCTGGCTCGACACCACCGACGACAGCACGCGCCCGGCGCCGTCGAGCACGGCACAGGCGGTGTCGTCGCAGGAGGTTTCTATCCCGAGCACCAACGGCTCGGTGCGGGTGCTGGGCGGAGAGTTCACGGCTTCCTCGGGTATGCGGGTGGAGCTCCCAGGATCAGGTGCGCACGGCGTCCACTGCGGCCGGATTGTGCCACTCGAGGGGGGCCGCTCCGGCGCACCCCGCTGGTACCATGACCGAGCTCGTTCCTGTGGCTAGCCACAACCCCCACTGTCGTATGCCAGCCGCTGATCGCACTGCCTCGGACCGGCCGCCGCGCCTGCTCACCCTGGACGACCTTCCGGAAGCGGCCGTCTCCGGTCAGCCGGTCTTCGTGCGTGTCGATTTCAACGTGCCTCTCCAGCACGGCGCGATCATCGACGACACGCGCCTGCGCGAAGCGTTGCCGACCCTCGAGGAGCTGCGCCGGCGCGGCGCTCGGCTGGTGCTCGCTTCGCACTTGGGGCGTCCCAAGGGCCGGCCCAAACCCGAGTTGAGCCTGCGCCCGGTTGCCTTCGCGCTCTCTGGGCTCATGGGCGCCGAGGTGCTGTTCGCCGACGACTGTGTGGGCGAGCCCGCGGAGCGCGTGATCGGCACGCTGCGCGACGGCGGGGTATGCCTGCTCGAGAACCTGCGCTTCCACACAGGCGAGGAGGCAAACGACCCGGCGTTCACGCGCGCTCTGGCAAAGCTGGCCCGCACCTACGTCGACGACGCGTTCGGCACCGCGCATCGTGCCCACGCCTCGACCTTCGGCGTAGCGGCGCTGGCTGCGCACCGCGCCGCGGGGCGGCTGTTGGTGCGCGAGGTCGATCAGCTTTCGCGGCTCCTGGATGCGCCGGCGCAGCCGTTCGTGGCGGTGCTCGGCGGGGCGAAGGTGAGCGGCAAGATCGCGGTACTCGAGGCCCTGGTCGACCGGGTGGCCAAGATCCTGGTCGGCGGCGGCATGGCGAACACCCTGCTCCTGGCGCAGGGGCGAGAGCTGGGCGACTCGCTGGTCGAGCGCGATCACCTCGACACCGCGCGGCGCGTGCTCGAACGATGTGGCGAGTGTGGAGTCGAGGTGCTCCTGCCCGAGGACCTGGTGGTGACCGCCGACCTCGCGGCTGGCGGCGCCGGGGAGGTGGTCGAGAGCGACGCGGTACCGCGCGGGATGCGCGCCGTCGACGTCGGCCCGCGCACGCGAGAGCGGTTTGGCGCGGCGGTGCGCACTGCGGCGACTGTCTTTTGGAACGGTCCGCTGGGCGTATTCGAACAGCCCCCGTTCGACGCCGGCACGCTGGCGCTCGCGGCCGCCACTGCCGAGTGCCGGGGTTTCACTGTGGTGGGAGGTGGCGAGACCGTGGCCGCGGTGCAGCGCGCGGGCGTCGCCGACCGCATCGGTCACGTCTCGACCGGCGGGGGCGCCTCGCTGGAGCTGATCGCGGGCGAGGACCTGCCGGGCGTGCGCGCGCTCGCCAGGGACACCTGACGCGCTGCGGAAGCCCAGACCAAACCGCGCGAGAGAGAACCGAACCGCAGATGACACAGCGCCGTCCGCTCGTCGCAGCGAACTGGAAGATGCACAAGCTGGCCGCCGAGGCCGTTGCCTTCGTCGGCGAGCTCCGACGGGGTCTCGAGGTGGTGGATGTGCAGCACCGCGTCGACGTCGCGGTGTGCCCCTCCGCGCCGTTGCTACCGCGATTTGCCGATGCGCTCGCCGGGTTCCGGCGGGTGGCGCTCGGCGGCCAGGACCTGCACCCGGACGACGACGGGGCCCACACCGGCGACACCAGCGGGCGGCAGCTCGCCGACTGCGGCTGTCGCCTCGTGCTGTGCGGCCACAGCGAGCGCCGGGCCGAGCACGGCGAGACCGACGCGCTGGTCGCGCGCAAGGTCGAGGCGGCGCGTCGCGCGGGCTTGGCTCCGCTGCTGTGTCTGGGCGAGACGCTGCTGGAGCGCGAGGCAGGCGGAACTGAAGAGGTTCTAGGCCGCCAACTCGACGCGGCGCTCGGTGCGCTCGATCTGCGGGGGGCCGAAGCTCCCGCCGCGACGCTGATCGCGTACGAGCCGGTGTGGGCAATAGGCACCGGCCGCACCGCGACGCCGGAGCAGGCGCAGCAGGCACACGCTTTCCTACGCCATCGGCTCGAGAGCGCGGCCGGACCGAGAGCGGCTGCCGCGGCGCGCCTGCTCTATGGCGGCTCGGTCAAGCCCGAGAACTGCGCGGAGCTGCTCGACCAGCCCGAGGTCGATGGCTTCCTCGTCGGTGGGGCGAGTCTTGATCCTGAGGCGTTCCTCGGTATCATTGCCCGCTGCGCGCGTTGACCGCTCTCGGTCACTGTGCCTGAACTGCGCCGGGCTCGGGCCGTGTGGCTCGTCGCTCGCTTTCCCCCGCCAAGTCTGGGAGCTCCCGTGATCTATCTGCTGTACACCATGCACGTGCTCATATCGATGTTCCTCATCCTCGTCGTGCTGCTCCAGCGCGGCAAGGGGGCGGATCTCTCGGTATTCGGCGGCGGCGCGACGCAGGCGGCCTTCGGCGCCCGCGGACAGGCCAGCGTGCTGCACAAGCTGACGGTGGTTTGCTTCGTGTTGTTCATCCTCACCACACTGACGATCGGCCTCTTCGAGGCGGGGCGGCAGCCGTCGGTGATGGGCGGGGTGCCTGGTGCCAGCGCCGCGAGTGTCGAGCCGGCGACCACAGAGTCGGACGTCGATGCCGGCGTGACCCCTGCGGGGGTCATCGACGATGGGGCGACGACGACAGAGGAGCCTGTCGTCGAAGAGGAGACTCCCGAGGCGCCGCCGCCTGCGGAGTCCGGGGACGGCGCGGGTAGCTGAGGCGGCGGCTATACTGAGCGTTTACTGCGCGATCCCTCGGGCGGTGCCTGCTCCGCCCCGTCGCGCCGCCAGCGCAGACAGGTGCTATCTCGTTCTTTGCCGAAGTGGCGGAATTGGTAGACGCGCACGGTTGAGGGCCGTGTGGGGCGACCCGTGCCGGTTCGAGTCCGGCCTTCGGCACCAGATCGACCTGCAACAGCCACGCGCGCCCGTCGTCCGTGAAGCGGCGCAGCGGACTGGCTGCTCAGCCGCGCCCCATGGACGACTGTCAGGGCTTGGCGGTCGCCTTGACGAGCACGACCGCGTCGACCGGCACGTCGCGCATCCCGGCGCTGGTCCCGGTCGCGACCTTGGCGATCTTGTCGACGACGTCCATGCCCTGGACGACCTTCCCGAAGACTGCGTAGCCCCAACGCTGAGCGGTCTTGCCGAAGTCGAGACTGTCGCGGTTGTCGACCGTGTTGATGAAGAACTGGGCGGTGG
>DATLFI010000253.1:0-7714 GCA_035524895.1 Thermoanaerobaculia bacterium | reverse complement strand
CTGGGTAGGTGTCTTCGACGATTGACCCCTGTTGCGGAGGGCAGCTTCGCTGCTCTCCAGGGGATTGAGGTGAGTGGAAGGTGGCGGGATTGGAGAGGTGGGTCGAAGTGTGAAACGTGAAACCTCCTCGTCAGGTTCTCCACGTATAGCTCCGGTTTCAGCAAGTAGTGTGCCAGTCGCGCATGTCAGCCCGAGACCCGACGGCTGGCTCGTGGGTCGCGCAGCTTGGCCACCAGGCCTAGCCCCGAGATTTGGAGGACCATCGAGAGGACCAGGACCGCCTGAATCGAGACGAAGTGGGCCAGGAGTCCGGCGGCCAGGAACCCTACAGTGCCGACCAGCTCCCCGAGCGCGCTCGATGTCGCGATGCGCAGGGCGCGGTCTCCCTCGCGGCCGAACTCCAGAGCGAGAGCCTGCGCGGCCAGCAAGTGGCCGGAGAACCCCGCCGCGACCAGCACAAAAACGACGTACCCCGCAACGAGATCGTCGGGTCCGAACAGTGCGAGCGCGCTGCCACCGAGCCATACCACGAGCGCGAGCGCCAGCACACGGACGAACCCGGCGCGGTCGCCCACCAAGCCCCACACCAAGGACAGCACCGCCTGTGCGACGGTGTAGGCGATGGTGAGGCCGGCCAGCAGGGCGCCAGAGATCTCGTGCCGCTGGGCGACCCATAGGATGTAGTACGGCAGTGCACCGCGCGCGGCGGAAGCCAGGACATGAGCGCCGACGAATCGCGTGTAGCTCGCGTCGCCCCGCAACAGGCCCGGCACCTCGCGCAGGAGCTGTCGCGCGTCCGGGACCGGCCGCAGCTCGAGGGTCTCCGGTTCGCGCAACCACGCGAGGCTGGCGAGGCCGAGCGAGGTCAGCGCGAAGGCAAGCAGGAAGGCGAGCCCGTAGCCGCGCGGAAAGCCGTATCGCTGCAGGAGCAACCCCGCTGCGGCCGACACCCCGATGAGGGTGATGCCGGCGACCATGCTGCGCGCGCCGAGCAGACGGCCGCGCGCGGCGGTAGGCACCGTCTTCGCGAGCACGAAGTTGAAGGCGACCATCTGGAGGCCGGTTCCGACGCCCCAGAGGAACACCACCGGCCACACGACGATTGCCGCAACCGGTGGCGGCAGGAAGAGCGCTATCGCAGCCAGCAGCAGGAGCTGCAGCCGCATGATGCTGCCGAAACCGAGCAGCAGGCCCTTGACGCGCTTGCGGCTCTGCACCGCTCCGACCCCAAAGAAGGGCGAGAGAAACATGCCCGCGCTCTGCACGGCCCGGGCGATTCCCACCGCGGCGTCGGAGCCGGTGAGCAGGCGTATGTAGGTAGGGAAGAAGGTCGGCGCCTGGAGGAGCCGGAACCCGGTCTGCCCGAACAGGCTGTGCACGAAGAGCACCCAGGCGTTCCGACGCTCGTCCCGGCGGCTCGCGGCCGGTCCCTCGAGCCGTGGCGCGCATACGCCTCCGGGAGGAGCGTGAGGTGGCGAGTCGCCAGGTCGTGTCTCCATGGCTGGCGGGCGGTCGCTGCGCCGCGAGCGTATTCTGCGCTGTGGTGAATCGACAGTCCTCCTACGCCGCGATCTACGCCGTGGTTCGCAGGATCCCGTCAGGTCGAGTCGCGACCTACGGGCAGGTGGCTCGTCTCGCCGGCTTGGGCCGTAACCCGAGGCTGGTCGGCTACGCGCTGCATGCCTTGCCCGATGGCAGCCGGCTGCCGTGGCATCGCGTGATCAATTCCCGAGGAGCTATCAGCACGCGTTCCGAGGCGGGGCCGGAGACGATCCAGCGTAGCCTCCTCGAACGGGAGGGGGTCTGCTTCGACGAGAAGGGGCGTCTGGACCTGAAGCGGTGGCAGTGGCGCGCCGTCGGTCCGAGCTGAGCGCCGTGGCGATCGCCGACATCCTCGACTAGAATCGCCCTTCCGGCCGCTATACTGGCGCGCCAATCGCAGACTCGACCCTAGCCTCCGGTAGGTGGTCATGGGTTGTCTGCGCCGCAGAGTTCCATCGGCGATGCAGCCGAGGAGGACGCAATGCCCGACTTCCAGTCGTCCCGCAGCGAATCGCCGGTCGCGGTTCCGGAGACGGGGATCGCCTCTCTCGGGATCCATCTGCCGCCGCTCTCCATTCGAGCGGAGGAGTTGGCCGCGCTGCGCGGGGAGGACCCGGACAAGTACCTGGTCGGGCTCGAGTGCGGCGAGATCTCGCTCTGTCCGCCGGACTACGGCATCGTCGACCTGGCGTCCGAGGCTGCGCGGAGGGCTCTCGGCCGATGGGACGGCGACGCCAAGGACATCGGTCTGTTGGTGGTGGGCACGGAGTCCGCGGTCGACATGTCGCGGCCGCTCTCAGCCTTCGTCGCCGACCGGCTGGACCTTCGCGGGCCGATCCGGTCCTACGAAGTGAAGCACGCCTGCTATGGCGGCACGCTCGCGCTGCGCCAGGCGCTGGAGTGGCGTCTGTCGGGCGCGGCGCAGGGCAAGGCCGCACTGGTGATCGCCGCCGACATCGCGCTCTACGAAGAGGGCGACCCCGGCGAGCCGACCCAGGGTGCTGGCGCGGTGGCCTTCGTCGTCGACCGACCGGACGTCGCGCGGGTGGAGACGGTCTCGTATCCGTGGAGCGAGCCCGCCTTCGACTTCTATCGCCCGGTGGGGGACGAGTACCCGACCGTCGACGGACGGCTCAGCCTCGAGTGCTACAAGCGCGCCGCGGAGGAGTGCTTCCGCGCTCTGCTCAACGGTGAGGACCCCGAGCGGGCGCTCGAGCGGTTCGAAGCGCTGTGCTTCCACGTCCCGTTCCCGAAGATGGTGCGCAAGACCGTCATCCGCCTCGGCGAGGCGTTCGGCTGGACGGCCGAGAGGATGAACGAGGTCTTTCGGCAGAAAGTCGAGCCGACCATGCTGTGGAACAAGCTGTGCGGCAATGCCTACACGGCGAGCCTTTGGATCTCGGTGGCGAGCGCGCTCAAGGGTCTCAAGCAAGGCCAGCGCATCGCCGCGTTCTCTTACGGCTCCGGGTTCGGATCCGAGCTGCTCTCGCTGGTCGCCGGCCCGCGCGCCCACGAAGGCGCTTGGGCCCAGGACGTCGAGCGCGACCTCGCGCGCCGCGGCCGTGTCGGCGCCGACGAGTACCGACGCCTGCGCGCCGGTCAGCCGCTGCTGGTCTCGGCGTAGCGAG
Organism: Thermoanaerobaculia bacterium; assembly: GCA_035524895.1. GTDB lineage: Bacteria > Acidobacteriota > Thermoanaerobaculia > Multivoradales > Multivoraceae > DATLFI01. The sequence goes on along the minus strand of DATLFI010000253.1, from coordinate 4,544 downwards.
GCTGACGCTTCAAACCGTCGAGCGGGGCGAGACGGTCTGGAGGCGCAGCCGGCGCAGCACTCCGCTGGCGATCCCCGGAAGCTCGCGCGTCGCCTCAGTCGTCTTGCCGGTCGGCTGCCGCCCGCGTGATGAAGGTGTTCGGAGCCGCGGTTTCTGAGGCCGCTTCCGGCGATCCGAGAAACTCCAGAATGGCGTTGTGCGCTGCGCGCGTGAGCATCACATCGAAGTGCCCGCCGCTCGCTTCACGCTCGTCCGCGACGACGGCCAGCTCCTGCTTCGAGAGTACCGACTGGCTAGCCAGGGTTGCGTGCCCATCACCGGGGGCACCCAACAGCGACTTCAGGTGGAGGTTGTTGCGCACCGCGTGGTCGTCGAAGAAGCGTGTGCTCCAGGCTCCCTCCTTGCTCTGCACGAGTTGTGCGCGGGCCGGCGCCACGCCCGAGCCGTTGAGCAGGAGGTAGATGCTAGTTCCCTCGAAGCCCGGTGCGGGCAGCTCCAGTAGGCGGTGCACGCGGCGGGCGCGATCGAGGACCTCGGATAGATAGCGGAACCGGTTGTCGGCGTCACCGAACAGCTCCGATCTGGGCCCTTCGTCGAGGCGCCGCGCGATCTGTGGATCGAAGACCGACCACTGGTAGGTGGTCCAGGAAGCGGGGTCGTACAGGTCGACTGCCAGGAGCTTTCCCCCCTCGTCGACGAAGAGGGCGCCGTAGTCTGCCGGAAGATCCCCGAACAAGGGGCGGAGCGTGAACAGGGTTTCGGGACCGAGGAACCTCCCGACACTCGGCACGTAGCGCCTGCCGTTGTGCAGCTCGTGGAGCTGGCGCATGGAACCGCCGTTCGACGCGCCGACCAGGATCAGCTTGGTCAACCGATAGCCGCGCTTCGGCTGCTCGCCTGCTTCCGCCTCCTCCAGCGAGAGACCGCCGTACTTGGCGACGTAGCGGCAGACCCGGGCGCCGCTGCTCTGGCACACCAGATGAACGCGCGGGTCGCGACGGCCGGAGGCCAGCAGCTCCAGACTCTGGTGGAGTCGCTTCGCGATCTCGACGTTGTCGCGCCGCCAGTCGTAGTCGAAGAAGAAGAGACTGACTTCCGGCTGCACGAGCTCGCCGGACCGGTACCCGCCCTGCTCCAGTGCTCGGCGTAGGGGCCGGTACACCTCCTTGCTCCACGTGAGCAGGCGCACGTGGAAGATCGTGCCGTTGGGAACCAACGCATCGCGCGCCTCGTCCCCTTCTCGGATCGGCAGAGCCAGAGAGTGTCCGCGGTCCTTTGGCGTGAAGAAGCCTCGCGCCGTGCCCCACACTTCGATGTCCCGTTCGGGGTCCTTGAGTCGGCTGCCTGTGACGCCGGGCACGACCACCACCGGTACTTCACGCTCCATAGCGGCGGCCGGAGGTGGCGGCTGCGCGGGCGCGGCCGATAGAGAACAGCACAGCGAGATCGTCGAGACGACTCGCCAGCGCGCGCGTCGCGCACGTGCGATCGCAACGCGCGCGCTCTCCGCGATCGCTGTGCTAGGGTCGTTTCGATGCCCTCCGGCGAGAGCAAGATCGACTACGTCGCGCGCATCGACGCTGCGTTGCGCGAAGTCGTGCGAGACCTCCTCGCGGAAATCGCTGACGAGGGGTTGCCCGGTTCCCACCACTTCTTTCTCTCCTTCGACACGAGCCACGCCGGGGTGATCCTGCCGCCGTCGTTGCACTCGCGCTACCCCGGCGAGATGACTGTTGTACTACAACATCAGTTCTGGGATCTCGAAGTGGAGGAGCATCAAGTTTCGGTGACGCTGCAATTCGCGGGCGTGCCGCAGCGCATCACCGTGCCGTTCGCGGCGCTGTCGGCTTTCTCGGATCCTGCGGCCGAGTTCGGACTGCGCTTCCAGAGGCTCGAGGCGGAGCTCCGGCACGCGGAGTCCGGCGGAGACGACCCCGGCGTGGGAACCAGCGTCGGCGGCTTGCTCGACGGAGCTCAGCCTACCGACGACGGCGATCCTGACCACTGCGCCAAGGTGGTTCACCTCGACGATTTTCGCAAGCATCACTGACGGTTGGCGAGACCAGCCGCGATGGCCTCGCCCAGCCGCAGCAGGTCGGCGGCGCCGGAGCAGCTTGGCGCCTTCCGTCCGTTGGCGTCTCGATGACTTCGATCATCTCGCGACGCGGCGCAGCGCCGGATCGAGCTCGAGGAGCACGATCGCCGCCCGCGGCTCCACGATGCCGTGGATGACCTGCACGGCGAGTCGGTCGCCGCTCGGGCTCCAAGCCAGGTCGCCGACCCAGGCCCGTCCGAGGCCCTCGTTGTCGTCGCCGTTGAAGCGCGTCAGCGGACGGCGATCCGAGCCGTCCAGCGACATCGTCCAGACTTCTCGCGCCGGCAGCTCGCCCGCCTCGTCGCCGGGACCGCGGCGCGCGATGGCATCAGCGGCCCATGCCAAGAAATCGCCGCGTGGGGAAATGCGCGCGTGAGCGTCGTCGCCCGCGCCCGAGGCGGTGAGTTGCTCGAGCGCCTTGGTGCGGGGATCCCAGATCGCGATGTCGAGGGCGCCGCCGGGGGTTCGCTCGGCCGCCAGCAGCATCCGTTGGTCGTCGGGCAAGAATGCCTCCGCCAAGATCAGCCCGGGGAGTCCTGTGGGGCGATGGGCCAGCAAGCCCTTCAGGCTCGGTACTCCCCGACGGATGCGGAAGTCGGCCGTGCGGAGTTGCCACGCGCCCCAAGGGGCGGGACGGCTCGCCACCCGCTCCGACCAGAGCAACGCGCTGCCTTCGTGCGAGAAATGTGGCGTGAGCACGGCGGAGCCCATTTCTGCGGCGCGGGTGAGCTGCCAGAGATCTCTGCCGTCAGAGCGCACCAGCCAGAGATCTCCGTGCAGACCGCGCGAGGCACCGGCGAGCTCCGAGACCGTGAGGCGCAGCTTGCGAGCGTTCTGTTGAACTTGGAACACCACGTACTCGCCCGAGGGATGCCACGCGGGATCGAGCGCGTGCGCCCCGCGGAGCTCAGGCACGGTGCAGGTGAGACAGCGCTCGGCCGCGCTCGTGAGATCCAGCAGCCAGAGGTCGAAGAGGCCGTCGCCGCGATCGGGCCGATCGAAGACGAGCTTGTCGCCCTGTAACGACCAGTCTAAGCGTCCACCACCGTCGGCGACGATGCGTGACGCCCAGACGGGACGCTCGGGCCAGCTCGCGCCGTCGGGTTGACGAGCCTGGGAGGGTGCGATCGCAGCGAGCGCGGCGACCAGCGCAGAGAGCACTACGTGTGGCAGCCCTAGCAGCCCGTGGTGGAACCCCCGTGGGCTGCGTTGGGAGCGCCGTGGGGCCGTATGCAAGGCGCGGGAGCGGTGGCGATGCTGGGTCCATCGCTGAGCGAGCGCAACACCGCAGACGGCCCCACGCCGCCCCAACCGCCTGGGGCGCGGGGGTTTGCGGCCGCTGGCTGCGTTGGGCCTCCTGCACGATGGTACCGCATCGCGTTCGTCGGCCACGCCTTGCCAGCGGCCGCAGATCCCCGCGCGCAGCCTCACGCGGGTTTCACCACGGGCTGCTAGAGACATACTGCGGATCCTGCCCTGTACTAGCTCGAGGCCGCAAGCGCCGTTCCGGCTCGCGTGACCGACATCGTTCGAGTCCCCCAGCGTATCCTTGCCTCGAGCGTCGTGCGCGCCCGGCATCGCGATGCTCCCAGCGAGCGCTGCCCATCGCATGCACCGCTCTCTCGCCATGATTCGGTTCCTGCCGCCACTGCTAGTCACGCTCGCGATCTTCGCGTTCGCGCCGGCGATGGGCCCACTGGCACCCTGGCTGCGCGCCAAGCTCGGCGAGGGCTTCGCGCCGCTGGTGACGTGGTCGCTGGCCGCTGCGGGAGCGGCCGGGGTGGTGTTCGTGCTCCGCCTCCTGCACACCGGATCGCATCTGCCCCGACCTACGCGCTACGCGCTGGTGCTCGCGGGTCCTGCCCTTGCGATCCTGCAGCAGCTCGCCAGCACGCGCGGCACGCCCGCAGAGGCGGCCGTCGAGCGCGCCCACCTGCTCTTCTATGGCGCGCTCATGATCCTGCTGCACCGCGCCTTCTTCTTGGGGCGCGTGCGGGCTGGGCGCGTTCCGGGTCCCGAGGTACCGCTGGCCGCGTTGGCGATCACGACGTTGGTGGCGTTCGCCGACGAGGGGCTCCAGTGGGCCCTCGTGCTACGTGTCGGCGAGCTCTACGACGTCGCGTTCGACGTGTTCGCCGCAGGCTGCGCTCTGCTCACCGCCTGCGGTCTCTATCCGCCTCGATGGACCGTGCCCTTGGAGCCTCGCCCACGCCGGCTGCTCGCCAGCCTCTGCGCTGCCGTCGCTCTCTGCGCTGCCGCGTTCATCGATCTGGCGCATCTCGGTTACCTGATCCGTGACCCTGAGCTCGGCAGCTTCCGCTCGTACTTCTCTGCGTCCGAGCTGGCTCGACGCGACCTGGAGCGCCGAGAGCGCTGGGCCTCGACACCTCCGCGGCGACCCTTCGGCGCTTTGGAGATAGAGGACTACTACCAGACCGAGGCGGGCTGG
>DATLFI010000252.1:0-9516 GCA_035524895.1 Thermoanaerobaculia bacterium | reverse complement strand
CGCCAGCGGCGAGATGACTCTGTTCATGGCGGTGCCGACGATCTACGCCAAGCTGATCGAGAGCTGGCGCCGCCAGCCGGGCACTGTCCGCGAGTCCTGGTCACGAGGCGCCGCGGACCTCCGGCTGATGGTCTCCGGCTCGGCGGCGTTGCCCGAGCGCGTGCTCCACGAATGGCAGGAGATCACCGGCCATCGGCTGCTCGAGCGCTACGGCATGAGCGAGACTGGGATGATCCTGTCCAACCCGCTCGACGGCGAGCGCGTGCCCGGCAGCGTCGGCGCGCCGCTGCCGGGGGTCGAGGTGCGCTTCATGGGCGGCGGCGAGCCGAGCCCCGAGGGGGGCGTCCAGGGCGAGCTCGAGGTGCGCGGACCTGCTGTGTTCCTGGAGTACTGGCGGCGCGAAGCCGAGACGCGGGCCGGGTTCACATCAGACGGCTGGTTCCGCACCGGCGACGTCGCCGCGCTGCGCGACGGCCGCTACCGGATGCTCGGCCGCACCAGCACCGACATCCTCAAGACCGGTGGCTACAAGGTCTCTGCGCTCGAGATCGAGGAGGTGCTGCGCGAGCACCCGTGCATCCGCGAATGCGCGGTGGTCGGGCTGCCCGACGAGGAGTGGGGGCAACGCGTCGCGGTGGCGGTGCAGCTCCGACTCGGCGCTCCGTCGCTCGCGCTCGACGAGCTGCGCGCCTGGGGCAAGGAGCGGCTCGCGCCCTACAAGGTGCCGACGCGGCTGCTGCTGGTCGACGAGCTGCCGCGCAATACGCTGGGGAAGGTGGTAAAGGGCGAGGTGGTAGAGCTGTTCGAAAGGAAAGCGAAGTCGAGGAACCGAAGCTCGAAGCTCGACGAGTGGTAAGAGGGGCTATGCATCCATGGAGGGCTTGCGCAGCCAGCTCGCCTCGAAGTCCTCGCGCGGCACCGCCGGGCTCACGAGGAAGCCCTGCATCTCGTCGCAGCTCAACAATCGCAGCAGGCGCGCCTGCTCCTGCGTCTCGACCCCTTCCGCCACCACCTTGAGCTTCAGCGAGTGCGCCAAGGCGATGATCGTCGACACCAGCGAGAGCCCCTCCGGCCTGGCGGTCATGTCGGTGACGAACGAACGATCGATCTTCAGGGTGTCGACGGGCAGTTTGGCCAGGTAGTTCAGCGACGAGAAGCCGGTGCCGAAGTCGTCGATCGCGATCTTCACCCCCAGGGCGCGGATCGACTGCAGGCTCGCGATGCTGTGCTTGACGTCCGCCATGATCAAGCTCTCGGTGATCTCGAGCTCCAGCCCAGCCGCCGCCCGACGGTCGATGCCTATGGCCTGCTCGAGCTCGGACAAGAAGCTGCGACTGCGCAGCTGCACCGCCGACACGTTCACTGCGATCCGCACGGCCGGAAGGCCAGCATCGCTCCAACGCAGGTAAGCCGCGACGGCCTCGCGCAGAGCCCAGCGACCCACTCCATGGATCAATCCGGTCTCTTCCAGGATCGGGATGAACTGGCCCGGTGGCACCAGCCCCGTTCGCGGATCGTTCCACCGAATCAGGGCCTCGGCACAGGCAAGCGTGCCGCTCGCGAGGTTGACCACGGGCTGGAAGTGGAGCACGAACTCCTCGTTGACCAGCGCGTCGCGCAGTTGATTCTCGAGGGTGAGCTTGTCGGCTCCGGTATCCGCCATCTCCGAGGTGTAGAACAGGTAGCGATCACCGCTCGCCTTCGCTCCCTTCAGCGCGGCCTCCGCCCTCCTCAACAGGGTGTCGGCATCGGCAGCGTCATCCGGGAATAGTCCGACTCCCACCTTGGCCGAGATCCGGAACACCGCATCGTCGAGGCGGAAAGGGTGTTCCAGGAAAGCCTCGAGGGTGCTTTCCACCACCCGCGCCACGACGCCGGCCTCCTTCACCACGGGCAGGACGATTGCGAAGTGGACCGCGCCGACACGAGCCACGAGCGCAGGATCCCCCGTGCTGCGGGTCATCCACTCCGCAACCTGCCGCAGGAGCAGGTCGCCGGCCGCCTGGCCAAGGCTGTCGTTCATGCTCTCGAACCGCTCGAGGTCGATGAGGAACAGGGCCAGCTGGTGCCGCTCGGTGGCGGCGCTGCGCATGTACTGCCCGACGCGCTCCAGGAACAGGCTGCGGTTGGCGAGGCCGGTGAGCGCGTCGTAGTAGGCGAGGTAGGCGAGCTGCTCCCCCTTCGCGATGTTCCCGAGCGCGAACGAAATGTTTCCGCAGAGCTCCAAGAGAAGGCGATTCTCTTTGTCGTCGAAAACCCCGACCTCACCGGCATAGAGCGCCATGACCGCGTCCGGCTGTCCGGTCCCCGTCAGCGGGAAGAACCCCACGGACTTGTACCTCCTGCTCGGAAAGGCACCGCCCATCGGGGCCAGGGAGGGATCCGCCCCGATGTCGTTGCAGAGGACGGGCGTCATCTGCCGCAGCGCTCGACTGGCGGGGAGCTCGGCAGCGGGCACGTCCCCGCGGCCGGTGAGCACGATCTGGTTCACGAAACCTTCCTCGCCGCCGTACCAGGCAACGACTCTTGCTTCGAGCGTTTCCGGGTCGACGACACCGATCCAAACCATCCTGAATGCGCCTGCCTCGACCGCGATGCGGCATGCCCCTCGAAGGAGCTCGTCGCGGTCGCGCTCGCGCACCATCAGCGCATGGATACCGCTGAGCATGGCGTACACGCGATTCAGGCGCCTGATGCGGGTCTCCGCTTCCTTGCGCTCGGTGATGTCCTCCGCGACCCCCGCGACACGCACGATCTGGCCGTTGGCGTCGCGGACGGGAAAGCCACGCGACCCGATCCAGCGAACCACACCCGTAGGGCGCACGATCCGGTACTCGGAATCGAAAGTTCCCGCGGACACCGCCTTCTGGTTCGCCTGGTAAGCCACTGCCCGGTCATCCGGATGGATCGACGCCAACCACGACGACGGATCCAGGTACAGGCTCTCGCAACTGCGACCCCAGATCTCCTCGTACGCCGGGCTGACGTACAGCATGCGCTGGGTGACCGCTTCGCGCAGGAAGAAGACGGCGCGGATGTTCTCGGCCATCTGCCGGAACCGCCACTCGCTGGCCTGGAGGCTCGCATCGGTCTGCCTCGCCGCCGTCACGTCCAGGTGCAGGACCACCACGCCATGCGGATGGCTATCGGCCAACGGCGCCACGGTCAGCACGAACCAGCGCTGCGTCGAGGGCGAATGACAGGGATACTCCATGGTGAAGGTCTTCGCCGCACCAGCCAAGACGGAGCGAATGCCTGATGCGGCCTGGTGGGCCAGCACCGCGTTTTCGCCGCCCGCGCTGTCGCAGATCGCCAGGTAGCTCTGGCCGACTCCATGCCGCGGACCCTGGAGCGCGTTCGCGCTCCCGAACGTCCTCCAACCTTCGTTCACCGAGAGGATGACGCCTTGGCTGTCGAGCACGGCGATGTTGGCGGGCAGCGCATCGAGGATGGCTGCCTGCTTGCTCGCCTCGCTGAGCCGCAACCCCTCCTGGGCGTGCCGCAGCAGGAAGGTCCGGCCGGAGGCGTCGACCACCCCGTCCACCTCGCCCGATGTCAACCTCTCGAGACGCTCCCCGGCTTTGTGGAGGGTGGCGATGAGCGTCGCGACCTCCTCGGTGACCGCTGCCGGCAAGAGCTTTGCGCGTGCACTCATGCGGCCACGGTCCCGAGTCCCATGGCGAGCAGCAGCGGCTGCGTATCACTGAGCGTGCCGACGATCGTGCAGGTTGGGCGCGGTTGCAGCTTGACGAGCGTCGGCGTCATGAGGATGCCGTCGGTCAGCGCACGCTGGCCCTGCTGGAACACGTCGACCACCTCGATGTCGTGATACTCGGGTAGGTAGGTTCGGCAGAGCGCCGCGAGGTTCGCCATGGCCAACGCGGAGCTCGGGGCATCGCCTGCGACGTAGAGACGAAACTTGAAGACCATCCGTCTGCCCATGCTGCGCTTACTCCCTCGCCAGCTTCGCCGCATCGGCCCCGCGCAGCTCCCTGATCCGCGAGCGCCCTCGCGACCGCTCTCCCTCGTGACTCTCCGTGGAGCGGGCCAACGACGCCTTCTCGAGCTGCTTCGCGAGCAGCTCCGTCTGCAGCGACTTCACGCGCACCTCGAGCTCGGCCTCCTCGGCGTCGAGCCCGAGCCGCCTGAGCCTGCCGTGCCGTTCGGCGGCTTCGCTCTTGACGCGCTCGGATCGTTCCTTCTCCCAGCGCAGCGTGCCCATCAGCACTTCGCCGCCGGCGCTGTAGGTGTCGGTGAGGGTGACGCCGGTATCGCTGAGAATCAGCTCGCGCACCTGGTGGAGTGGGCGGAGCCTCGCGACTTGATGATGGAGAGGCCACGGTTACGCTCCCCGGCCTGCACCAGATAGTTGAGGTGGATCCACGTGTCAGCGAGCGTCGAGATCTGGAGCTGCGTGTCCCCCTCGGCCTTGGTGAACATCTCGTCGAGCAGTCTCGTGCAGACCAGGGTTATTCCTTCCGCCTTCGACCACTCGATCAACCGTTCGGCGACGCTGTGCGCGGCGACGTCATTGCCCGACCTCGACCACGTGGAGATCGGATCGATCACGAGACAGGAGGCTTTGTGCTCCTGGGCGAGAGTCTTGATGCGCACCAGGTACGTTTCCGCGCTGCCGGTGATGGCGCGCGCCGAGACCATCCGCAAGGACCCTGCCGTCAAGTGACGCCGCAGCTTGATTCCCACCGAGGCCAGGTTGCGGATCACCTCCTCGCATTCCGAGTCGAAGCTGACGAACAGGGTGCGCTCGCCGCGCTGGCAGGCTGCCTCCGCGAACGCGGCGCTCAAGGTGGTCTTCGCGGTGCCGGGCGAGCCGCTGATCAGGACGCTGGCGTTGCGGTAGTAGCCGCCCCCGAGCATGGTGTCGAGCCGCTCCACGCCGCTGGAAACGCGTTCCTTGGTCACCCTGCTGGTTCCACGGCGGGGAGTGCGTGCCGCGGCGACCTCGAGGCCGCTCTTGCCGATGAGAAACGGGGACTCGTTCTCGTCGAAGCAGGAGCCGCGATACTTCTGGACGCGCAGAATTCGTTGCGACACTCCCGCGACCGCGCGGTGTTTGAGGATCACGGTGCAGTCGACCATGAACTGCATGAAGCTGAAGGACTGCTCGCAGCTGGAGCTCGGCTGGTCTTCGCCGGACTTCAGGGTGAGGATGCCGGTCATATCCGACGCCAGCAGCCACTCGTGCAGCCTGTAGACCTCCCGCTTCTTCGCCGCGGGGTCGGGCAGCAGCTCGAGCAAGACGTCCAGCGCATCGAACACGATGCGTCGGGCCTTCATCTTCTTGGACTGTGCCCCGAGCGCGGCGAGCATTCCGCCCAGGTCGAAGTCCCCGGAGTGGACCAGATCGGGCTTCGGCTGCGCGTCCAGGAAGAAGAGCCTCCGCGGACGCAGCTCCCCGAGCTTCCAGCCCATGCTGGAGGCGTTGGCGACGATGCGCTTCGAGGTCTCCTCGAAAGCGACGAAGATGCCAGGCTCCTTGCAGCTTCGGGCGCCGTGTGCCAGGAACTGCAGTCCCAGGACGGTCTTGCCCGAGCCCGGCCCACCCACGAGCAGCGTCGTGCGGCCGCGAGGAAGTCCGCCGCCGGTGATTTCGTCGAGGCCGGTGATGCCCGTGGGTACCTTGGGCGGCACCCTCACGCCGTTCGAGTCCCTTGGTAGCGTCATGGAGGTCCTCGTAGGAACGAAAAGGTCTTACAGCATATCCGTAACATGGTCGAGGCTAGTCCTACTGCGTGCACCCGAGAAGCGTGCTTCCTACTCGGGTGCGGCGCGGCAGGCCAGGTGGTTACTACCCGATCGACCCAAGCCTCATGAGCCTCCATCGCCTCGATAGTCTCGACACCCTCGCCAGCCCCCACCACGCACCAAGGACCTCATCGGAGGCGCAGCCATGTCCTCGCTCTCCACGCTCAGTCGCTCCATCACTGGCCACGTCGTGCTCGTGACCGGCGCAGCCTCCGGCATGGGTCGCGCGATCGCGCGGGTGTTCGCCGCCGAGGGCGCGCTGGTCGCCGCCACGGACGTGCACGGAGAGGCGGTGCGTGTGGTCGCCGGCGAGATTCGCGAGGCGGGCGGCCAGGCGGAGGCGTGGCGGCTCGACGTGTCGTCGCGTGAGGAGATCGAGCACGTGGTGGGCGAGGTCGCCGAGCGCTTCGGCGGTCTCGACGTGCTGGTCAACAACGCCGGCATCTCGCTGCACACGCCGATCGATGCTCCCGACTACGAGGACAAGTGGCAGCGCACCTTGGCGGTGCTTTTGACCGCGCACACCCTTACGGTGCGCGCGGCGCTGCCGCATCTGCGCCGCTCGGCCGCGCCGCGCATCGTCAACATCGCCTCGACCGAGGGGCTCGGCGCGACCGGCGGCATCAGCCCCTACACCGCGGCCAAGCACGGCGTGGTCGGTCTCACGCGATCGCTGGCGGTGGAGCTGGGCAAGGAAGGCATCACGGTGAACTGCGTGTGCCCCGGCCCCATCCGCACCGGCATGACGGCGGCGATCCCGGAGGAGGCGAAGCAGGAGTATGCGCGCCGGCGCACCGCGCTGCGCCGCTACGGCGAGCCGGAGGAGATCGCGCACATGGTGCTGAGCCTGGCGCTGCCGGCGGCGTCCTTCGTCACCGGCGTCGCGCTGCCGGTCGACGGCGGACTGAGCGTGCGTCGCGCCTGACGGATCGATCGTTCGCCATCGTGTCGTAAGCCCCTGCCGCGACCCGCTGGGTTGCTAGATTGGGGCGTGCTTCCCTCCAGGCCGGCACTTCGCGACCGAGTATGGATTGGATTCTGCCGCTTGGTGGCGCGGGTCTTCTACCGCACGGTCGAGGTCGTCGGCCGCCAGAATCTCCCGGCGCGCGGACCGGCGATCGTGTGTGCCAACCACACCAACGCGCTCGCCGACGTCGTCGTGCTGCAGGCGGCGTCCGATCGCGTGCTGCACCCGCTGGCGCGCTCGGGCCTGTTCCAGAAGCCGCTGCTGCGGCCGATCTTGGGCTTCATCCGGGCGGTGCCTGTCTATCGCGCACAGGACCCAGGTTCTGATACGGGTCAGAACCGGGGCTCGTTCGACCGGTGCTTCGAGCTGCTCGGTGCCGGCGGGGCACTGGTGATGTTTCCCGAAGGAGTGAGCCACTCGGAGCCGGCGCTGCAGCCGCTCAAAACCGGCGCGGCGCGCATCGCGCTCGGCAGCCACCTCGTAGGCGGACCGCTGCCGGTGGTGGTCCCTGCTGGCCTCACCTTCGTCGAGAAGGGCCGGTTTCGGTCTCGCGTGCTGGTCCAGATCGGCCCGGCCTTGACGCTCGATGAGGTCGAGCTGGCCCCGTCTGCCGAAGCGCCGACCCTGGGCATCGCGGTCGAGCCGCCGGCCCCAGCGGTGCGCGAGATCACCGCTCGCATCGACTCCGCGATCCGCGACCTGACACTCAACGCCGAGCGTTGGGAAGACCTACGGCTCCTGCGCCAGCTCGAGCGGTTCTTTCACTTCCGGCGCGGTCGTCATCCCGGGCGCTTCTCGCTCGAGCGCCGGTTCCGCACGCTCCAGCGCATGCTGCGCGCGCACGACCAGCTCCGCCGCGACGCGCCCGTGCAGCTCGAGCGCCTGCGCCGGAGGCTGCTGCGGTTCGAGCGCCTCCGCCGTCTCTACCGCATCGAGGACTATCACCTGCAGGCGAGGCCGGAGCTCGCTCCGCTGGCCGGCAGGCTCGTCGCCGGCCTGCTGCTGGGCCTCGCGTTGCTGGGGCCGGCGACCTGGGGTCTGCTGACCTCCGGACCGGCCTACGCGCTGGTTTCGTGGTGGGCGCCGCGCGCCTCCGAGCGGTTCGACCAGTACGACACCAACAAGATCGTGCTCGGCATCTTCGCCTACGGCTCGCTGTGGGGAATCGAGCTGACGTGGATCTGCCTGCGCTTCGGCGTCTGGCCGGCGGGGGCGCTCTTCGCGCTCTCGCTCCCGGTTGCGGCCGCAGCGGGGCTCGGTCTGAAGGGGCTCGTGGCTCGATTGTTCGACGACGGGCGCGCGTTCGTCCTGTTCCGCCGCCGCCGCGAGCTGCGACGCTACCTGCTCGAGCGGCGCCTGGAGATCGAGGGCGACCTGGCGATGCTGGCGCGTCGCGCGCGCTCGCGCAAAGTGGGCACGCAACGCAAGGCGTGTTCGGCGTGAGCGAGGCGCGCTGTTCCGGCCCGTAGGGTGATGGAAAGCATGGTTCAACCGAGCGAAGCGCTAGGAGCGCGGCCCAGGCCGGGTGGAGCTGCGCGAGATAGGCGATCAAGGCGTCGAGGAAGAGCATCGGGGGAGGGGCGTCCTCGCTTCAGAGGCCGAAAGGATACGTCTCCGGCATGCCATCGAGACCCCACGGCTTCGGCCCGCAGCCTCTGCCAAGATCGCAGTGGTCGCCCACCGAGCCGCCGGCGCGACCACGAGACGAGGACTATGCTCGAGATTGCAGCCTGCGTCCTGACTGTGGCCCTCGCCTCGACGGCGGTGCCCGCGTCGGGAGGCGTCGAGGCGCGCCAGGAGCCGCCGACCCAGCACGAGCCGCCCGGCGAGGCCGCGGACCCGGAGGAGACCGCGCAGGGGGAAGCGGAGGCCGACGCAGAGGACGACACCTGTCGCCAGCCGGCCGGCGGCAGCTGGATCGACTGGCTGCAGCGCAACGTCTACCGCAGTGTGTGCCTCACCGCGCTTTGGTTCGACGATCTCTTTGGTGACGAGCGCGTCGGCGGCGAGCGCGAGGGCACCTGGGGCAGGGTGTCGGCGGGCGCGGCGTGGGACGAGCACGACGAGCTCGACGGCCGTTTCCGGCTGCGGGTCAGGCTCGCGTTGCCGCGCATGGAGCGCCGCCTGCATGCCGTGATCGGCCGGGACGAGCCGGAGCGAGAGGTTGCCGTAGGACCGGGTGGAGGCGAGTGGATTCCCGAGGCGTTCCGCGAAACCGACCGAGATTGGCTCACCGGACTGGAGTACAAACCGGTGCGCGGCGACCGGCACGACATCGACGTCGGAGTCGGCGTCAGGCTCTCGACGCCGGTCGATCCGTACCTGCGCGTGCGCTACCGCCTGCAGCAGCCGCTGGCGTCGCGCTGGCTCCTGCGCCACCAGGTAGCACCCTTCTGGCGCAACTCCACCCAGCTCGGTCTGGGCACGCGCACCGACTTCGACCACTCGCTGCACCAGGGATTGCTCCTGCGGCTGAGCACTGCCGCCCAGATCACCGCGCGATCCGAGGGCGTCGAGTGGCAGGCAGGTCCTACGCTTTTCCAGCGCCTGGGCGAGGGCCGCGCGATCGCCTACCGTCTGATCGGCGAAGGCACGACCGACGCCCCGGAGACCTCGGTCTACAGGCTCGAGACGCTGCTGCGGCAACGGCTGCACCGGGAGTGGCTGGTGCTCGAGCTGCAGCCGCGCCTCGAGTGGCGTCATCCGGTGCCGGAGGAGCCGAGAGAGCTGGTGCCCGGGTTCGGCGTTGGCGTCGAGATGCGCTTTGGAGACCGTGGCGACCG
>DATLFI010000251.1:0-61868 GCA_035524895.1 Thermoanaerobaculia bacterium | reverse complement strand
CGGTCCGGGAAGCGCCAGGCCGGTGCTCGCCGACAACGAGCGCACTTGGAAGGTCGTCGCAGGCGACTGGAGCTACATCTTCTCCGGGCGCGAGAGCCGCGAGGAGCTGTACCACCTGCAGCGTGACCCCGGAGAGCTGGTCGAGCTGCTCGAGCAGGAGAAGGCGGCGGCTCGCGAGTTGCGCGGCATGGTGACCGCCGCGATCCGCGCCGGGCGCGAGCATCCCTACCTGCTCGACGCTGCGGCGATTCGCACCGTACCCATGAGCAAGCAGGTCGAGGAAACCCTGCGCGCCCTCGGCTACCTCGACTGAGCTCCCTACCCGACGACTGGCTGAGGATCGCCGAGCTCGTCCTCCAGTACCGGGACCGCTCGGCGGCATCGATGCGTCCGTTGTCGCGCTGGCGGAGCGGATGAACGAAGCCGAGATGCGGTTTCCGCCGCGCTGAGGCGACTCGCTGAGTGGCACCCGCAGCGGTGGCGCCACGTCGCGCACCGGACCGATTGCCGCGAGATACTTTGACGCGTTATGCGGCAACGTGCTATATCGTAGGAATCCGATGTTCGACCCGTCGCGGATGCACCGTGTTCAGCCCTGAGCTCAAGAAGGGGAGCATCGACCTCCTGGTGCTCAGCTTGCTCGAGGAGCGCGAGAGCCACGGCTACGAGCTGGGGAAGGCGATCGAGGCGCGGTCGGGAGGGCGGCTGGTGTTCCGGATCTCGTCGCTCTATCCGGTGCTGTCACGGCTCGAGGAGCGCCGCTGGATCCGCGGCCGCTGGGTCGAGAAGGCCGGCACGCGGCGGCGGCGTTACTACCAGCTCACCGCCTCCGGAGGTCGCGCGCTCCAGCGCGAACGCGCGACCTGGCAGGCCTACGTGGCGGCGGTCGACGAGGTGCTCGAGCCGGCCGTGACGGAGCCCGCCGGTGCCTGACGAGAACAAGCGCGACTGGCGGCCGTTGGTGCGCGGCGGTCTCGCCGCGGTCGGCCGCGAGGCGAGCGTTGGACAGATCGAGGAGCTCCACGCGCTGCTCGACGATGCGTATCGAGCAGCGCTCGACGAGGGCTGCAGCCGTGCGGAGGCGGAGCGGCGCGCGTTCCGCACGCTCGGCAGCTGGGAAGAGCTCGCCCGGGAGCTCGGCCTTCCGGTGCGACCGCCGCAGACCGCGCGCGGAGAGAGCTCGCCGGTCGCGTGGCTCGGCGGTCTCCTCCACGAACTGCGTCTCGCCGCTCGCGGGCTGGGGCGGCAGCGGGGCCTGAGCGTGGTCTCGGTCCTGGTGCTCGCCCTCGGCATCGGCGTCACCACCGCGGTGTTCTCGGTGATCCACGCGATCCTCCTCGCGCCCCTGCCCCTTACGCACTCGGAGCGCCTCGGCATCGTGCGGATCGACGCCCTGGGTCAGGAAGGTCTGCCCCGGATCTCGAGCTCGAACGCCATCGACTTCGCGGGCGCGCGGACTCTAGGCGGACTCGAGATGTTCAACCCAGGCAAGGAGTCCCTCGAGCTCTCCGGGAGCATGACCCTGGAAAACGCAATCTGGGTGAGCCCCGGGCTTCCGGACCTGCTGGGCGCAGAGGTGGTGCTCGGCCGCAGCCTCGAGCCGTCGGAGGGTGAGCCCCGCAGCGTCCTGATCAGCCACGAGCTCTTCGAGCGGCGGTTCCAGGGAGACCCCGGAGCCGTGGGCTCGACGGTGACCGTCGGCGACCGGCCGGCGATGGTGGTCGGAGTGCTCGCTCCCGGCTTTCGTTTCTATTACGAGCAGGGACGCAGCGAGCCGCGCGACGTGTGGATCGCGACCCCGAAGCCGGCCGACCGGGGAACGGTCTTCGCGCACCGGGCGCTGGTCCGGCTCGCGCCCGGAGCGACCTTCGAGGAGGCCTCGCTCGAGCTCGACGCCATCGCCGCGCGCACGCGCGAGCTCGACGGCGCGCGACCCGACGAGGCGGCCGCCTACGAGGTGGTGTCGCTGATCGACCACCTGGTGGAGCCGTATCGCCGCAGCCTGCTGGCGCTGCTGGTCGCCGGCGCGTGCGTGCTGGCGCTGGTGTGCGCCAACGTCGCCGGCCTGCTGGTGGTCCGCAGCCTGTCGCGGCGCGGCGAGTGGGCGCTGCGCTCGGCGCTCGGCGCGCGGCGGGCGAGAATCGTCTGGGCTGCTATCGCCGAGGGACTCGTCCTGTCGCTCGCCGGCGGAGCGCTGGCGGTCGCTATCGCCGTCGCGGCCGTGAGCGTGCTGCGGCGCTTCGAGGCGATCGCCCTCCCGCGGCTCGACACGGTCGAGGTCGACGGTCCGGTGCTGCTCTTCGCCCTGGCAGCCACGACTCTGGCCGGGCTCCTCGCGGGTTTGCTGCCCGCGGTAACCTCGATGCGCGCCAGCCTCGCCGTCGGCCATCGCACGGTCGGCACTGGGCGCGGCCCCGCGCGCTGGCTGGTGATCGCGCAGATCGCGATCGCCCTCACCCTGCTCGCGGGTGCCGGGGCGCTGCTGCGCACCGTCGTCAACCTGCAGCGCGTCGACCTCGGGTTCGATCCCAGAGGCCTGGTGGCGTTCGACTTCTCGACCCCGCGCGAGTTCTTCGCCGACCACGAGGCGCGGCTCCGCCTGGTCCGCAGCGTGGCAGAGAGCGTGGGCGAGCTGCCCGGCGTGCGCTCGGTCGGAGTCACAAACCGGCTCCCGCTCGAGGGCGGGCTCAACCTCGCGAGCTGGTCGTGGGACGACGAGAGCGAGCGCAGCTTTGGCGAGCTCACCGGCTCGTTCCACCGCGTGCTCCCACGATACTTCGAGACGCTCGGCACCGCGCTGCTCGCGGGTCGCGACTTCTCTCCTGCCGACACCGAGCACCGGCAGCACGTGGTGATCGTCAGCGACTCGCTGGCTGGCCGCGCCTGGGGTCTCGACGAGGCGGTCGGGCAGCACATCCTGATCGAGTTCGCCACGGGCGACGGCGGCACCGAGCGACGCCGCGCCGAAGTGATCGGCGTCGTCCCAGACATTCGCGAGGTCGATCTCCATTCCGATCAGCTACCTCAGGCCTACCTGCCCTACTGGCCCGAGAGCGTGGCGCTCGACTTCGTGATGCACCTCGTCACGCCGGACGTCGACCTGCGCGAGGCCATCAGCGCGCGCCTCGCGGCGCTCGGATCCGGTCTGGTGCTCGACGACTACGAGCCGTTCGCAGCGCGTGTGCGCGGAGCGACCGCCGAACGGCGGGTGGCGCTGGCGCTGGTGGGACTGTTCGCCACGATCGCGCTGGTCGTAGCAGGGCTCGGCCTCTACGGCGCGCTCGCCTACCGGGTGCGCCAACAGCGCAGCGAGATCGGCCTGCGCATCGCGCTCGGGGCATCGCGCTCGAGCGTGGCGCGACGGGTCGTGGGCCAGGCCTTGGCGATGGTTGCCGTCGGGCTGCTGCTCGGTACCGTGGCGGCCGTGATCCTGCTCCGGGTCTACCGTTCGCACCTCTTCGAGGTCGAGCCCGCGGACCCGACGATCTACGCCCTGGTGATCGCACTCCTGCTCGCGGTGGGGTTCGGCGCCGCGGCCCTGCCTGCTTCGCGGGCTTCCAGCGTCGAGCCGACCGAGGCGCTACGCGACGAGTAGCGGCATCTCGTGCCGGCGCCGCCGGACGCGCGTCGCTACACTGACACCCCCCGTTCCTGCGTCAGAGGAATCCCGAGATGTCGCCTGCCAGACCTTCGCACGTCCTCGCCCGCACCGCCCTCGCGCACGCCCTCTCTACGATCCGGGGATGCACGGTCGTGCTGGTCGACGAGCAAACCGCCTCCGACGGCGAGGCTTTCGCCGAGGGCTTCCGGCGGCTCGGCCTCGGCCCGGTGATCGGCACTCGCACCTGGGGCGGCGAGATCTGGCTCGGCAGCAGCTGGGGCGTTCGAGTCGTGGCAGCGCGAGCAAGAGTCTAGAGCCGAGCTCTAGCCTCGATCTCGACAGGGCACCGCCGCCAGCAGGGTCTCGAGGCCGGCCATGTCCACCGGCTTGGTGAGGTGGTGATCGAACCCCGCTTCACGGGCTTGCTGCTTGTCGCCTTCCTGACCCCAGCCGGTGATCGCAACGAGCACCACGTCGTGGCTCCACGGCTCCTCGCGAATGAGGCGTGCCGCCTCGTAGCCGTTCATGCCGGGCATGCCGATGTCCAGCATCACCACGTCCGGCAGAAAGCTCACGGCTACCTCCAGCGCCTCGCGACCGTCGTGGGCGGTCGCGACCTGGTGACCCGCGAGCTGGAGAAGTGTCGCGAGAGCATCGACCGCGTCCGGGTTGTCGTCGGCGATCAAGACCCGGCACATGGGCTCTCCGGCGACGCGCTCGCGTGCGACCTCCGAGCCCGTCGGCTCGGCTGCGGGCGGCTCGCACGTGTGCAGTCGAACCACGAACTCGCTTCCCTTCCCGAGCCCGGCGCTACGCGCTTCCACGGAGCCGTCGTGCAGCTCGACGAGCGCCCGAACCAGAGCCAGGCCAATGCCGAGCCCATCTTCGGACCTCTCCAGGCTCGGACTTGCCTGCGAGAACATCTCGAAGAGCCGGGGCAGGTGGCCGGCTTCGATGCCGACGCCGGTGTCGCCCACGCGCACCGTGACTTCTCCGCTTTCCGACTCGACAATCACCGAGACGCGGCCACCCTTCGGCGTGAACTTGGCGGCGTTGTTCAATAGGTTGCCAAAGACCTGCGCCAATCGAATCGAGTCGCCGTCCACGTAGACCGGCTCGGCAGGCAGCTCCACTGCGAGCTCGTGGCCAGCTCCCTCGACCAGCGGCCGCGCGGCCTCGAACGCGCTGTCGAGCACAGGACCCAGCTCGAGCGGCTCCCGGCGCAACCGCAGCTTGTTCTTGCTCAGACGCGATAGGTCGAGCAGGTCATCGACGAGGCGCACCAACTGTCGGAGCTGGCGGTCCATCGTCGCGCGCGCCTCGCGCCGAGTCTTCGGATCGTCGTCCCCCCGGTCGAGAAGGTCCAGGGCGTAGCGAATCGGAGCGAGCGGGTTTCGCAGCTCGTGAGCGAGGGTCGCGAGGAACTCGTTCTTCCGGCGGTCGCTCTCGGCGAGGGCCTCCATCAGGTGCTCGTGCTCCGTGACGTCCCGGAACACGTTGATCGCTCCCAGGACCTCGCTGCTCTCACTCCGGATCGGCTCGATGCTGACGCGCACGGCGATGCGGGTCTCGTCGGGGCGTTCGATGACCACGGTCCGCTCGCGAATGGAAGCACCGTCACGAAGCACCTGCGCCATCGGAGTGTCTTCGTGGTGCAGGGGCGTGCCTTCTGGGCTGAGGAGCCGGACGGAGCCGCAGAAGCACTCGCCGACAGTGGGCTGGCGCCCCCAGAGCTCGGCGGCGCGAGGGTTGAAGTAACGAATCACCCCGGAGGGCGCGTCGCACGTGTACACCCCGACCGGCAAGATCTCCATCAGGTCGCGCTGGCGGAGCTCGCTCTCGCGCAACGCCTGCTCCGCGGCCTGCCGCTCTCCGACTTCCCGGCGCAGCGCCAGGTTGGCCTGTGTCAGCTCGGCAGTCCGCCGCGCGACACGCTCCTCGACGAGGTCCCGGGACTGTCGGAGCTCCTCCTCCCGCATTCTCCTCTCGGTCAGGTCACGGGTGACCTTCGAGTACCCCCACAGGTTCCCCTCGTCGTCGTAGACAGCGGTGAGGATCACGTTGGCCCAGAAGCGCGATCCGTCCTTCCGGACGCGCCACCCCTCGTCCTCGAAGCGCCCCTCGGCGATCGCCAGCTCGAGCTCCTGGCTCGGCCAGCCGCTCAGCACGGAGTCCGGCGGATAGAACACCGAGAAGTGCTGTCCGATGATCTCTTCGGCGCGGTAGCCCTTGATGCGTTCTGCGCCGCTATTCCAGGTGGCCACGTACCCCTTCGGATCGAGCATGAAGATGGCGTACTCGGTGACGCCCTCCACCAGACGGCGGAAGAGCTCCTTGCTCGTCCGCAAGGAGTCGGCGATACGCTGCCGCTGGTCGCGCTCCGCCTCGAGCCGCTCGCCGACCTGGTCCGCCATCCTCAGCCGCTCCGCACACCCGCTGGCGCCATTTCTCCTGGACGCTGCCTGATCACAGTATGGATCAACCGTCATCGGGTTGCCAATTGGCCTCGCAATGCAAGACTCGTTCCCGCGTCGCGACGAGGTCGCTGCTGCCTCCGGCCGGCGCGCAAGGCGGGTGGAGAGAACGACTTACCGGTAACACTGTCCGGTGTTGTAAAGGACGGCAGCGCAACCGGGCGATGGGGTTCGTTGTTATGCTCGGGGACCTTCGATGGGCCCCAGAACGGAGGAGCAGATGACCCTCAGAATCAACGATGTCGCCCCCGACTTCACCGCCGAGACCACCGAGGGGACGATCCGCTTCCACGAGTGGCTGGGCAACGGCTGGGCGATCCTTTTCTCGCATCCCAAAGACTTCACGCCGGTGTGCACCACGGAGCTCGGCGCGGTGGCGGGCCTCAAGCCCCAGTTCGACAAGCGCAACTGCAAGCTCATCGGCATCAGCGTCGACGGGGTCAGCAACCACAAGGCATGGTCGCGGGACATCGCGGCGTCCCAGGGCCACGCGCTCAACTACCCTCTGATCGGCGACCCCAAGCTCGAGGTGGTCAAGGCGTACGACATGCTGCCGGCCGAAGCTGGCGACACCTGCGAGGGACGGACGCCAGCCGACAACGCCACGGCCCGGTCGGTGTTCGTCATCGGACCCGACAAGAAGATCCGCGCCACCATGACCTACCCGATGAGCACCGGCCGGAACTTCGCCGAGGTCCTGCGCCTGCTGGACTCGGTGCAGCTCACCGCCAAGGAGAAGGTCGCGACGCCAGCCAACTGGAACCAGGGCGACGACGTCATCATTCTCCCGGCGGTCTCGGACGACGAGGCCAGGCAGAAGTACCCCAACGGCTGGAAGGCGCCGCTGCCCTACTTGCGCATCGTCCCGCAGCCGGGACGAGACTAGGAGCGTCCCTCTCCCACGTCGATCCACAGCCACAGCAGCGCCGCGACGATCGCGAACACCGATCCAGTGCCGAGTGCCGCGATCCAGCCGAACTTCGCGACCAGGATTGGTGTCGTGACGCCGGTCAGGATCCCTGGGAGGTTGCCGCCGGTGTTGAGCACGCCCGTGGCCGCAGCGGTGTCGCGCCCTCCGGCGTAGGTCGCTGCCGCCCAGTAGGCGGCGTCGGTGAACTGGACGCACGCGAAGCACAACGTCAATGCGGCGAGCGCGAGCACGGCACCCGAAGCCCGAGCGCCGACCAGCAGCAGCACCGCCACCAGCGGCAGCGGCACCATCGCAGACAGCCGGCAGCCCCAGCGCGGACCGACCCTGCGGGACAGCAGGTCGCAGACGCCACCGCCCACCGCACCGCTCACCGCGCCCACCATCCACGGGAGCGAGGCGAGGAAGCCGCTCTGGATCACGCCGAAGCCACGCTCCTGCACCAGGTACAGGAACAGCCACTGGAAGAACATGTAGAAGACGTAGTTCATCGAGAAGTAGCTCGCTGTGAGCAGCAGCACTCTGCGATCGCGCAACACGGAGATCCGCTCCCGCCACGGTCGCACCGCCTCCGCGGCAGCGCCGCGCCCCTCCCGGATCCGCCGCAGCTCGCCCGGCGAGACCCAGGGGTGCGTCGCGGGATCGTCGCGCACGACCCACCACCACAGCGCGACCAACGGCAGACCACAGGGAGCGAGCACGAGGAACGACAGGCGCCAGCCCGCCACCTCCATCACCCAGGCAACCGCAGGCGCGGTCGCGGCGGCGCCGAAGGCCAGCCCGCACGAGACGAGCCCGTTGGGAAAAGCCCAGCCGGCTGGGGGGAACCAGCGTTCGACGACTCCGCCCTGGAGCGGGAAGTAGGGCGCCTGCGCAATGCCCATGAGCAAACGCAGCACGAACAGAGTCGCGACCATCGCGCCCGTGGGCAGCGCGGCCGGGACGACGCCGACCAGCGCGGTCAAGACCCCCCACGAGACACCGATCCAGAGCACCGTCGCGCGGAAACCGAAGCGCACCCCGAGCAATCCCCCAGGGATCTGGAACAGCGCATAGCCCCAGCTGAACGCCGCAAACACCCAGCCCATCTGTTGCAGCGACAAGCCGAGGTCGGGGATCATCGCCTCCGATGCGACCTGGAAGTTCAGCCGCTGGACGTAGGCGAGCGAGGCGAGCAGGAAGAGCAGCGCCAGCACCGTCCAACGCACGCGGCTCGAGGGCTCGACGAGCTGGGCGACCACCGGCGCGGGCGCCTCTGAGGTGGGGCTGGTCAAGGGGTTTCACCACGAGCGGCTGGAGGCGCATCGTATGCTGCGTAGCCAGTACGGATCGGCGACCGCCGTGATGCCACCGCGAATCCTGGTCGACGCCGACGCGTGCCCGGTGAAGGAAGAGGTGTACCGCGTGGCGCGGCGGCTCGCGGTGCCGGTGGTCGTGGTGTCGAACAGCCGGATGCAGGTACCGCTCGCGACGGAGATCGAGCTCGTGGTGGTCGCGAGCGGCCAGCTCGACGATGTCGACGACTGGATCGCGGAGCGCGCGTTGCCGGGTGACGTAGTGGTCACCGCCGACGTCCGCCTCGCCGCGCGCTGCCTCGCCGCCGGCGCCCAAGCGCTCGGGAGCGACGGCCGGCCCTTCACCGAAGACGCCATCGGCGACGCGCTCGCGACACGCGAGCTGATGGCCGGGCTGCGCGAGGCGGGCGCGGTGTCGGGTGGGCCGAGACCCTTCTCCAAGGAGGATCGCTCCCGATTCCTCCATGCCCTCGACGCGGCGCTTCGAACCGCCCGAAGCCGAGCTGGCCCAAGCCGAAAGTGAGAACAGGGAGGACGGCATGCAAGTCGGAATGATCGGTCTGGGGCGTATGGGCTCCAACATGGTGCGCCGCCTGATGCGGGGCGGGCATGCGTGCGTGGTCCACGATCTCTCGGCAGACGCGGTGCGGGCGATTGCCGATGAGGGCGCTGAGGGTTCCAGCTCGCTCGACGACTTCGTCGCCCGTCTCGCGCCACCTCGGGTCGTGTGGCTGATGGTGCCCGCTGCCGCAGTGACGCGCACGCTCGACGGGCTGGTGTCGCGGCTCGCGCCGGGCGACATCGTGGTCGACGGGGGGAACTCGCACTACCGAGACAGCCTCGACCGCGCCAACCGACTCGCCTCGAACGGCCTCCACTTCGTCGACTGCGGAACGAGCGGCGGCGTGTTGGGTCTCGAGCGCGGCTACTGCCTGATGATCGGCGGCGACCCCGACGTCGTGCGCCGTCTCGATCCACTGTTCGCGACCCTCGCGCCAGGCTCCGGCACGTTGGCGGAGCAACGAGCCGACACCGCCGCGCAGGGCTACCTCCACTGCGGCGCGAGCGGCGCGGGCCACTTCGTGAAGATGGTGCACAACGGGATCGAGTACGGCCTGATGGCCGCCTACGCCGAAGGATTCAACATCCTGCATCACGCCAACGTCGGCAAGCGAGCTCGTGCGGCGAATGCACAAACGCCGCTCGGCGACCCGGAGTACTACCAGTACGACTTCGACCTGCCGGCCATCGCCGAGGTCTGGCGGCGCGGTAGCGTGATCTCTTCGTGGTTGCTCGACCTGACCGCCGCGGCTCTCGCCAGCGACCCGAAGCTGGAAGGCTTCGACGGCCGGGTTTCAGACTCCGGCGAGGGGCGCTGGGCCCTCGCCGCCGCAGTCGACGAAGCGGTGCCTGCCCAAGTCCTCGCCGCGGCGCTCTTTCAGCGCTTCAGCTCCCGAGGCAAAGCCGAGTTCCAGGACCGGCTCTTGTCGGCAATGCGTTTCGAGTTCGGGGGCCACAGCGAGAAGGCTCGTAGCTCGAGGTAACCCCAAGACAGGCGTTCGGGCATTCTTCTTGCTTTCCTGGTGTAATCCGACCGGCCGCCGTTGTCGGTGAAGCTCGTCCGGGCGCACTTCCGCGTCTGGCGTAAGCCGTCCGCGATGGAGCCCCCTGAGTGCCCGCGAGCGCAGTCGTCCAACGCATCCATCACTGGCTCGGCCGCCCGCCGGCGGCGCTCGACCCACCGCTGCGGGACGAGCTCCTGAGTATCGAGTTGCTCGAGGATCGCGCCCGCGCGCTCGCCGGGCGCTTCACGGTCGACCCACGCCCGGGACGCGCAACGCGCCGGAGCCGCCCTCGCCTAGAGGCCAACGCGCGCCTACTCGCCACGGCCTACCGAACCCTCGCCAAAGACGTGCGCCGCGGCGAGTTCGTTACCCCGGCGGGAGAGTGGCTCCTCGACAACTATCACCTGGTCGCGGCCGAGATCCGCGACGTGCGACACAACCTGCCGCGCGACTACTACCTCGAGCTGCCCAAGCTCGCGGCGCGCGAGATGGCCGGAGCGGCACGGATCTATGCGCTCGCCGTCGAGCTAGTACGCCACAGCGACAGCCGACTCGATCGGCCGAAGCTGGTGCGTTTCGTCAACAGCTTCCAGACCGTAGCTCCGCTCACCATCGGCGAGCTCTGGGCTTGGCCGAGCATGCTGCGGCTGGCGTTGATCGAAAACCTGCGCCTGCTCGCCGCCGAGACTCTCGACGCCCGCAGCGCGCGGCTCGAGGCCGACTCCTACGTGGCGCTCCTCGACGCCGCAGGACCGAATGATCTGCCGGACCTGCCTACGACCCTGCACTCCGCGTTCGTCGTCCAGCTCCTGCAGCGTAGCCGCGAGTATGGGGCACGCCTCGCCGCCGTGCGTGCTGCGGTCGACGAGCACCTCGCAACCTGCGCGACGACGTCGGAAGACGCGATCCGGGCCGAGCACCAGGCGCAGGCCGCCGCGCAGGTCTCGGTGGCCAACGTCATCACCAGCCTGCGACTCTGCTCGACACTCGACTGGAGCCATTACTTCGAGGCCGTCAGCCTGGTCGAGCGCGTGCTGCAACAGGATCCGCCCGGCGTCTACGGCCGCATGGACTTTCGCAGCCGCGACCGCTACCGACAGGCGGTGGAACAGCTGGCTGCTTCCACCGGCACCTCGCAGCAGCGCGTCGCCCTGCGCGCCGTGGAGAGCGCACGGGTCGCCGCCGAAGCGGGTACGGTCGAGGACCGGGCCGCGCACGTCGGACATCACCTGATCGGCAAGGGCCGCCCCGACCTCGAGGCCGACGTCGCCTATCGGCCGCCGCTCCGACGGCGTCCGCGGCGCTTCGTCTTCGCGCACCCCACCAGCTTCTACCTGGGTTCGATCGCGATCCTGACCGCCCTGCTCTGTGCGGCAGGCATAGCCTACGCGGCCGCGCACGGCGCCAGCCTCGTTGTCGGGGCAGCCGTAGCTCTGGTGCTGCTCCTCCCGGCGAGCGACCTGGCGATCACGGTCGTACAGCGGCTGGTGGCCTGGCTTGCGGTGCCCTCGCGATTGCCGCGCTTAGACCTCGCGGGTGGGGTACCCGAGAGGGCGCGCACCCTGGTCGTGGTGCCGACCTTTCTGCCCAGCGTGCAGGTAGTCGAGGAGCTGCTCGAGCAGCTCCAGGTGAATGCGTTCGCCAACCTCGACCCGCATGTCCACTTCGCGATTCTGGGCGACTTCACCGACGCCCAGGAACCGAGCGCGGCCGACGACGAGCAGATCCTCGCAGCCGCCCGCGCCGGAATCGAGGCGCTCAACGCGCGGTCGCCCGACGGGCGGCGGGACCGCTACTTCCTCTTCCACCGCGAGCGCCAATGGAACCCTAAGGAAGGCCTATGGATGGGCTGGGAGCGCAAACGCGGCAAGCTGGAGGAGCTCAATCGGCTGCTGCGTGGCGCGACCGACACCAGCCTCCGGATGGAGATCGGTGATCCGGAGCTGCTGCCGCGCATCCGCTACTGCATCACTCTCGATTCCGACACCCTGCTGCCGCGCGACACCGCCAAGTCGCTGATCGGCATCATCGAGCACCCGCTGAACCGGCCGACCCTCGATTCCCGGGTCGGCCGCGTCACCGAGGGCTACGGGATTCTCCAACCCCGCGTCAGCGTCACCATGGCGAGCGCGGCGGGCTCTCTCTTCGCCCGGCTCTACGCCGGACACACCGGCGTCGACCCGTACACGACGGCGGTCTCGGACACCTACCAGGACTTCTTCGCGGAGGGGATCTTCACCGGCAAGGGGCTCTACGACGTCGACGCCTTCCTGGCCGCGCTCGAGAACCGGGTCCCCGAGAACAGGCTGCTCTCGCATGATCTCTTCGAAGGCCTCTATGCGCGCACCGGGCTCGTCACCGACATCGAGCTGGTCGACGACTTCCCGAGCACGGTGCTCGCACACGCCCGCCGGCAGCACCGTTGGGTGCGCGGCGACTGGCAAATCCTGCAATGGCTCTTCCCTTTCGTGCCGACGCGGCGAGGCGGCCTCGAGCCCAACCGCCTGCCGCTGATCTCGCGCTGGAAGATCCTCGACAACCTCCGGCGCAGCCTGATGCCGCCGGCGACCGTGATCCTGCTGCTGCTCGCGTGGACGGTGCTGCCGGGAGATCCCGTTGCATGGACCGCAGCCGTGCTGATCGCACTCGGCTTTCCAGCGATCCTGCTGGTGGTCGATGGTATGAGCGGGCCGCGCCCGCAGCAGCCCTGGGCCATCTTCGTGCGCCACTTCGCCGGGGAGCTCGAGACCGCACTCGCGCGCGCCTGCCTGCAACTCGTGCTCCTCGCCAGCCAGGCCGCGCAGATGGTGAACGCTGTCGTCGTCACCCTGGTTCGCCTCGCCACCCGGCGGCGTCTCCTGGTGTGGGAGACGGCGGCGGCCAGCACCCAGCGCGGCGGGCGCCCAGGCGCCGCCGCGATGATCGCGACCCCGGCCACCGCGCTGGCCGGCGCGGTCCTCGTAGCCCTCACGCGGCCGACCGCGTTGCCCGTCGCGCTGCCGGTGCTGGCGCTGTGGCTCGCCTCGCCCGGGATCGCGTGGCTGCTCGGCCAGCCCGCACGGACTCGCACCGCCGAGCTCGGCGAGCGCGAGCGCTTCGAGCTCGAGCGTGTAGCTCGCAAGACCTGGCACTACTTCGAGGAGCTCGCTGGCGCCGAGCATCACGGACTGCCGCCGGACAATCTCCAGGAGATTCCGGACCGGCGAGTCGCCCACCGGACGTCGCCGACCAACATCGGCATGGGGCTCCTGGCCACGCTCGCCGCGCACGACCTCGACTTCGTCGAGACCGAAGAGCTCGTCGAGCGCACGGACGCCGCGCTGACCACCATCGAAGGGCTCGAGCGCCACGAGGGCCACCTGTTCAATTGGTACGACACTCGAGAGCTCGCGCCGCTCGCGCCGCTCTACGTCTCGACCGTCGACAGCGGCAACCTGGCCGGCTCGTTGATCACGCTCGCCGCGGGCCTCCGCGAACTGGCGCGCGCGACCGCCGGCACCACGGCGCAGGTCGAAAGGCTCGAGCACCTCGCCACCCGCGCCGCGAGCTTCGCCGACGGCATGGACTTCGGTCTCCTGTACGACCGCGAGCGGCGGATCTTCGCCATCGGTTATCGGCCGGCAGATCCCAGCGGCCCCGGCCGGCTCGACCCGGGCTACTACGACCTGCTCGCGTCCGAGGCGCGGCTGGCGAGCTTCGTCGCGATCGCCAAGGGCGACGTGCCGCAAGCACACTGGTTCCATCTCGGTCGGCTGGTGACCAATGTCGGCGGCTTCGCCACGCTCCTGTCGTGGAGCGCCACGCTGTTCGAGTATCTGATGCCGTTGCTCGTGATGCGCAACTACCCCGAGACGCTGCTCCACCAGAGCTGCCGCATGGCGCTGAGAGCGCAGATTCGCTACGGGGCCAAGCACGGAGTGCCGTGGGGCCTCTCCGAGTCGGGCTTCAACGTCGTCGACCACCACGGCACCTACCAGTACAAGGCGTTCGGCGTGCCGGGGCTCGGGCTCAAGCGCGGCCTGGGCGAGGAGCTGGTGGTGGCGCCCTACGCCTCCGCCCTCGCCGCCATGCTCGATCCCACCACGGCGACCGACAACCTGCGGCGGCTCGCCGAGCTGGGGCTGGAAGGCGAATACGGCTTCTACGAAGCGATCGACTACACCCACGGCCGCGCGGAGGACGCAGACGAGATCCGCTCGCGGCTCGCTGAGGGCACGGTGGTGCGTGCCTACTTCGCTCACCACCAGGGCATGACGCTCGTCGCGCTAGCCAACGTGCTGCGCGGACAGAGCATGGTCGCGCGCTTTCACTCCGACCCGCGCGTGCGCGCCACCGAGCTCCTGCTCCAAGAGCGCGTGCCGCACGAGGCCCCGATCACGCGGCCGCGTCCTGCCGAGGAGAGCCGCGTCGCGACGCCGGCTCCGGCCGGGGCGTCGCGACGCTTCCGCTCGCCCCACACGCCCTTCCCGCGCGCCCAGTTCCTCTCCAACGGCAACTATGTCGCGGTGGTCACCAACGCGGGCGGCGGCGCCAGCTTCTGCCGCCACGGCTCGGTGACGCGCCAGCGGCAGGATGCGACGCGCGACCCCGGCAGCCAGTTCCTCTACCTGCGCGACGTGCGGAGCGGCATGGTCTGGTCCGCGACGCACCAGCCCGTGGGTCGCGAAGCCGAGGACTATGGGGCGATCCTGCAGCCGGAACGCGCGACCTTCCTGCGCCGCGACGACGGCATCGCGACTCTTCTCGACATCGCGGTCTCCACCGAGGACGACGTCGAAGTGCGGCGTATCGCGGTGACCAACGACAGCGACGGGCCGCGCGAGATCGAGGTCACGAGCTACGCGGAGATCGTGCTCGGGCCGCCGGCTGACGACCTCGCGCACCCCGCGTTCGGCAAGCTGTTCGTCGAGTCCGAGTACCTCCCCGAGTGCGCCGCGCTGATCTTCCGGAGACGGCCGCGCACCGCCGGCGCCACCGCCTTGTGGGCCGTCCACGTGCTCGCCCTCGACGGGCGACCGCAGGGACCCGTGGAGTGGGAGAGCGATCGCGCCCGCTTCCTGGGCCGCGGGCGCGACGTCGCGAATCCGCAGGCGCTCGACGGCCGCTCGCTCAGCGGAACGACGGGCGCCGTGCTCGATCCCGTCGCGAGCCTGCGCCAGCGCCTGCGCCTTGCTGCCGGGGGCTTCGGGCGGATGACATTCGCGACCGGGGTGGCGGAGAGCCGGGAGGCCGCGCTCGCGCTCGCCCACAAGTACCGCGACCCGAGTGCAGTCGCGCGCGCCTTCGCCCTGGCCTACGCACACGCGCAAAGCGGCTTGCGCCACCTCGGGATCTCCAGCGACGAAGCCCTGCTCTTCGAGCGGCTGGCGTCGCGCGTGCTCTACACCGACGGCTCGCTGCGCGCCGCGCCAGAGATCCTCGCCGGGAACGAGCTCGGGCAGCCCGGACTCTGGCCGCACGCGATCTCGGGGGACCTGCCGATCCTGCTCGTGCGTGTGCTGGAGGGCGACGACCTGCCGCTGGTGCGCCAGGTGCTCCAGGCTCAGGAGTACTGGCGCCTGAAGGGGCTCTCGGCCGACGTCGTGATCCTCAACAGCCATCCCCAGGGCTATCTCGACGAGATGCATGCCCAGCTCGAGACGCTGCTCGACGATGGACCCTGGCGGTCCTGGAAGCAGCGTCCCGGCGGCGCCTACCTGCTGCGCTCCGATCACGTCTCGGAGGCCGAGCAGACGCTGCTCGCGAGCGTCGCGCGCGCCGTGCTGCACGGCGATCGCGGCGACCTCGTCCACCAGCTCGACAGACTCGATCCCAAGCCGCGCACGGCCGAACCTCGCGCGTTCGTGGCGACACGACCGCGCGGCGTGGATCTCGATCGCGGCCTTGCAGGACCGGAGGTGCCGCCGCTCGAATTCGCCAACCATCTGGGCGGCTTCACCACCGACGGCCGCGAGTACGTTATCCGGCTCGAAGGCGAGCAAGAAACGCCGCTGCCCTGGGTCAACGTCATCGCCAATCCGGTCTTCGGCACCATCGTCACTGCATCGGGCTCGGCACACACCTGGGCCGTCAACAGCCGCGAGAACCGGCTGACGCCGCACGCCAACGATCCGATCACCGACCCGACCGGCGAAGCGTTGTTCGTGCGCGACGAGGAAAGTGGCGAGCTCTGGTCGCCAACGCCTGGGCCGCTCCCGCGCACCGCCGACAGCGGGCAGGCTGTCATCCGGTACGGCGCCGGGTTCGCGCGCTTCGAGCGTCTCGCGCGAGGGATCCGCAACGACCTCGCCGTCTTCGTCGAACGTACCGATCCGGTCAAGCTCTCGCTGCTGACTCTGACAAACGAAAGCGGCCGGCCGCGATTGTTGAGCCTGTTCGCCTACAACGAGTGGATCTTGGGACCGCCGCGAGCCGGTCACTCGGCGCACGTGGTGACCGAGCTCGACGAAGCGACCGGAGCGGTGTTCGCCCGCAATCCCTTCCGCAGCGAGCTGGCTGGGCGTATCGCGTTCGCGCACGCGAGCGAGCCGACGCGCTCGGCCACCGGGGACCGCGCATCGTTCCTCGGCCGCAACGGCTCGCTGGCCGCCCCGGCCGCGCTCGGGCGCCGAGATCTACCCCGCCGCTTCGGAGCCGGTCTCGATCCGTGCGCGGCACTCCAGGTGACGCTGACCCTCGCTCCCGGAGAGACGCGCCAGGTCGTATTCCTGCTCGGCGAGGCGGCCGACCGCAGCGAGGCGCGCGCCCTCTGCACCCGGTACGGCAACACGACAGCGGCGACGGCGGCCTTCGCCACAGTGATCGCGTCGTGGGACGAGATCCTCGAGACGGTCCAGGTGCGCACGCCCGACGACTCCTTCGACGTGCTGATGAATCGGTGGGCGCTCTACCAGAACCTCAGCTGTCGCCTGTGGGCGAGATCCGGCTACTGGCAGCCGTCAGGGGCCTACGGTTTTCGCGATCAGCTCCAGGACGTCCTCGCCCTCACTTTCGCGCGGCCGGACCTCGCCCGCGAGCACATCCTGCGCGCCGCCGCCAGGCAGTTCGTCGAAGGGGACGTCCAGCACTGGTGGCAGGAACCAGGCGGCCAAGGCACCCGCACTCGCTGCTCGGATGACCTGCTCTGGCTGCCATACGTCGTCGCGCGCTACGTCGACAGCACCGGTGACCACGGAGTGCTCGACGAGACCGTGTCCTTTCTGGAAGCTGCGCCCCTCGCACTCGAGGTCGACGAAGCCTTCGTGCAGCCGAGCGTGTCCGCGGAGAGCGCCTCGCTCTTCGAGCACTGCCTGCGCGCCATCGATCGCGGGCTCACCGGCGGCGTCCACGGCCTGCCGCTCATGGGCAGCGGCGACTGGAACGACGGCATGAACCGCGTCGGTCGGCTGGGACGCGGCGAGAGCACCTGGCTCGGCTTCTTCCTCTACGGCATCCTGCTCGACTTCGCCAGCCTCGGCGAGCGACGCGGCCACATCGAGCGATCCGTCCGCTACCAAGCGCAAGCGGTTCGACTCGGGGCCGCGCTCGAGCAGGCGTGGGACGGCGACTGGTATCGGCGGGGCTACTACGACGACGGCACGCCGCTCGGCTCGGCCTACAGCGACGAGTGCCGGATCGACTCGATCGCCCAGAGCTGGGCGGTGCTCTCTGGAGCGGTGCCCAGCCGCTTCGCGGATCGCGCCATGGACGCGGTGCGCACCCACCTCGTGCGGCGCGACCTCGGCGTCGTGCTCCTGCTCTCGCCGCCGTTCGACGACGGGCAGAGCGATCCCGGATACATCCGCGGCTATCCGCCTGGCCTGCGCGAGAACGGCGGCCAGTACACGCACGCGGCAGCGTGGGTGGTCATGGCAGTCGCCCGCCAGGGCAACGGCGACGAGGCCTTCGAGCTGTTCCACATGCTCAACCCGATCAACGACGCGCGCACGGTCGCGGGCGTCGAGCGCTACAAGGCCGAGCCGTACGTCGTCCCCGGCGACGTCTACTCCCACCCAGCGCACGCCGGTCGCGCCGGCTGGACCTGGTACACCGGCTCGGCGGGTTGGCTCTACCGAGCCGGCCTCGAGAGCATCTTGGGGCTGCGCCGGCGCGGTGCGACCTTCGAGATCGACCCTTGCGTGCCTTCGTCCTGGCCCGCCTACGAGATCTCCTGGCGCTTCGGTCGCAGCCGCTACGAGATCATGGTCGAGAACCCGGAGCAGCGATGCCGCGGCGTCGCGGTCGCGGAGCTCGACGGCGTCGCGGTCGACTCTCGCGCCGTCCCGCTCGTCGACGACGGCTCCACACATCGGCTCCGCGTCAGGCTTGGCAGGGCCCGACTCGACGTCGACCACGAGCCGCTGTCACCGGCGTACGCCACCGATTGAGGCCGAGCCCGCTGCTCAGAGCTGTCGCGCGCTGGCGGCTGCCGGCACGACCCGTAAGAGACGGCCGAGGGGACCATCCAGCTCGAGGACCTCCGTCTGCTCCGCAGGCGACGCGATCAGGATCCACCGGCCCGACACGCCCTCGCTCGGCACGCCGTCACCGACCAAGCCGCTTCTCTGCAGGACCGCTATCCCAGTGCTCGATGTGGCTGTCGAAGTTCCCGCTTCGGCGCGCGCCGCACCGAAGGCTCTCACGATCGACAGCGCCGCGCTCCGTCGCGCGGCCGCCACGATCTCGTTGCTATCCGAGCTGCCTGGTTCGAGTGCCGCGGTCATCGTGGTGTTGGCCACGTGGTGCGAATGCAGCGGGCATGGCGACACTTCGGCGGCGCCGACCGGCAGGTACTCGAGAATGCGTGACGGGCAGGTCATGGAAGCCAGGCCGCCCGAAGTCGGATCCACCCACGCTTGCACGAACCCTGGTGGCGAAGGCGTCTGCGCATAGCCGCCGGCGGGCCGCACCTCGAGGCTGAACCGGGTCCACAGCGGCAGCGCCCCCCGGGTCCCCGTGAGGCGAGTTGCCCGGTTGTCGTCGTAGCCCACCCAAACGACAGTCGCGCGCTCCGACGAGTAGCCTGCGAACCACCCGTCGCGACCTTCGTTGGAGGTGCCCGTCTTGCCGGCGACCGGGTCCTCGAGGCCCAACGACCGCACCTGGCGCGCGGTTCCCCTAACGACCACGCCCTGCAGCAGCGACGTCACTAGGAACGCCGCGCGCTCGCTCACCACGTCGTGAGCCTCGAGCTCTCGCTCGAGGACCGAGCCGTCTGGGTCGACGACGCAAAGGAGACCGTGCAGAGGAACCTGCCTGCCTCGGTTCGCCAGGACAGAGTACGCCGACGCCACCTGCCACGAAGACGCGGCCGAGGCACCGAGGACCATCGACGGTCCCACCTCGGCGTCGAGCGGCAGACCCAACGCCCGCGCCTGGTCCGCGATCATGTCCAGACCCGTGTGGACCGCGAGCCGCACAGTGGCCGCGTTCAGGCTTGCCTCGAGAGCTCGCCGCAACGTGACCGGCCCGTGGTAGCGGCCCTGGCTATTGCGGGGGCTCCAGACCTCCTCCTCGTAGCGCACTGTGAGCGGCTCGTCGCGCACCAGGTCGTTGGGGCCGACGGTCGTCCCCGCGAACGCGGCGGCGTAGACGATCGGCTTGAACAGGCTGCCGATCTGTCGCCGCGCGTCCTGCACTCGATCGAACTGGCTGCCGGAATACTCCCGGCCTCCCACGTAGGCGAGCACCGCGCCGGTGCGCGGATCGACCGAGAGCAGCGACCCCTGAAGCGGTGGCGCGTGGGCGGGCTGGCGTGCCCAGCGCTCCTCGAGCCGCGATAGACCCTCGGACATCGCGTCCTCCGCCGCGAGCTGGTCGCGCCACCGGAGCGTCGAGTGGAGGGTGAAGCCCGCGGCGCCAAGCTCTTCGAGGCCAAAGCGTCGGCGCGCCTCCTCCGCGACCGCGTCGGCAAAGTAGCGTGCTCGGCGCGGCGGCCGGCCGGGCGCGAGAACTAGCTCGCTCGCGGCCGCGGCGTCGCGCTCGGCGCTTCCGATCCAGCCGAGCCTGGCGAGCCGATCGAGCACCCACTCGCGCCGCGCCAACGCCGCTGCCGGCCGCACGTTCGGCAGGTATCGGCCGGGTGCCTGGATCATTCCGGCGAGAAGCGCGGCCTCCGCCAGGTCGAGATCGATCGGGTCCTTACCGAACCAGGTGCGCGCGGCAGCGCCAAGGCCGATGACGCTGACGCCGTCGCGCACGCCCCAGTACGACTCGTTGAGATAAGCCTCGAGGATCGCGCTCTTCGGATACCGCTGCTCGATGAGATTGGCGAGCACGGCTTCGCGTCCCTTGCGGTGGAACGTGCGGCTGGAATCGAGGTAGAGCGTGCGCGCGAGCTGCTGGGTGATCGTGCTGCCGCCCTGCGCGATCCTGCCGCGGCGGAAATTGACCCAAGCAGCCCGGATCGTTCCGGGCAGGGAGACTCCGCCATGTTCGAAGAACGCCGCATCCTCCGCGGCAAGCACCGCGCGCACCACCGCCTGCGGCACCTGCTCGAGCGTCACGGGGCGACGGTCGCGCAGCTCCGAGCCGTAGTACGTCATGAGCTCGACCGGCTCCAGAAGAGCCGACTCGGTGCGCTCGCCATCGACCACGATCTCGTCCACGCTGCGCTCGGAGAAAACCAGCACGATTCGCCGGCTGGGCACGACGCGGCGAGTGGACTCGCCAGAACCGATCGAGAACTGTCGAGCCCACAACGTCAGAGCGGTGCTCGCCGAACCGTCGCTGCCTCCGAACCGTTCGAGGAAGTATCGGCCGGGCCTCAGGGCGCTCAGCTCCGCCACGGGTAGGAATTCCAAGTCGTTCAAGTAGCGAACGATCAGCTCGGCGTCTTCTGGTCCTCCAGTCGACAGCTCGAGCGGTTCGGCGAAGAGCCGTGACGGCGACGATCCCCCGTAGCTCCCGAACGCGAGAGCGCTCGGCCAGACTTCGCGCGCAATCGCGACGAACACCAATGCGAGCGCGACCAAGACAGCCCCCGCGGCGGCCAGGCACGCACCGAAGGAACGTTCCACGGCCGGTCTCGCCGCGACACGTCCGAGGCGCCGGCCCTCGCGGTCGAGCAGGTCGAGAAGTCCCGCCGCCACCCACTTGACGCGATTGTTGTTGAGGACTGACACACGTTCTCTCCGCCGAGTGCGACGGCTTGCGAGGGGGTCTGCAAGGGGCGTGCCGTCGAGAGGAGAGCTCCCCCTCCGGGTCGCGCGACCAAGAGGCCTCCCGATAAGATCACGGCCTTGTCGAGCAGCGCCCAAGAGACCAAACAGCAAGACTCTGCGCGACCCCGCGTCGAGATCCGGCGCATCCTCACCCTGGCCCGGCCGGAGTGGCGGCGCCTTTCGATCGCGACCGTCGCGCTGCTGATCAGCTCGGGCATGAGCCTCGCCTACCCGCAGGCGATCCGGTTCATGGTCGACGCGCTGGTGGGCGGCGAGTCGCCACTCTCGCTCGACTCCGCGGCGGTCCTGCTGGTGGTGCTGTTCGCCGTGCAGGCGACCTTTTCGATGCTGCGCGCCTGGCTGTTCACGGTGTCGGGCGAGCGCATCGTCACCAACCTGCGCGCCAAGCTCTTCGAGGCCATCCTGCGGCAGGACGTCGAGTTCTTCGATCACAGTCGCACCGGCGAGCTGACCAACCGCCTCGCCGCCGACACGGCGGTGCTCCAGAACACGGTGACCGTCAACGTATCGATGGCGATGCGGCACTCCCTGGGCGCAGTGGGCGGCCTCGCGATGCTGCTGTACATGAGCCCGCGCTTGACAGGCGCCGCGATGGCCGTGGTGCCGCTCGCGGTGATCGCGCTGGTCGTCTACGGTCGCAAGATCCGCAAGCTCTCGGTCCAGGTCCAGGACGCGCTCGCCGCGGCGAGCGTGATCGCGGAGGAGTCGATCTCGGGCATTCGCACCGTGCGTTCGTTCGCGCGCGAGCCCGAGGAGATGGCGCGCTACGGCGGCGCGCTCGAGGAGTCGTACCGGCTGGCGGCGCGCCGGGCCTTCGCGTACGGCGGCTTCGGCGGCCTCATGGGCTTCGTCGGCTACGGCGCGGTAGCGCTGGTGGTGTGGTACGGGGGCCGCATGGTGTCGGTGGGACAGCTCACCATCGGCGAGCTCACCGCGTTCCTGCTCTACACCGGTCTCGTAGCTGTGTCGCTCGGCATGCTCGCGAACCTCTACGCCGACCTCATGCGCGCCGTCGGCTCCTCGCAGCGCATCTTCGAGCTGCTCGACCGCCGCTCGAGGCTCGAGATGGGCGCCCTCGATGCGACGCCGACGCTCGAGCCCGCAGGCGAGATGGTGGGCCGCGTCGAAGGCCGCCTACGCTTCGAGGGCGTCGACTTCGCGTACCCGGCGCGGCCCGACGTGCCGGTGCTGCGCGCCTTCGACCTCGAGGTAGAGCCCGGCGAGGTGGTGGCGCTGGTGGGCCCATCGGGCGCAGGAAAGTCGACCGTCGCCGCGCTCATTCCGCGCTTCTACGACCCGATCGCCGGGCGGATCACCCTCGACGGCGTCGACCTGCGCCGGCTGGCGCCCCGCTCGCTGCGCGCACACATCGGCGCCGTGATGCAGGAGCCAGTGCTCTTCGCGGGCACCATCCGCGAGAACGTCGTGTACGGCCGCCCGGGGGCCAGCGACGACGACGTGCGCGCGGCCGCGAAGACCGCCAACGCCGCCACCTTCGTCGAGAGCCTGCCCGACGCCTACGAGACCATCGTCGGCGAGCGCGGCGTGCGCCTCTCGGGCGGACAGAAGCAGCGCATCGCGATCGCACGAGCGGTGCTCAAGGACCCCAAGATTCTGATCCTCGACGAGGCCACCTCGGCGCTCGATGCCGAGAGCGAGTACCTGGTCCAGGAAGCCCTCGATCGCCTGATGCGCGGCCGCACCACCATCGTCATCGCGCACCGCCTCTCGACCGTGCGGCGCGCCGACCGCGTGATGGTGCTAGATGGCGGTCGCGTCGTCGAGGTCGGCAGCCACGAAGAGCTCATGGCCGAAGGTGCGCTGTACCGGCGGTTGGTCGAGCGGCAGTTCTCGGACGCCGCCTGAGTGTCGGGTTTCGAAGAGGTAGTTCGCCACGTCCAGGTCCCCCTCGCCCGCCAGCGACCCGTCGGCGATCGCGCGCCCCAGCGCCTTCGCGATCTTCCTGCTGCCCGCGGTGATCGCGCAGTCGAACATCATCGGCGGCGGCTACGCCACCGGCCGCGAGGTCGTGCAGTACGCCGCGCGCTTCGGTCCGGCCGGGTGGCTCGCCGTCGTGGTGATTGCGCTCGGCTTCTCGGTGTTGTGCGCGCTCGCGTTCGAGCTGGCGCGGCTGGGCAAGGCCTACGACTACAAGAAGTGGATCCGCCTGCTGATTGGCCCGCTGTGGCCGGCCTTCGACGTGGTGCTGGTGGTGATGCTGCTGCTGATCATCGCGGTGATGACCGCGGCGATCGGCAGCGTGCTCCAGCGCACCGTCGGCCTGCCCTACGCGATCGGCCTGGTGATCGCGTTCGTGTTCGTCGGCTTCCTCACCTGGAAGGGCACGAGCTTCATCGAGCGCTTCAAGTCCATCGGCAGCGCCGGGCTCTACCTGGCGTACGTGGCGT
Source organism: Thermoanaerobaculia bacterium (assembly GCA_035524895.1). Taxonomy (GTDB): domain Bacteria; phylum Acidobacteriota; class Thermoanaerobaculia; order Multivoradales; family Multivoraceae; genus DATLFI01. The sequence continues at coordinate 38,435 of DATLFI010000251.1, read as the reverse complement.
ACGCGATCCTGGTGCTGACTCGGACCCCACAATCGGCGCCGCCGGTCGATGCGCCCGTCCCCGGCGGTGGCGAGGTGCTGGTCAGCGCGATCCAGTACGTCGGCTACAACCTCGGGGTGATCCCCGTGGTGCTGTTCTGCCTGCACCGCCAGAGCCGTCCGAGCCAAACCTACGGGTCGGGGTTGATCGCCGGCGTCGCGATGACTATTCCCTTCGCGCTCACCTTCGCGTGCATGATGCGCTTCTGGCCCGACGAGCGCGTGTTCGGCGCCGAGGTGCCCTGGCTCTTCATGCTCGAGACCGCGGCCGGCGACGCGGCACCGGTTTGGCTATGGATCTTCGGCGTGGTCGCGGGCTGGACCCTGCTCGAGACCGCCGTCGGCGGCATCCACGCGCTGGTAGATCGCATCGAGCACAACCTCGACGACCTGCCTCGGATCTGGCGACCGGCGAGCGGCCGCCTCGCACCGATGCAGCGCGCCATCCTCTCGGTGGCGGTGCTCGCGATCGCGACAGGTCTTGCCACCTTCGGCATCATCGACCTCGTCGCCAAGGGCTACGGGCTGCTCGCCTGGGGCTACATCATGCTGCTCGCAGTGCCGCTGCTCACCGTCGGTGTATGGCGGATCGCAGCGCTCAGCGGTCGTTCCGCTCCGCGAACACTTCGCCGGGACCCACGCCAGTCGGCACCGCCACCGTGACGAACACCGAGGCCATCTCATCGCTGGTCTGTCGACCCCAAGGAACGTCGCGCTGGGGGTCGGGGTTGGCTGGGTTGCCCAGCGAGTTGTAGTAGCGCAGCGGCTCGCTGCCGCCGTCGCGGTCGAGCAACTCGATCTCGGCACCGGTTCCGCGCGAGTGCATGTGCGGCGTAAGCGCCAACAGCTCGGCGCGCTGCGCGAGGCGAGCCGTCGACGCGATCTCGTAGCTCGCGACGCCCGCCGGAATCCACAACGTGCCCTCGACCCACGCTTCGTCGCTGGCCTCGGGTTGCTCGGTGATCGGCGATCCGGGGAGGATCGTCGGCACGCCCGGCTCGAGCGCGGCGAACCTAGGCTCTCCCAGGCAACCTCCCGGACAGACCAGTACGTGCCACAGAATCCCGGTCGTCGGTTGGCCCCAGCCGTCGACTCCTCCGATTGCAGGTCGACGCGATGCCAGGGGTCTCGAGCACGTTCGCCACCTGGCGCCGCGCTGATGCACTTCGATCGTTGCCCTCAGCGGGTCGGTCACCGTTCGGCAAACGTTGCCGTTCGCCGTGAGCAAGGCGACAGCCGTCGTAGAGCCCCGCCCGCAGCGCCGCCCTTGCTCACCGCAGCTCCCGCAACCAGCGCTCTACCGCCGGCACCACCGGTATGTCCGCGGCCGCCCAGTCGAGCGTGCGCAGCTCGTCCGCAGTGAACCAGCCCACCGCGGCGTGCTCCACAGCGCAGGGCGACCCGCCGCGCAGAGTCGCGGCGTAGACGTCGAGCAAGATGTGGCGCCCCCCGCCGTCGGCATGAGCCTCACCGCGACCGAGCAGCTCCAGCACCTCGATCTCGAGCGCCAGCTCCTCGCGTATCTCGCGCACGAGCGCCACCCGCGGCTCCTCACCTTCGAGCACCTTACCGCCCGGGAACTCCCACTTGAGAGGAAGGGACATCGCCGGTCCCCGCTGAGCGACGAGAACCTTGCCGGCCTCGACGATGGCGGCGCCGACGACGTGGAGCGTCGACGTGTGGCGCGACGATCCTCGACCTGCGACGAGCACGGCGCTAGATGATCCGATCGTGCCGTCCGTAGTCAAGCCTCACCAGCCAGGAGCGCAGCCTCTCCTCCGCTTCATCAGGTTCGAAGTGTTCTACAACCAGCGGCGGCGTCACTCGGCCACGTCAGCCCATCGGCGTTCGAACGCCAGCGCGTGCTCGAGGCGGCGTGATGTGGGGGGCCAGCTACCTCGCCGGCTCCGCCGGCTCGGATCGCTGGCCCCCGGTTCCGTTCCTGCCACACTCCTGAGAAGTAGGGTTCGATCCCGAGCTGGGGAGGAAGCTGCGCCGGTTCACGCCCGCCGACGGCGACCCCTGGCGGTTCATCTTGAAGGCGTCTACGCTGTCGGGATTGGCGGTGGAGGCTGCTCCGGTACGCCGAGCTCGCTGTTCGTGACCGGGGGGTTGGAACCCCCGACCTATCGGGTGGTGCCGAGGGCGAGCCCGCACGGCAGGCTACGCCCCCTCCCGGACTTCGAGGTCCCCGGCCTCTCCCTTGGCGGCACGCTTTCGCCGTTGCCGTTCCAGGAGATGGTTGACCGCTGCCTCGAGTTGCTTGTCGTCGCCCATGACGGCGTTCATTCGGCCGACGAGATCTCGAAGCACGACCCTCAAGTTGCCCGCGATCTCCAGGCACTCCCCATCCCCGCCCCCGTGAATGCCCTCGCTGAGCAGCTCATGGAGGAGCATCAGGGGGCTGTGTCCACCGTGAAGCAGTAGTGCCGGCGGGACCCGCACTGTGCCGACGGCCCTCGAGAAGCTCCTCTCCTCGCGCGCCCGCTTGAGGTCGGAGATGACCTCGGGCGGAGCGTTGGTCAGCCTGGAAACCTCCAACATCCCGTCGATCAACCGGTTCTTCTGGAGCTCCACAAGGCGGCGGTAGTACGCGAAGGCTCCTATGCCTAACCGTCGCTCCTCGCAGCGCAAGCCCGAGCCGAACAACGCCGCTCCGTCCTCTCCGAGGACGGCCCGAATCTCTTCGGGCGCCGTTAGCTCGTACGTGGTCTCCTCGCTAGGCCACCTTCCCAACACAGTGGCATGCGTCTCTGGATGCGTATTGAGAGTGGGCCTCTGAGAGCTCTCCAGCCAGACCGCAATCTGCCGCACCGCTAACTCGCAGTCTTGGCAGCGGTATTCGAGTACGACACCTGCCCTCATCACCTCGTCGGCGTGGAAGCCGCGGGCGTAGTTACTCTCTTCGAAAGTCCCATTGCTTTGGTTGTACGTCACCCCGAGGAACCTCCGAGGTCCCTTGCAGGATTGGCAATCCCATCGCACAGGGGGAGTTAGCACAGCAACAAAGCCTCTTTGGGTTTCTCGGCCGTACAGCTCGGTGGCGATGACTGCTTCTCGGCCCACCGGCGAGTGAGACAAGAAGTCGGCCCAAGCTACCGGCTCTTCGTCGTCTGCTATCGGTGTGGTCATGAACCCCTCGCGTTTCTGGCGCCGCGGTCCGAGGCAGGGTCAAAGGCGCGCCGGAACACGGGGCAGTCGAGCGGCCAGTCGAGCCCCTCCCCCTTGGCGGCGAGCTTCGCTCGGTTCTCCTCGCAGAGCTCGTCGAAGGCGTCGTCGGCGCCGGCGACGTTGCCGTGGCCGCGGATCTCGCGGTAGAGCAGGCTGTACCCGCAGCGCGGACATTCCACGTCGAAAGCGGGCATCAGCTCGCCACCCTGCGCTCGGGCTCGGGCTCCGAGGGAACCGGCTCCTCATGCGCAGCAGGTGATTCGTCCGTTGCGCCCCTTGCGGTCTCGGCTTTCTGCTTCCGTTTACGGCTCATCATCCTGGCCAGGGAGTAGATACGCAGCTCCGCCGACGGCCGGTGTCGGCTCCACTGATTCCACCAACGTCGGATCTCCAGATCGCTGCCCACTGCCTCAGGCTCGCGGTGCGTGATAACGAGCAGATAGACCAGCCGAAGGTCCGTGGTCGGGATATCGTGCTGCGCCCACTCCCGTCTGAGCTCCTCAAAGCGATACCACGCAGACTCGAATTCCTCGCTCGGCGGCGGGCCGGCTGGACCGGTGATCACCGTCTCCAGGACGTAGTACCCTCCTCGGGAGGACCGTGCCGTGCCTGTAAAGCGCAGTTCCTCTCTGCCAAAGAAGAGCAGCGCTGGCCCCTCAACGTGTGTCACCCCTGCCTCTCGGTTGAACTCCTCAACTGCTAGCTCTTCGATTGCGAACCGCTCGTCCGACGTAAACTGCGCGCCTGAGCTGCTCGATTTAGCCGAAATTTCATCGGGCGCGACCTGGGCGGGCGAGCTGGCCTGACTCGGCTTCGCTACCGCCTCGAGATCAGCAGCCAAATCACCGTAGCGGAGCCTGTTGATCCTTTCGAGCAGCTGCCGTAGCTCCCGCCGAAAAAGGAATGTGCCGAATCCGAGCAACCCCGGCCACGCGAAGGCCTCGACGACGCGGACGCCGAGTGTGAGGTAGTCGACCAGCCAGGTTTCACGGGTCGCTCTCACACCGCGGAGGATTAGCTCCAGAGTCGGCGCCAGGTCGCTCACCAGGGGCGGTCCCTCACCCGGAGTCGCTCGATACAGGCGAGGCACAGCCAGCGACTGGTGATCCTTCCGCCGTTGACGGTCGAGTCGTGTCCTCTCATGCTGAGGACGCCAGACGTCCCAGCCTCGTAGAACCAGTTGAGGCCTCCCGTGTAGAAGGTCCTGTTCTCGCTGGTCGACACGGCCTCTTGGGGCACGCGGAAGCCCTGCGGGCGCTCCTCGCCGCTGGTGGCGACCCCGCGGGCGACTAGCCACAGCGAGGGAGGTCCCTCCAACATCGCCTCGCCCTCCGGCAGTTCTTGTGTGGAGACGGGAAGCGGCGGAGTTTACCACCGTGCCGGGGGGCTCACTCCTCGCTGTTGGCGGCGGTGCCATTTGGGCGGTGCGGCGTTGGGCTGGTTCGCGGGATGGGGGCTCGGCGGAGCGCGTCGCGCAGAGCGATGACCTGGTCGGTGAAGCGCCGGTCGTCCCCAATGTGTGCCGCTTCGCGCGCGCCCTGCAGGTGAGCGACCACGGCCCGGCGGGAGATGCCGCTGCGCGCCGCGATCTTGTTCACGTGCGGCCAGCACTCACCATCGCGCCCGCAATGGTCGGCCAGCACCACGAGGATCAACTTCTGGCCCGGTGCGACGCCCTGATGGTCGAGCGCCCACAGCATCGCTTGGAGGCTCACGCCGCCTCCGCAATCAGCTCGCGGAGACCTCGCAGGTCAGACAGCCACGAGAGCAGCGACACCGGAGCCGGAGTTCCAACTCCAGACGACACGGGACACCACAGCTTGCCCCCCTCGCGAGCTGGGCGCGTTTGGCGATCACGATGAAGCAGCTTTTGACGCTGCAGCCAACTCCTCAGCGCGCGCGGCCGCGCCCACGAACCAGTTCACGGTCTCGGCAAGCTCGAAGGGCACGCCGTATTCAGGCGTCGGCACGGTCGTCGGACCGATCCCAAGCCCCGCGCTGCGATGTGCCGCGAAGAGCGCGTGCACGGGTTCCTGCGGCAGCGGCGGCGGCGCGGGCGAGAGCGCCAGGAGCCGGCCGTCGGGACTCCGGAAGCGCGCCTCGCCGGTGGCTCGCAGCTCCACCGTGAAGCCCTCCTCGTGCACCGCGCGGTGGTGCCGCCGGCACAGCAGCAGCAGGTTCTCGAGCCGCGTCTCGCCGCCGTCGGCCCAGTGCTCCACGTGGTGCGCGTCGCAGCGGCGCGAGCCGCAGCCCGGGAAGCGGCAGCGAGCGTCGCGGCGGTCCAGCGCGCGCCGTATCGCGGGCGGAATCGAGCGCGTCTTGCGTCCCACCGAGAGCGTCTGCCCCTCAGGACCATCGGTCATCCGCACCAGCCCCGCATCGCACGCCAGCCGCCGGCACGTTTCAGCTGAAACGCGTTCGCCGTCCTCCAGCACACCCCCGTCGAGGTCGAGGACGCCGCTCGGCTCCTCCCTTGCCTCGACGTGGACCACCACCTGGAACCGCTCCGCCGTGCGATGCCGGCCGTCGGCGATGCCGCCACCGAGCGCCGCTTCGGCGACCAGGGCGAGCCCGTCGGCGCGCCGCTGCTCGGCGGTCGTCTCCTCGGGCACAGTCTCGCCACCCGCTTCGCCCAGCTCGTCCGGCTGGGCTCGCCGGTAGAGCTCGCCCTCCGCGGCCTCCAGGGCTCGCAGCAGCGTCGCACCCACCTCCGGGTCGAGCCGTGCGCGCAGCACCAGCATCCCCTCCTCGTCCCAGTGGTACTGCACCGAGCGGTGCCCGTGGCAGTCGTTCGCGTGCTCGAGCTCCGCGAGCCGATTGCACCGCCGCCACGCCCGCACCAGCTTCTCCACGTGCGCAGTGGTCCCCGACTTCGCGATCATCAGCAGCTCCGCCTCGGTCTCGGCCGTCGCGACCCGCGTCAGCGCGCGGATCTTCGAGTACGAGACCTCACCCCGCCGCATCGCTTCCGAGAGCAGCGGCAGTCCCGCGAGCGCCCGCGCCACCCGCACCTTCTCGCGCGCCGCACCGAGATCGATCCCCGTGCGCCAGCACAGCCAGTGCGCGCAGGAGCGAAAGCCGCAGCCCCACCCCTCGCGCCGATCGAACTCCTGAAGCAGCACGAGCAGTCGGTAGGTCGCCGCGCCGATGTGCGCTGCGAGCTCGGCGATCTGGTCACCGAGGTCTTCGATCGAGCGTCGAGATGCGTGTTCAAGGGTCTGGAGCTGTGCTGCCACGGTGGTTCTCCACTAGCGTAAGTTAGACGTAAATCATACCGTTTCGAGTACGCAACCGCAAGTCCCCAGCGGCCTCTGGAGCAGAGGCAATCGCTCCGGCAGCGAGGAGCGTTATCCCGCCGCCACCTTCATCGCCCGGAACACATCCAGCGGCAGAGGCATCTCTAGCCGCCAACGGATCGCCATCGGCCGCTCCCCGCGGCGCGACTCGTAGCGCTAAAAGGCCGGGATGCTCCTGCCCTCGCGATCGACGTAGTCACCGGAACCTACAGGCCGCCGCTTGGCTGCCGCCAAGACCGGGACAGGGACCTCCTGACCAGCGACCTCCAGCTGCTCGGTGTCCTCTAAGAACCTCCCGATGCCCAAGGCGCGGCCACTGCGGTCGAGAAGCTGTACCTCAAGACGCTCGGGGGAGCCTTGCCTCTCCCTGGAACTGAGCCTCCGAACGAAGTACCACTCTCGCACCACGGAGTTGACCTCAGTTGTCACCTGGCAGTCGCAGTCGGTCAGTCGGTGGCGGATCGTAGGCGCCGACCCGCCAACGCCAGTACGCGGCCTGCTCCCGACGCCAGGCTGCCGCCCAGGCCGGATGCTCCCTCCTCCAGTTTCCAGGAGGATCCATTCGGTGAGGGACCTGGGCGTGAGTGGAGCGCCACATCTCGGTGACCGCACCTCGCGGATTCTGATTCACATGGTGCAGTATCACATCCTCGTAGCCGCGTCGGCTGCTCGGCTTCAACCTTACAGGCGACCAGCCCGCTTGCGCCCCTTCCCAGTTCGAGCTACCGGCCAGCGGCGCGCTCTCCGGTCTCACAAAGTCCCAGTCGATGTCCCCTCGCTGGAATACGACTCGTTGCCATGGCGCTACTGTACGAGCCCAGCGGGGGGCCGACACTGGCAACGAGGACGACGTCGCTTGGCCAAGGTTTTCGTTCCGGGGTGGAGCCAAGCCAAGGGCTGCAGCCCTCTCCGAATCGGCCCCCTGGCTGTGGTATACGAGACCCCCTGGCTGTTGCGTGCGTCTGTGAACGACGTGCGAACCTCGTGCAAAGGCCATCGAGCCGGTCGAGGCGGCTGCGCCAATCTCAGCAGTAGTCTCGAGAAGTGCTGCGAGGTTCTTGGCCCTGACGACGGGATCGGCCGCACCAGAGGCGAGGACCATCGTCCGTGCACCAGATACGGAAAGATCGCCTGGCGCTTCCATTGCGTCCATCAGCCTCTGAGTGACGAAGCCGGCGGGATCCTCTTTAATGAGGCCTGCTGTTGAGGCGATGGCAGCCTGATACGCCCGAACCCCCTGTTCGACCTCCGCAGTGGCCTGAGCACCAAGCTCACTGTGGTGTGCCGGAGTAGCCATGAGCAGTGCGTTCGTGAGCCAGTTGAGTCCGCCGACGGCACTGCTCAGCAGTCCCGCTCCAGACGCGACCACCGCTCGGCCCATGGCGTCTTCATGACTCGCGCCGTCGAGGATCCGCAGTCTGTATTCCGCGAACCGTTCCTTCCATTCGAGGAGCTTGGCCACCTCACCACTCGGATCCACCCACACCGTGGGATTGCCACGCGCATATACGTAGTCGTGCAGCGTGATCGGCTCGGCGACATCACCCTCGACGGGGTCTTCCCGCAGGAACCGCCCTAACCCCGCGTCGTAGAACCTCGCCCTGGCGTAGTACAGCCCCTCGCCCCCCTCTTCCTCGCGTTGGTGCCCGGTGAAGCCGAAGCGGTTCGCGCTCTCGCCGACCGCGCGGCGCTCTTCGCCCCAGGCGTCCCACTGGTAGCGAGCGGCCAGGGTGCCGTCGGGCTGGACCAGGTCGACGACCGAGCCGAGCCCGTCGAAGAGGTAGGAGCGCCGACCCTCCTCGGCGTGCTCCATGGTCAGGAGCCTGCCGCCGCTCCACTCGTAACGGGCCGCGGTGTTCAGCGCGTCGTCGCTCTCCTGGAGCAAGCGGTCGCCGTCCCACAGAAAGCGCTCCACGCCGTGGGGACCGCTCTTGCGCCAGCGCAAGCCGCGGAAGTCGTAGCGGTGCGTGGTGAGCAGCAGGCCGTCGCGGCGGATCTCGACCAGGCGATCGCGCGCGTCGTAGATGTAGTCGAAGACCTCGGTTGCGGCACCCCCGCCGCCCTCGCTCCCGGTACGGCGACGCTGGTTGCCGTTGGCGTCCCAGGCGAAGGCGGTCGTGGCCCCGCTCACGGCGTCGACGATCCCGAGCACGCGATGGCGCTCGTCGTAGCGATACGTCTTGTCTTCGAGCAGCTCGCCGCTTGCGCCGCCGTCGTCCACTGCCTCGACGCGCTCGACCAACCGGTTGCCGACCAGGTCGTAGACGTAGGTGACCAGCCGATCGGGGTACGCCACCTCGAGCAGCCGATCCGCGCCGTCGTAGGCATAAGTCGTGACCTCGACGTCACCGCCGTTCTGCTCGTCTTGCAACAGCCGGTTGCCATTGCCGTCGTACTCGTACCGATAGCTCGACACCAACGCCGCGCCCTGGCGGTTGGTGATCTCAGCGATGCGGCCGGCGGCGTCGTAGCTGTGGGTGGCGGTGGTGTCGCCGACCGCGCCGCCCACGTGTCGGACCTCGCGCAGGCGCGAGTCGCGGAACCAGCTCGAACGCACCGTGCCACTGGGACCAGAAACGGTGGTCACCCGGTCGAGCGCGTCGTAGGAAGTGAGCGTCTCGCCGCCGTCGGCGTCGCGTAGCCGGGTGCGGTTGCCCTTGGCGTCGTAGCCGTAGACCAGCGTGCCCTCGGGAGACTCGACGCGCTCCAGGCGATCGAAACCGTCGTAGCCGAAGCGGGTGGTGCGCGTGCCCGTCGCGCCGCCGTAGACCTCGTCTACCCGTGCCACGTTGCCGTTGGCGTCGTATGCTGATTCGGTTCGCTCGAGGTCGTCGCCGGTCGGCTCCTCGGGCGCGTCGTAGCTGCGCGACACCTCGCGACCCAGCGCGTCGTACTCCCACTCGGTGAGCTGGCCCTTCGGGTCTTGTCGCGCGATGCGGTTCCCCGCGGCGTCATACGCACTCTCCTCGCGCGTGCCATCGGCCCGCACCACCCCCACCCTGCGATCGCGCGCGTCGTGCTCGTACCGGGTCGAGCTGCCCGCAGCGTCGACGATCTCGACCAGGTTGTCCGCCGCGTCGTAGGCGTAGCTCGTGACCGCGCCGAGCGGATCCTCGACAGCGACCAGGCGATCCGCCTCGTCGTAGACGTACCGCCACTGGCCGCCCTCGGGCCGACGCACGAGCGTGCGGTTCCCTGATCCGTCGTAACCGTGCTCGGTGCGGTCGCCGGCGCCGTTCTCCTCCGCTACCAGCCGCCGCCGCAGGTCGTACTGGCGACCCGTCACCCGGCCTTCAGGGTCGATCTCCTCGACCACGTCCCCCGCGTCGTCGCGCACGTAGCGCATCACCGCCGCGAGAGGTCGCGCTTCCTCGAGCAGCAGGTCCCGCTCGTCCCACACGAAGCTGGTGACCACGCCGTTGGCGTCGGTGACCAGCTCGCGGTTGCCGCTCGGGTCGTACGAAACCGCCTCGACCACCACACCGTCGCGCTGGAGCTGCGTGCGGCGGTCCTCGAGGTCGTACCGCGAACGCTCGGCGATGCCGCGCGGATCGACCTCTTCGACCAGGTTGCCCTGGGCGTCGTAGCGGTAGGTCGACTGGTAGAGGAGCGGTGCGGGGGCGACCTGCCGGACCAACCGGTCCAGCGCGTCGTACTCGAAGGTGGTGGTGTGGCCGCGGGCGTCGGTGGCAGACAGGCGGTTACCTGCGAAGTCGTACGTCGAGCTCTCGACTGCCTCCGCTTCAGGGCCCGTGCCGCCGAGACCCGTACCCACCGCCGGCAGCCGCGTCGCGACCAGCCGGTCCAGCCGGTCGTACTCGTAACGCGTCACACGACCCAGCGGATCTTCCATCGAGACCCGGTTGTCCGCGACGTCGTTGCCATACCGCTCGATCCGATCCTCGGGACGCCGGACCTCCACCACGCGGTCCAGCGCGTCGAACACCTGTACGGTCTCGTGACCTCGCGCGTCGATCTCACGCGCTCTGTTGCCGCGCGCGTCGTACTCGGCCTCCGTCAGCGTGCCGAGCGAGTCGTAGCTGCGCACCACACGGTCGAGCGCGTCGTGCTCGTGCTCGACCAGGTTGCCGTTCGCCTTCCGCTCCTCCACCACATTGCCGACTCGGTCGTAGACCCACTCGCGGCGCACCGTCCGGGCCGGCACCGTTCGCCGGTTGAGGTGCCGCAGCGTCTCGATGCGGCGGTCACGCATGTCGTAGCGGTGCTCGGTGCGCTCCAGCCGCGCGTCGACCTCGACCACCAGGTTCCCCACCCGGTCGTACTCGAACGTGCTGACATGGCCCTCGGCATCGATCCGCTCAACCACCCGACCCAGCGCGTCGTACCGGACGCGACGCACCTGGTCGGCCGACTCCCACGACCCATCCATCAGCAGCCGCTGGTTGCGGCGCCGCTCCTCGACCACGTTTCCGGTGCCGTCGTAGAGCCGCTGCGTCAACATGCCCTGGCCCTCGCGCCATTCCGGGCCGTCCTGTTCGATCTGCCGCTGCAGCTCGTCGTACCGGAAGCGCCTCACCCGACCCAGCGCGTCGACCTCCTCGACCCGGTTCCCCTCGCCGTCGTGGACGTACCGCACCGTCGCCACACCGCCGCTGCCGCCCGGCTGCAGCAGCCGACTCGTCGCGACGACGCGGTTCAGCTCGTCGTACTCGTGGTATGTCACCCGGGGCTCGAAGTCGCTGCTGAGCCCGTCGAGCAGCGCCTCCTCCACCACGTTGCTGTTGCCGTCGTAGCGATACGTCGTGATCCGACCCAGCGGCTCCTCTCGCCGCACCAACCTCCCGGCCTCGTCGTAGAGGAACCGGGTCTCGACCGCCGGCGTGGGGCCGTCGAACCAGCTCGACTCGCGAGTCTTCGCGCCCTCCGCGTCGTACTCGAAGAGCTTCGTGCCACCTGCTGCATTCGTGACCTCGGCGACGCGGGCTTCGCCATCGAGCCACGTCACCATGACCCGGCCCTCGGCATCGACAGTGGTGCGAGTGCGCACTGTGTCGTGGTACTCCGCCGTTTCCTCGGCACCGTCAGGCAGCACTGTGCGGATCACACGGTCCAGCGTGTCGTACTCAAGACGCGTCGTGCGACCCTCCTGATCCCGCCGCGCCACCGGCCGACCGCGACCGTCGCGAAACTCCCACCTCTCGCCGCCCAGCGCGTCGGTCACCCGCTCCAGGTTGCCGGCGGAGTCGTAGCCGAAGCGCGTGGTGTGGCCTCGTGGATCGGTCGTCGATGCGCGATCGCCGTTGGCGTGGTACGCGTGCGACGTCTCCAGCATCTCGACCACCCCGTCGACATCTGTGACCCGCACGCGCTCGCGCAGCAGGTTTCCGCGCTGGTCGTACTCCAGCTCGACCCGCCGGCCATCACGGTCGACCCGGCTCGCGACGCGGTCCTTGACCACCCCGCCGTTGGGTGGCGCGAAGCTCGATGGCGGCCAGTACCTGGTCTCGCGCCGCAGGACACGCGGTGTGGCGCCCTCGGTAACCTCGACCTCCTCGACGGTCTGGTTGCCGTGCTGGTCGTACTCGTAGCGGGTCACCGCACCGTTGGGGTCGGTGCGCGCGGTCATCAGCACGTCGTCGGCCGACCACTCGAGACCGCTCGTGTTGCCGAGCGGGTCGCTGATGCGCAGCGGCGAGCCATACCCGTTCAGCACCCACGAGGTGGTCTCGCCACGGCCGTCGAGTACCGTGGCCGAAAGCTCGCCTCCCGACGCGCGCTCCGCCAGCGCCACGCGGTCGTAGCCGAAGCGCGTGACACCGCCTTCTGGCAGCACCAGCTCCTCGACGACGAAGCTCTGCACCACGACGTCTCCTTGCACGCCCACTCCCGCGTTACCCCAGGAGTAGCGGGTCTCGGCGCCGTCGACCTCGTTGCGGGTGCCCACCATGAGATGCCGACCCTGCACGCCCAGGGTTCCGTACTGGTAGCTCTCGACGTACGCACCGTTCTCGCGGCGTGCAAGCACGAGGTTGCCGAGCGCGTCGTACTCGAGCTCGAGCGAGGCGCCCCCTGGCCCGTCGACGCGGGTGACCACCCAGCCGCCCCAGAACGCGAAGATCCGCTGCTGCCAGGTGAACGAGAGAGCGCGACCGGCGTCGTCGCGCACCTGCGACAGCCGGGCCGACGGGCCCAGCTCGACGTAGCTCAGGGTCAGGCGATTGCCGTTGGTGTCCTCGACGAAATCGAGCGGGAACTCGGAGCCACCGGTGTTGCGGTAGTGGTAGCGAGTGCCGTTGCAGGTGAAGAAGTCGAAGCTGAAGTCGTCGTTGTTCGACTCCAGCGTGCCGTGGTACCCGAGCAGGGCCCGCCACCGCTTGGGCTCGCTCGCTTCGGGCAAGAAGCGCATGCCGCCGCCTTCGGCGCCCACCACGATCGCCTCGCCGTAGGGCGTGACGATCACGCGGGAGTCCCACGGATGAGCCCAGCCCACGCCGAGCGGGCCCGGCTCGTTGCCGTGGTTGGACGACCAGGTGCGGCGGAAGGCGAGCTGCGGGCCGCGACCTGGGAACACGAAGTCTTCGCGAGGAACGATCAGGTGGCCGTCGAAGAGATCGACGCCGCGCACTACGGCGTGGCCGAGCGGCGCGCGATCGCGAATTCGAAACACGACCTCTAGCGAACCCTGCTCGCTCTCGGTGTGGTCATCCAGCAGCGAGCGCGCCTGTAGCTCGAAGCGGTAGAGAGCGGGCGGCAGGTCCTGTGGCCCGTAGACAAAGGCGTGTTCGCCGGCCGGCTGGACCACGCGATCGAGCAAGAGGATCGGCGCCCCGAGGTCGGGCGTACCGTCGAGGTCGATCGCCTCGACCGACCGCACCGCCAGCGTCACCTCGGCGTTTTGCCCGAGCGTGTACTCGAAGGTGTCGCCTTGCGGGAACACCCGGCGCGACAGCAGGTCGACCTCCTGGCTGAGTACCAGGCTCAGCTTGACGTCATGGAGGAGCTGCTGGGCAATCGGTAGCACTACCGCCTCGGATCGCACCTCCGCTTCGCTGCCCAGGTTCAGCGCCAGTTGCAGCTCGTACCGACGAGTTGCGCCCAACGGTAGCCCCCGCTGGAATGTGACCTCGCCCCCGCCCTGGCGCGAGGCAGCGAGGGCGTGGCTGATCGCGACGCCGTCCTCGAGCAGCAGCGCCTGGACGCTTCGCGCCAGGTAGCTTGCCGGCTCCAGACCGAAGCGAGCGGTGACGAGCTCTTGCGAGCGCCCCTCGGCATCGAGCGTGACGCGCTGCGGAGAGACCTCGACGATCTCGGGACGAACGGCGTGGAACCGCGCGAGACGCTCCGCATGAGGAACCTTCGGAAGAAGGCTGTCCCGATACTGCCGGGTCTCGAGACTCACGATCCCGGTCTTGTTGTTGAGCGTCGGCACGACGACTTCGATCGAATCGACCACGATCTCGATCTCGCCAGGACCGAGGTTCGGTCCCAAGAAGATCTGTGCCTTGTAGTAGCCGAGTTCGTCGCCTCCTGCCGGGACATACTCGATCGCCCCCGCACGGCCGCCTCCACTGACCTGCACCTCGAACTCGCCCCTTGCTGGCTTCCAGCGTTGCGCGGTCGCGGAGAACTCGAAGCGTCTCTCGCTCTCCGGATCATCGACGGGAACCACCTCCACATCAGCCACCAGAGCCAGGATCTGGATCGGCAAGGGCTCCTTCAACGCCTCACCCGGCCTCGCCGCCAGGAGGCTGTCGCCCTGAAGATTCACCGGGACCGGACTGACAACCCTGACGAGTCGCGGCAAGACACGTTCGATGTCACCCTCGCGTTCCACATACCCTGCCGCTGGTCTGCAGTCCTCCTCCACTGGGGGATCGTCGGGGCCCGAGAACAGCGTCCACTGTCGTGCGAAGCTCCAGGTGTGCTCCGAGCCGAGCGCGGGAACCTCGACCCGCAGCAGATCGCCGTGAGTGAGATTGGGGCCGGAGACCACTCCGAATGCCGCCTCCGCGGCGCCAGACGAGGTCGTGAGGTGGCTGTCACCGCAGCGCGCCAGTAGCAAGGAGGCCTGATCGCAATCCGCAAAGAGGAAGGCCTTGCCGGGAAGCGGGTCGGGCTCGAATCCCTGCAAGCAGAGCTCCAGCCACGGTGGCTGTTCGAGGACCTCCATCGTCGCGACGACCGGGACGTTCGCCACGGGATTTCCGTGCTCGTCCTCGACGAGGAACAGAACCGTATCGACCCACGCCGCAGGCTCGACCGTCATGACTTGCTCGGCGGGGTCCGTCCGCCGGAAGGCAACGGGCTCCCCTGGCAATGCGTACGCCAGCAACGCCTGATCGAGGAACACGCGTCCGTCCGCGCCCTCGACCGTCGCCTCGATCTCGTGTGCGCTGGCGCGCGACGGTCGCTCGCTCGCCGGGTCGTCCAAGATCAGGATCGGGTTGACGTTGGTGTCGGTGCCAAGCCGTAGCCCCGCCGTGGCAACACCGCGCTCGTCGGTGCGGACGACGACGCGCGATTCCTCGCCATCGGCATCGTCGACCAAGAGCCCGCCGCCCAGGATCACCGCGAGCTCGACCTCCGCCCCGAGCACGGGCCGTCCGATCTCGTCGCGAACGACCACCGCGAGCTCTCTCTCCAACAGCTCGCCGACTGTGCCACGCTGCCCGTCAGTGTGTTCCACCCGCGAGATGGTCGCGGCCGAGAGCGGATCGGGGTTGGGCTCCTCGCCGAAGGCCTCGAACGCGTCGGCGAGGAAACCCACTGGCCAGTCGGCGAGTGGCGTCGCGGTGGCGCCGCCCGCGAGGTCCACGATCCCGCCGTGGAGGAAGTGTCCCGACGCGCCGGACTGCGGGTCGACCACGCGCCACACCGACCCGACCCAGTGCTGGTACCCGATCTCGGTCCGCGGTACCTCCACCCGTAGGGCGGCCCGTGCCCACGACGCGACAGCGTTTCGCACCGATGCGGGATGCTCCAGCTCGGCAACGCGCGCGTCGACGTTGCTTTCGTCGAGCACAAGCACCTCGACGCCCTGGTCCCGCGCAAGGCCGAGACCGAGATCGGCCGAGATCGCGGCCACGCCGAACGCCTCCTCGAACTGGAAACGCTCCTGCGCCGAGGCGACGAGCCCAACGAGCAGCAGGAAGTCTCGCGCCGCGCCCGTGTCGCCGTCGTAGGCGAGCGGCTCGGCGACGCGTCGCGCCGCGTCGAGATGCACGCCCGTCACGTGTACGCCATGCGGCAGGCCAAGGGCGCTGTCGACCTCGAGTGCCAGCGAGGCGACTGCGAGCGACGCCGCCGGGCGGAGCACGCGCACACCGAGCAGGCTGCCGAGGAGCTGCTCCGCGGGGTCGACCCGAGCGCCGTAGTCGAGCGCGCGCTGCGCGAGCACGCGCGCCGCCAGCGTCTCGATATCGCCCGCCGCCGCGTCGCGCGGGTCGAGCTGCGCGGCGGGTTCGAAGGCCTGGCCACCGAAGCCGAGCGCGTAGTGTCCGCCGGCGATCAGCTCGACCGTGGTGATCTCAGGCGCTGCGCCCGCAACCGGCGTCAGCCACTCGACCTCGAGACGCGCCCGTTCGGCCATCGGCAAGGATCCGTCGCCTGCCGCTTCGCGCCGGCCGGCGACCACGAGCTGCGGCCGCACCTCGACCAGGTAAGACGGCGTCGACAGCAATCCGCCGAACAGCAGCGTGGTCTGGTGGTCCTCAAGAGTTGCGGGCATGAAGGAGAGCGAGACGCGCCGCGCGAGCAGCTCGCTGAGCGTCAGCTCCGCGTCGAGGAGCGGGGCCTGGCCACCGGCCGCCTCGCCTGTGCCGCCCGGCCAGACACGCAGGCGGATGCGCCGCACGTGCTCGGGAGCGAGCGTCGCGCTCTCACCGGTCACCGCCAGCACGGTCGCGGGCAGGCTGCTCGGGAGAAGGCCGAGTGGCGCCGCGTCGACCGACCTGGTGCCGAGCACGTCGTCGACCGTCTCGTCGCGACCTTCGGCGTCGAGCAGCGCCTCGATCTCGCTCTCGACCTGTGCCAGCGGGTCGACGTGCTGGGCGCGCGACAGGTATTGGTTGACGCGCTCCGCCACGTCGGGATCGAGCTCTCGCAGCACGAAGCGACCGCGCTCGGAGGCGTAGCCCTTCAACGCAGGAGCCAGTGGCACCCAGGTCATGCCCGAGAAATCGACCGCGGCGCCCCGGTAGTTGCTGTACGGCACCAGCGCCGCGACCCAGGTGTGCTCCAGCGCCATCGCCTGGATTCGGCCGCCGCGTACCAGCGGCCGAGCGGCTACGCCGGCGAGCCGCAGCGCTGCCGGCACGTCGTCGGGGCGGTCTAGGTCGAGCTGGCGCGCGAGGTCCTCGAGGGAGAGCTCGATCACACCGTGGACATAGCGCGCGGCGAAACCGCCGGCGCGCAGCAGCGCAATCAGCAGGCTCGCCTGGTCGACGTCGTTGCCGGCGCGCTGACGCAAGGTGCCGTCGGCGCCCTTCATCGCGCCGGCGTACCACTCGGTGGCGATCTCGGTCTGCACTAGCTCGAACAGGCGCACCGCGTCGTGACCGAGCGCACGCGCCTGCTCGAGGATCGGCTCGGTGAGCCCCGCGTGGGGGTCGCCGGCGACGCCGCCATGGTCCGCGCCGCTGGGCGGCGGCGCGTCCAACTGCACGTACACCGGCACGATCGTGGGTTCGAACACAGGCTCGCGTGGGGACAAGTCGGCGGTGCCGTAAGGAAGGCCGGCGCGCAGGATCGGTCGCGAGGGTGGCGCGAGCTCGTCGAGCACCGAGCCGAGGTCGTCGAGCGCGCCGGGCTGCGCCTCATCGAGCCCGTGGCGAGCGCGCAGGCCCTCGACCGGCGCGACGAGGCGTTCCCGTCGCTCCTGGTAGACGCGCTCCGCTTCTTCCCAGCGACGGATCGCCGTCTCGTGCGCGCCGCCGGAGACCAACCGCTTGCCGACGGACACCAGCTCGTGATTAGCCAACAGGTCAGCGGCGAGCAGGCGCTCGACCGTGCCCGCGATCCGCGCGCTCGCCGCAGCGCCCTCTGCTGTATCGCCGGTGGCAGCCGCCCCAGCCGACTCGACGATCGCGCGCAGCTCGGCGATCGCTCCTTCGAGCCTCGACGCCGCGCTCGTCCTCGCCGCTCCGCCGCTCGCACGCCGAGGGGTGTCGGCTCGCTGTCGCAGCTCGACGTGCAGCGTCGAAACTTCTTTCCCGGCGGCGAGACGCCTCACCAGCTCGCCCTCGATCCGCGAGCGCGACCACGTCTCGAGTGGATCGCGGGAATCGTCGGGCTCGATGGGTCTCTCGATGGGCGGCGGCTGGCGACTCTCTGACTGAGGCGCAGGAGTACCGCCGGGCGCCACGCCGCACACGAGCAGAAGCATCGCGAAGGCCAGGCCCACGCCTGGCCTGCTTCGCCATGCTCCCGTCACGCGATTCGCCTCACTCATGCCATACCCCTACACCGCCACATCCCCAGTGCGAGCAGAAGCACGGCCAGCGCACCCAACGCCGGCCAGCCGAGGGCCGGGATCTCGATCGCAACGACCAGCGGCAGCACCGTGGGATCGGCGGCACCGGGCAGGCGTGGGTCGTCACTCGCCAGATCGTCCAGCTCGGCGCCGCGCACGATCGCCTGCGCGACGATCTCGCGCACCCCAGGTGGCAGCTCGTCATCGATCTGCACCCACCATTCGAGAACGTGCTCCGCCGCTGGCGGCGCCGCGAGCATCTCGGCGACTCGCAGCTCGCCGTCGAGCCAAGAGGTGTGCTCAGGCAGCGGCAGCTCGGCGACCAGCTCGTGCGCGGTCCCCTCACCGTCGTTTCGCAGCACCAGCTCGTAGCGCAATACATCTCCCGGACCGGCACCGCCGTCTCCGGCATTGACCTCGACTCGAAGCTCCGCGACCAGAATCGGCCGCAGTCGTTCCACCGTGTTCTCGGCACGTACCGAGACGCCGCCCGCTTCGTCTCGGAGCTCGACCGCGATTCGGTTCGGGCCGTAGCGGAGCGGCACCGCCTCGAAAGCGAAGGTACCGTCGCCTCCCGCGATTACGGTCCGCGCTTCCGGCGACTCCAGCCACACTTCGAGGCCAGCTTCGGTGACCCCCTCGATGCGAATCGCGCGCTCGTCGACCCGCGACCCGGCGAGCGGGCTGGTTAGAGCGAGGGTCGGCGCACCGGCCGGAAGGATCTCGAAGTCGACCGCGAGAGCGGCCTGGTTGCCCACGAGATCCACCGCCTCCACCTCCAGGCGGTGCGGTCCCACTTCCGCGATCTCGGTCCCCGACACGAAAGGCCCGCCGTCGAGCAGGAGGGTCACCGTGTCGAGGTGCGGGTCGGTCGCGGCGACCACTGGCACCACCGGTTCGCTGCCGGACTGGCCGTTGACGACACCGGTGATCTCGATCAGCGGAGCGGTTCCATCGACCTGGAACGCCGCGCTCGCCTGCGACTCGTTGCCCGCGGCGTCGCGCGCCCGCACTACGACCCAGTGCGGCCCATCGGCCAGTCCTGACAAGGTGGCGACGTACTCGTCGCTGCCGCCCCCGGCCGCCAACGGCGACCACGCCGCACCGTCGAGCGCCAGCTCGACCGCTGCCAACGCCGAGTGCGCATCGACGGCGCGCACATGCACCGACATGTCAGCCGCGGTGAGGGCGCCGTCGGCCGGCTCGAGCAACTCGATCACCGGCACGGTGCCGTCGACCAGCTCGACGCTCGAGACGTCGAGCTGGGTCACACCGCCGCCGAGCTGTGCGAGGTCCGCCGAGAGCCTCAGCTCGTAGTCGCCAGGTACCAAGGCGCCCGTTGGCAGCGACACGCTCTGAGAGTGGTCGGCACCGATCGCCAGGTCGAGGGAGAGCTCGAGTCGCGCCACCTCGTCTCCCGAGCCCGCAGCGTGCAGCGTCACTGCGACCGGCAGCGCGACCAGAGCGATGGCCGACTCGTTGCGCACCTCTGCGGTCGCAAGCAGCGGGTTGCCCAGCGTGGTCTCGGGCGCAACACCATCGAGCGTGCCGGTGACCGCTGGACCCGACGACGACGCGATCTCGAAAGTGACCCGCGCCTCGGCCCGGTTGCCGGCGCGATCCGCGGCGACCACGTCGAGCCTGTGGAGCCCTATGACACTGACCGGCGAGCCCGAGACGAACGGCCGCCCGTCGAGCAGCACCGACTGCGTGGCGGGGTGCTCCTCGACTACCTCGACCACCGGCACGAGCACGGTCTCGGAGCGCTGGCCGTCGACGACGCCGAGCACCGTGATACGCGGCGGGGTGAGATCGACGACGACCTGCGCGACGCCGGTGGACTCCTCGTTGCCGGCTCGGTCGCGGGCACGCGCTTGCAGCGTGTGGGGACCCTCGTCGAGCGAGCCCAGCCCATCGAGACGCGCGGCATAGTCGTGCCCGTCGAGCCCGATCGCCCCAGCCGGCAGCGACACACCGCCGTCGACCAACACCTCGACGCGCTCTACGCCCGAGAGGCGATCGAGCGCGCGCACCGTAACCTGCGCGTTGCGCCCGACGAAACCGCCATCGACCGGATCGCGCAGCTCCACCTCTGGCGCTTCGCGGTCGACCAGCGTGACGGCGGCGGTGTCGAGCAACACCGTGGAAGGACTCCCTCCCGCGGCGCCCGGGAGGTCCGCCTCCAGGACCAGCAGGAAGCTCCCGAGACCGAGCCCTCGCGTCGCGAGCTCCGCGGCGCCCGATGCCCCGCCACCGGCGGGCAGGTCGACCAGGCGGGACTCGCTGGCGCGCACGCCGGCGGGTGGCGCGGCGCGCAGCGCAACACGCACCGGCAGGCTTCCAAGTGCGCTCTCGCCGATGTTCTCCACCACGAAGGCGACGGGAATCGGAACGCCGGCGGCTACCTGGCCAGGTGCGTCGAGCGTGCCGCGAAGCCGGCCCGGTCCGAGCACGACGTCGAACAGGCCTTCGGCAGCGCCGAGCGGGCGACCCTGATGCGACGCGCCGAGCACGACGCGGTATCGGCCCGGGACGGCACCGGCGCTGGCCCAAGACGCGCTCACACGGGCCTCGGCGCCGGGAAGAAGCGCACCCGAAGTCTCGCTCCACCGCGCGACCTCGGCGCCGGTCGGGTCGAGCAGCGACAGCACGAAGTCCACGCCGTCGAGCAGCGCGTTGCCGGCGAGGTAGCGCAGGGCGGCCTCGAGTGAGACCGTCTCCGGGCGAACGATGTGCAGCCGATCGACCCGCACATCGACCGCGGTTTCGATCGCCTCGCCGATCTCGAAGGTGACCGCGGCCTCGACGACCTGGCCACCCTGCTCATCGTCGACGATTGCGCGAAGCCGGTAACGACCGGCAAAGACTCCGACCGCCGCGTGCTCGAGGTCGCGCCCCAGCTCCTCGCCGAAGCCGAGGATCAAAGACTGGTCGAGCAGCGTCGCGACCAGGAAGCCCAGCTCGTCCTCGAAGCGCACGCGCAGGCGTCCGCGAAACGCTCCGCCGCCGATCAAGCGCAGTGCTCCGCGCACCGTCTCTCCCGGGTCGAAGCGCGCTTTCTCGCTCACGAGCTCGAGGCCCGGCAGGCCGGGCTCCAACACGCGGACCTCGCGCGTCGCGTGGTTGTTCGTTTCGTCGCCCTCGGGCACGCGGTCGCCGGGGTCGGCACGCGCGTGCACGAGGTAGATGCCGGCGGCGACGAGCGCGGTGTCGTGGAAGATCGTGGCGAATCCTCCCGGCTCGAGCGCCGGCACCGGAAGCGACACCGACCACACCTCACCGGCCGCGCCCTCCAACCGGAGATCGAGCTCATTCGCGGGCGCCGAGCGCGCGCCGCGGTTGCGCACCACCACCGACACGCGCAGCGGGTCGGAGGGCGCTACCGCCGGAGGCATCACCACCAGCTCCGACGAGCGCAGCTCGAGATCGGCCAGCGCGTCGGGGGCGAGCGTCACAGTGATCGCCTCGGACAACGCGCTCTCCGGACCAGCGTCGTCGCGCGAGTGCGCGGCGAAGACGTTCACCCCGGAAAGCAGGTCGATGTCCTCGAAACGGAAGAGCCCGGCCGGCACCAAACGCACGAGCTCGCCATGCTGCAACAGGCCGATCGGACCACCGCCGGTCCATTCCGCCCACGCGTGCTCGCCCAAGGTAGCGACGACGTCACCGGTCGCCCACTCGACGACCACCAGCCCCTCGCCCTCGAGCTGGTGGGCGTACATCGACCCATCTGGAGACCACAACGGCCGCGCCGCTTCGGCAGGTGCCGCTGTGACCGGCGACGCAACCGCACCGCCGAGATCGAAACGCCAGACCTGATCGCCAGTGGGAGTGGCCCGCGTGTACAGCAGCGCTGTTGCGTCCGGGGACCAGGCGACAGGACCTGCGCCCTCGAGATCGAGCGGCGCCGAGTGGCCGCTCTCAATGTCGAGCACGATCAGGCCCTCGCCCTCCTGCTGATACGCCAGCAGCACGCCATCGGGTGAGACGCTCGTATGCCTCAGCTCCCCGAGATCGGCAACGGCCGCGAGCTGCGTCCAGTCGCCGGCGGCGAGGTCGAGCTGCCACAACCCCGGTTGCCCTTCGCGGATCGCGACCAGAAACACAACCTCCGGATCCGGTCCGGTCGCGATCTCGACGATCTCGTCGAGGGACGCCAAGGTACTGCCGTAGCGGAGTGCGAGGTCGTAGCGCCGAAGCTCCCCCGACCAGGTCGCGAAGAGGATCTCCTCGGCGTTGAACCAGCGCGCCGCCGCGACCTCGGTCGCCACGCGCTCGACGACGGCAGCCGGGAAGCCGACGATCCACAGGGCCCCGTCGTGGTCGATCGCGATCGCCCGCGAGCCCCAATTGGCAAAGTCGGCGTCACGCACGAATAGACCCGATCGCTCCTCGCCCCAAGCAGCTGTCGCCATGGTGTTGCTGCGGAAGGAACCGTTTCGCCACAGCTCTACGCCCGTTCCGGGCTCGGAGATGCCCGCAACGTGGACGGCGAGCTCCTCGACCACGATCGGGTGTCCGGGCCTCGTCGGATGGAAGAGCCGCGGCGCGTGGGGCGCGGTGGTGTCCGCAGGTGTCGCCGACACTTCGTTCGAAGCGGCGCTCTCGTTGCCGGCGGCATCACGCGCGTACACCACGTAGTAGTAGGTCGTCGTTGGGTCGAGCTCCTCGTCGACCCACTCGAGCGCGGGCGTGACCACGATCCCCTCGTAGGGTCCGCCGCTCGTCACCCCACGCCGGACCACGAAGGCAACAGGCGCGGAACCTTCCGCGGACGGCGTCCAGGCGAGCGTCACGGCTCCAGAGTCGATCGCGACCACGCCCAGCTCCGGTGCCCCAGGCGTAGACACCGCTATCTCGACGGCGACCTCGTTCGAGGCTGCGCTCTCGTTGCCGACCGTGTCGAGCGCAGTCACGCCGTAGCGATACGTGCCGTTGCGCAACGGGCCATCGGTATACGCCAGCCAACCGGTGTCGAGGCGGGTCTCGAGCGGTGCGCCGTCGCGCAGGATCGAGTAGCCGGCGATGTCGGATGCGGAGCTCGCGGTCCAGGTCAGATCGACCTCGGAGCCGCGCACTTGCGCCGCGAGCGTCACCGCCTCGGGCACGGTGGTGTCGCCCACCGGTACGTCGATCGTCGCCGCAGCGCTCACGAGGCCGAGCGAGTCGACTCCGGCGAGCCCGTAACGGTGCACTCCATCCTCGACCTCGTGCTCGAACGCGAGACCGTCGACCAGACCGAGCTCGAGGAGACGGAACTCGGCGAGCCGGATCGGCTCGAAGACCTCGTTCGCCTGCTGGATCAGCACGCGCAGGCGGTCCGTTGCGTAGGAACGCGGGAAAGAGACTGTGGCAGTCGCCTCGCCAGTCGGCACCGGTGCCAACGGCAGCCAGACCTCGCCCGACCAGCCCTCGACGCGAGCGTCGAGCGGCGCATACTGTTCCTCGCGCCATAGCAGCTCGACGCCCGACAGCACGCGCGACGCGTCGAGCCGGACCTCGATCCACTCGGGCGGATCGAAAGTGCCCCCGCCACCGGCTGGCGCCCACCAGGTCAGCACGTTGCCGTCGATTGCGCGCGACGGCCCTCGCGTGGAGGCAGAGCGCGTCGAGGAAGCCGTTGCCGCGACCGGTGTCACCGGAGAATCGAGGACGACACTCTCGCCGCGACGCGCCAGGCGATACCCGACGATGTTCGGCTCCGGGTTGGCGTCCCAAGAGAGCGCGACGCGCAGGTCGGTGACGGTCGCGCCGAAGCCGCTCGGAGATCCAGGCGGCGCCGCCGAGACGATCACCGCCCACGCCGGCTTGCTGCGATGGCCGCCGCCATCGACGAGCCGAACACGTAGCACGCTGCGCCCGCGCGCGAGATCGATGACGGGAACAGCGAAGCCGCCGTCGGGCGAGGAGTCGAACGGCGAGAGCGGTACCACCGAGCCGTCGGGCTGCTCGAGCTCCAGCTCGACTCGGTAGACGAGAGCCTCCGGACCGCGGCCCGGGACCGGTCCGGCCACCAGCTCGGCAGTCGGCGTCCAGGGTTGCTCGAGCACGGTAGTGAACACCCGCGCCGCGGCCTCGGGCGATGGCTCTGACTCGTTACCGTTGACGTCGACGGCGAGGACGCGGTAGCGGTAGGCATCGTCCGCGACGTTCGAGTCGAGCCCCTCGAGCGAGTCGAGCGGCTGCAGCGTGAGACGCAGCCAGCTCTCGCCTCCGTCCCCGGAGCGCTCCAGGTGGTAGCCGGCGAGGTCGGGCGCCTCGACGCCGGTCCAGGACAGCGTGACTTCGCCACCGTCGGCAAGAGCGTCCAGCAACTGAGGCGACGGCGGCGGCGTCAGCTCGGTCAGCTCCACGCGCACGTCGTGCGCTGGACCCTCCAGGCCGGAGCTGTCGCGAGCGATCGCGCGGATCTCGTAGCTGCCGAATGGAAGCGCCGTGGCGTCCCACGCCACCGTCCACGGTTCGGCGGCGTCGACCTCGATCAGCGCCCACTCCGCCGCATCCTCCGCGCGCGCCTCGAAGCGCACCTCGATCACGTCGTGGTCGGCGATCTCGGCGAGGATCGTCACCACACCCTCGACGCGCTGGCCCTCCTCCGGCGCGAGGATCGTCACGATCGGCGGCCCTGTCTCGATCAGCGCTGTAGCCGGCGGCGACGGCGGGCTGGCATTGCCGGCGGCATCGAGCGCGACCACCTGATAGCTGTAGCTGCCGTCGGGCCGTTCGGCGTCGAGGAAGCTCGTCCCCGGCAACGCGAGCTCGCGCAGGTCGGTGCCGCCCGCCGAGGCCGCCGCGCCGACCGGCGTGCCGTCGCGTAGCAGCACGTAGCCGAGCAGGTCGGGCTCGCCGTTCGGCTGCCAGGTCAGCTCCACGTCGTCGCCCGTCACGGTGGCGACGAGACCCTGCGGCGCGGCAGGTGCAGTGTGGTCGACCAGCACGGTGACCGACACGCGCGCGACGTTGCCGGTGGTGTCCTCCGCCTCGAGCACGATCGTCGCCTCGGTGCCGTCCGCGACAGGCGTGGTGTCCCACTGCCCGAGCAACGCTGCGTACGCCGGGACCGGAGAGCTCCGCAGCAACATCGGCAGCGAAGGCGGCGGCGCGATCGCCATCAGGAGCCGGTACTCGCGGAAGTCGTCCGCGCTGGCCGCGGTACCGACGATCTCGACCACGCCGGCGACGCGCTCGCCCGCCCGCGGACGCAGCAGTTGCGCGTCAGGCGGCGTGGTGTCGATCACCAGCGACACCGGACCGGCCGGCGTGCTCTCGTTCCCGGCATGGTCGAAGGCGACGAGCGTGTAGTCGTAGCGCCCCTCGAACAAACCCTGGTCGCGCGCCGTGGCGGCATCCGGCGCCAGCTCGTGAGCCACCACCCCGCCACGTAGCAGCCGGTAGCCAGCGAGGTCCGGCTCGCTCCCTGGTTGCCAGTGCAGCATCGCGCCACCGCCTGGCTGGACTTCGCCGGTGAAGCCCGCGGGCATCGCGGGCGGCGTGCGATCGACGTTCACCGCCACCGCCGCCGTCGCTTCGTGGCCGGCGTGGTCGCTCGCGGATAGGACCAGCTCGTACTCGCCGTCGGGCGGCAGCGCGGTCCAGATGAGGAACACGCCGTCCGGACCGACCGGCTCCTCGCCGCTCTGGAGCACGACGGCGAGCCCCGTGGAGCCTGCGCCAGCCCCGCGCAGCAGCAGCGACCACGACGCGAGGTTCAGGTCGGTGGCCTCGCCGCGCACGTCGACCGGCTGGCGCACCCAGGCTCCCGACGCGGGAGACGCGATGTCCACCCGCGGAGGCGACCGGTCGATCCGGACGCGCGCTCTCGCCTCACCCGAGTTGCCCGCGAGGTCGCGCGCGAGAAGCCGCAGCGTCCACGGCCCCTCGGATCGATCGCCAAGATCGACGGAACGTGACACCTCTGCGGAGCCGTCACCGCTCGCATCGACGAGGAGGGAGAAGCTCTCTACGCTCGGGTCGAGGCCGGGGGCGATCTCGATGCGATAGCCGCCGCGATGCGACTCGTCGATGCGAGCGGTGACGACGAACTCGTCCTGGAGCGACGATCCCTCGGCTGGGGCCAGCCAGGTGACAACCGGCGACGTCGTGTCCACGACGAGCGGAACCTCGAGCACGCTCTGGCTTTCCGCCTGGTCGGTGGCCGAGAGACGGAGCCGGTACGCGCCCTCCGCCAGGTCTTCGAGTCGTGCCACGGTCCCCGAGACGACGCCGACTCCGGCCGCGAGCGGCTGCCAGGCGGCCGGCGTCACGCTGGCGCCCGCCGCCAGCTCGAGCGTCCACGACGCCGGCTGCTGGTCGGCGACCTCGATCGCTACCTCCGCGCCGGACGCGACGAAGCCAGTGTCGGGACGGGTCACCGAGAGCGACGGCGGCGTGGCGTCGAGGAGGAGCACCGTGCGCACGGTCTGCGAGACGGCGGGCTGCTCTTGCAACCTCGCGATCAGCTCGACCTCGTACTCCCCGTCGAGTGCGACCGCACCACTGCCAGAGAGTCCGTCCCAGGTTCGCACCGCAGAGCCGGCCGATAGCGCCTCGCCCGCGGCGAGCGCGCGCACCAGCACACCCGCGTCGAGAATGTGTAGGTCCACGATCGCCGGCTGTTCCAGTGCGAAGCGGATCGCGGTCTGGTCGCGGCGACCGTCGCCGTTCGGAGAGAACAGTCTGGGCACTGGCTCGAGCTCGCTCACGAGCTGCGCCACGTCGACGGCGCGCACCGGCACCCGTACCTCGGAGCGATTGCCGAGCACGTCGGCAGCTCGCAGGCGCAGCGTGACCGGGCCAGCGACGTTGCCGAGCCGCCAGCTCGCGAGATGGCCGTTGAGCGCTGTCCGCTCCCGATCGCCTGCCGCGATCGGAGCGAAGCCGTCGGGCAGGGCGTCGAGACGGTAGTCGAGCTGGTAGTCGGCGAAGCTCAGGAGCTCGTCGCCGAGCAGGCCTCCGAGAGCCGGGAGCGCGGGGCGGACGTCCACGACCGAGCCGCGCACATCCGCGATCCCCGCCACGTCGTTGCCCGCTGCCGGAGCAACCACCTCCAGGCTCGGGCCGCTGCTGTCGACGACCACCGAGCAGAACGTCTCGGTGCGCCGGTTGCGGCAGCCGTCCTCGAAGCGCGCGACCACGCCGTAGATGCCGTCCGGCGCAGGCACTCCAGCCTCGTCGAGGCCATCCCAAACGACTGTCGTGCTTCCGGGCGACAACGGGAGCGCCTGCGTAAGCGAGCGTACGGCGCTTCCGACGGCAGCCAGCGGGTCCTTGCATCCCGGCGCCTGGCTCTGCGCGAATACCTCCAGGCTCACGAACGACGGCTCACCCGTCGCCAGCAGGATCGAGAGCTCATCTGCGACGCCGTCGCCGTTCGGCGACAGTCCCTGGTAGAGAGCGCCTCCGGTGGTAGGAATCGGCACGCCGAGAACGCTGACGCCGGAGCCCACGACGGCAGAATCGACGAGCGCACGCCGGTCGACGCAGGTCGTGTTGCCGGCGCGGTCGTAGGCGATCAGTCGCACCTCGATCTCGCCTTCGCAACTCGAGATGCGGCCCAGCTCGCCAGTTAGGAGGCCCACCGCCCAGCCGCCATCGTTGGGGTCCGCCCCGCCGGTGTACAGCGAGGAGGTGCTGCAGGTCGAGCCTTCCGGAGCTTCGGCCAGCTCCAGTTCGAGCCGCAGCCCAGACACCGCGTCGTGTGCACGCCCCTCGATCCGCAGCGCGCCGCACACCGCCAGCGCGTCGGTAGGGGAGGTGACCTCGAGCACTGGCGGCGTGCGGTCGACGAAGACGCGGCGAACCTCGGATCGCACGTCGTCGCGCACGTTGGTCAGCGAGACGACGAGGCGGTACTCGCCCTCCGCGAACTCGGACAGGTCTAGAGCGAAGCGCTGCTCGACCCCGCTCTCCGGCGCGTTGCGGTTGTCGAGGATCCGGCGGGTTCCGAGGTGCTCGAGCTCGACGCGAAGCTGCTTGAGTGAGGCGCCGTCGAGACTGCTCGGCATCACAGTCAGACCGAGACGGCTGGCGGCACCGGGCACCGAGCCGCACACGGGCTCCGGGGGCGGATCGAGCGTCACCGCGACTCGTAGGCATGGGATCTCGACCACGCTGCTCGTGATGCGCACCTTGCCGGCACCGTCGACCGCGCGGAGGCGCGCTTCGTAGGTGGCGCACTCGATGGTCGGCGCCTCGAACAGGAAGACCCGGTCGGCGATCGCCGCCGCCTCGAAACGCGCTTCGGCGTGGTAGCGACCATCGTCGTCGCTGCGGAGGAAGAGCTCGGCGCTCTCGACCGGCCCGTCGAGGTTCTCGATACCCCACAGGAGCTCCCCGTCACGGCCATCGCCATAGCCCGCCTCTCGCGCGAGCGCCCGGATCGCTTCGAAGTAGGCCTGGCGCTCGACCTCGGGCAGACCACGCAGTACCTGCGGATCCCCGTGGTCGAGGCGACCGATGAGCAGGAGTCCTCGGCTCGGCGCCAGCCGGAACGCTCCCGAGAAGTGCTCGACGCCGCCCGTATCGACGACGCGCATCCGCACGACCGTCAGTCGATCTCGATCGAGCCCGGCCAGGTCCCAGACCAAATCGAAGCCGTCCAGGGGGAAGCCGGCGATCGGCGTCACGCCCTCGGGCGGGAAGACCATCGAGATCTCGCGCTCCGACCAGAGGAGGCCGGCTTCGGCGGCACCGAGCTGATCCCAATCGAACGGCCGAAACTGCAGGAAGACCTGCGCCGGCGCCACCGCAAGGGTCGTCTGCACCCGCAGGCGCAGGGCTCCGGCAGTCGGGAACCGCGACACCCAGCAAAGCCACGGCCAGCTCGGATCTGCGAAGCAGGGGTCGCCCGGCGCATCCCCCGGCTCAGGCCCGTGGAGCCCGGACGCGGAGGTCGGCTCCAGAGGGAACGAGCCGCTCGTCAAGTCGTATCGATCCGGCCCGGACGCCACGGTAAAGACTCCCTCGGCGATCGGGTCGGTTAGGACCACGGTTCGGTTGCCCGCCGCGTCGTGCACATCGACGCGGAAGCGACGACCGAGCAGCGCGTTGCGAGTCAAGGGGATCTCGAATCGCGCCTCTTCGACCCGACCGGACCGATCCGGCTCCACGGACTCGAGCTCCTCGACTAGGGTCCACACGGCGGGCGGATCGCCCACGCCGCTCTCGACCACGCCGAGCGGCCCCTGGTCGAGGTGCTGGTCGCGCACACGGATCGAGAGGTGACCCGCGAGCGGCACGTTGCCGTCGTGGCTCGAGCTCGTGGTCACCTCGGGTGGCGTGCGATCGACGTCGAAGAACAGCTCGAGACCCGCCACGGCAACGCTGTACGCACCGTCGGACACGAACAGGCCGCGGCTGTCGCGGCCGTCCCAGCGGAGCTCGACGCTCTCGCCCGCAAGCGGATGGCTGCGATCGAACGCCCGCACGACGCGACGCGTCGCGTCGCGAATCTCGATGCGCACCAGGACGGGTCGCAGCACGCGGTACGAGACCACCAACTCATCGGCGACGCCGTCGCCGTTGGGCGAGATCAACCTCGGTGCCAGACCGAGGTCGGTGAGGTCGGGCGGCGCGGCGACCGCGACCGGTCGCTCCGCGCGCGCGACGTTGCCCGCGCGATCTTCGACCGTGAGCCGCACCCGATAGCTGCCGGCGGCCGGCGGCGTCCACAGCCCGAGGGGCCCGTCGAGCACCTGGCGCTCCGACGGTGGAGCGAGCAGCCGCCAGCCCTCGGGGTCCTCGACCGGTGCATACTCGAGCGTGTAGCGACGGAAGTTGAGGTCGCTCGCGATGCCCGAGAGCTGCACGCCGCCGCCCCCGGTGAGGCGCGCGTCGAGCTGCGCGGTCGCGTTGGCGAGCGAGCTGAGGACCATCACCTCTTCGTTGATCCCGACGCACAGGCTGTCAGGACTCTCGAGGCGATCGCGCGAGCGAAAGAACAGCAACCGCCCGCTCGGCGAAAGCGCGAAGGTCCGGGCGCGGTTCCAATCGGCGAAGAGTGGCACCAGCCGATCGCGTTCGAGCATCACACCAAGAGAGGGCTCGCCGAGCTCGAGGCTCTCGAACAACAGGTGCTCTCGATCGCCCACGAAGCCGAGAGACCGCAGGTCGTGGAAGCTCGTTGCGGGCTCGTCGTCGAGGAGCGCCGCTGTACCGTAGGCGGCGAAGCGCACCCGCACGCTGTCGCCCACCGAAAGTCCCAGCTCGGCGAGCGAAGCCGAGAGCTCGTAGTAGCGGTGTCGGTAGCGCACCGTGCCGGTGGTGCCGAAGCCCGCGCGCCCCCAGGTGGTCTCGCGCTCGGTGACGCGCAGCTCGCGCCAGCCGGAGCCGGTGTCGAGCAGGAGCGCGCCCCAATCGCCATCGACGTCGCGCGTGTTGTCGGCGGTGAAGTCGAGCGCGGCGTAGATCCGCTCGCCGTCGGTCAGCACCCAGCCGAGCACCTCGGCCCGTGGGTGACCGGTGTCGGGACGCACCCATTCGCGGAACAGCGGCTCGCCGAGCCGGTCGTCAGCAGTCTGCCGGCCGTCGACGACGAGCGATCCCTCGGCGCGCAGCACCAGCTCGTAGGCGCCGTCGCGCGCCGCCGGCAGCTCGACCGGTCGCGCGGCGCGCGCCGAAAGATTCTCCTCGCGGCCTGCGAGCAGTATGCGGATCGGCGATCCCGCTTCGACCCTCGACCGTAGCTCCTCGTCGGCGAGCTGCCAGATCGCCTCGATCGTGGCGCCGCCAACCTCGAGCACCTCGTCGTCGAGCGCCGCGAGAACCGCTGCGGCGTCGTCCCCCTCGGTTCCACCATCGACGCGCCGCGCCGAGACCGGCGCCAGGCGCGCTCCGTCGACATCGAGCAGCAGGCTGTCGAGGTGCGCGTTCTCGGTGCCCTGCTGGCGCACCCGCACTCGAAGCTCACCGCGCGCATCGGGCAGCGCGTCGGTCAGCTCGATCGCGCTCTCGCGGTAGCGCAGCCCGTGCCGCACGACGCCCCGCTCGACGAAGCCGCCACCGGCCCAGGTCTCGACGTGGAAGGAGCCGCACGTGAAGAGCGGCGGCGGCGAGTCCCGATCGACCCGATGCCACGTGCCGAGCCCCAGCTCGAACCGCCAGTATGTCTGCCGCGCGCCGTTGACGAAGCACGCCCCGTCGGGCGGGCCGATCGGATAGGTGATCTGGACGAGCAGGCTGCCGCCGCCGCTCTCGGCGAACAGGGTGGCAACCAGCGGCGGTTCCTGGACCAGGCCATCCGGCATCGGCACGAGCGCCCCGTCGAGCAGGACGTCCGAGGGCGGCGCCAGATCCGGGGGCAACGCGAAGACGCCCAAGCTCCCACCCGACGGATCGACGATCTCGATCGCCCTAGCCCCGCTCCGGCCGAGCGCGACACGGGTCGCACCCAGCCAGGCAACCGCAGTGATGGTCGAGGCGTCGCCGCTCGAGAAGGGCCCGAGATCGAGCCCCTGTCCGGTGCCGAGATGGAGCCGTATCAAGCTCCTCGCGCCCCCCGGGTTCTCGCGTACCACCAGCAGGGCGCTGCCATCGCCAGAGAACCCGCGCACGAGCTCGCCGGGTAGCGGCGAGGCGATCGACATGGCGTCCGGGAGCGACAGCAAGCGAGCGCCGACTGAAGCCGAGAAGACAGCCTCGACCTCCCCAGTCGCCGCCGCCACGCGCAGCACGCGCTCATCGACCAGCACGACGATCGACTCCCCGCCCGGCACGAAGCCGACGAGGCGACTTGGCCGTGACGGCAGGTCCACACCAAGTGCCGAACCTCCCGCTACCAGATCGACGAAGGACACCGACTGCGTGCCGCGAAACGCGAGATACCTGCCGCTCTCGCTCACTGCCAAATCGGTGAGGCCTGCCTCCGGGATCCGCTGCAGCCCGCTGCCGTCGACGCGCACGCGATAGACGCCGTGCTGCGGACCGGTACCGGCCTCGAAGAACACCCAACGTTCGTCCGCGGTCCACGCCAGCTCGCGCGAGGCGCCGGCGGGGATCTGACAGCTCAGGTCGACAGTGTGCTCGAACGCGGTGCCCGCGGCCTCGAGCAACGCCGAGCGATCGGTGTCGAGAGTGACCTTCGCGCGCGCCAGCTCGTTCTCCCCGGCGTCGAGCAGGTGGAAGGTGTAGTCGCCGTCGCGCGCGAGGCGGCCGTGCCGGTCGCGGCCGTCCCAGGGGAAGCTACCCGAGGCCGCGCCCTCGAAGACCCCTTCGTTCGAGCGCAGCACCAGCCGTCCCTCCGCGTCTCTCACCTCGACGCGGACCGAGGTCGCGACGTCCGGAACCTCGAAGAAGAACGCCGTGGTGTCCTTGACGCCGTCGCCATTGGGCGAGAACCACCGCTCGGCGACGCGGCTGGAGCTGCCACCGATGACCGTTTCGAGGGTCGCCCGGTTGTTCGCCTTCGAGCGCTCACGCACCAAATTGGCGCGATCGACGACCACCACCAGCTCGAGCGGCCGACCCGGCTCGGCATCGGCGGCGAGCGTCCACGAAGGGGCCGCGAGGCCGGCTGCGCCTGGGGGCAACGCCGCGAGCAAGGCGCTCGCCAGCAGCGGGGCGCCTGCGAGCGGATCGCCACCGAACACCTCGACGATCGCCGGGGCAGCCTCCTGGTCGCCGAGATTGGCTACCTCGATCTCGAGAGTCACCGCATGCCCGGGCAGCGGGAAGAACGGATCGAGACGCAGCGACCCCGAACCCAGCGCAAGGTCCGCCAGCCCGAGCACGGCGATGCTCTGGAACAGCACGTTGTCGTCCTCGACCGCCTCGGCCAGGGCAGCGTCGGGATCGGCGACCAGGAACAGCACGCGGTCTTGTGGACCGTTCAGCCCTCCCGCGACCAGCAGCTCGACGTCATGGCCCTCGCCGGGCAGAAGTGCGGGGAGCTCGGCGCGCGCCAACTCGAGGCCGCCCTGCGCCGGATGGCCATCGAACAGCGCCACCACCACCGGGTCGGCGACGGCGCCGCCGTTGCTCTCGAGCCGAGCCCCAGCGGTCAGCGGCGCGCCTTCGAGCACGGGCTCTGGGATGATCACCAGAGTCCCCGTTACGAAGCGCAGGTTCGGCTGTCCGAGCGCGCCGGCCACGAAGCGCAGGCGCGCCTCGTTGTTGTCCTCGTTCGACTCGGGAACGAGGTTGCGCGGGTCGAGGTTGGCCGCCAGCTCCAGCTCGCCCTCGCGATCGACGGTCCACGGGGTCTCGAGCGTGATCGCGGTACCCGCCGAAATCTGCACCACCTGATCGAGGAGGACCACGCGGTCCGGCTCTCCAGTGTGAACGCCGCTCTCGAGCGCGAGCAACAGCTCGACATTGCTCGCGTCGACCGTGCCGCGATTGCGCAGCGTCGCGCGCAGCGTCACCGTGGCTCCCGGCAACGGCACTCCGACCACCTCCATGTCCGACTCGGTGACCTCCAGGTCGAGGCTGGGCGTGGTGGTCACCGTGACGGTCGCCCGGTTGTTGTCCTCACGCGCCTCGGAGATCGCACCTTCGGGATCGGCCTCGACGTCGAGATGCGTCGAACCGGCGCGGGTCAGCTCGAACGCGAAAGCGACCGGCAACGACGACCGAGCCGGCAGCAGCGGTAGCGCCTCGATCCCGACCACCTCCTCGGCAGTTCCGGCTCTCGCGGTGAGCCGAACGACCACATCGAGCGCCTCGGTCTGACCGTTGTTGCGCACGATGGCGGTCACCGTGAGAGTCGAGGGCAACGTGGACGGCGAAGCGGGAACCACCAGCACCTCGTTCGCGCGCACCTCGAGGTCGACGCCAGTAGGCGAGACACCGATCTCTATTTCGAGCTCGGTGCGGTTGTCCGTCTCGCTCAGCTCTGCGAGCTCGCCGGCCGGATCTAGGAGGAAGATCAGGCGATGGTTGCCCGCGCGACCGGTGGTGTCCCAAACCACCTCGCACGCCGCACTCGCCCCCGGCGACAGCGCGGGCACGGGACACGAGCCGATCGATGCTGCGCCGCTCTCGGGGTCGCCCTCGAAGACCTCCAACAAACTCGCCGGCGCAACGGTACCGCCGTCGTTGTTCACGAGTGCCGAGAGCACCACGCCGTCGCCGTCGAAGGCCGGGTCGGGCGACGATGACGGTAGTGCGGCGAACCGGAGGTTGGGGAAGACGAGCCGCTGGATCGTGTCGGCCACGAGCGCGGTGGTGTGGACGCTGCCGTCCCAGCTCCCCTCGACGCTCTGGCGCGCGGCGAGGTAGGCGGTCGCTTCGCCGGCCTCGGCACGCTCGATCCCACCCTGCGCCAGCAGCGTGGCGAGCGCCCAAGCGGTGTCGTGTGAGGTGGATGGGCTGTCGCCGAATCCGCCGTCGGCGTTCTGCCGAGACGCAAGCCAGTCGAGCGCGAGAGAGACTGTTGCCGGCGCGACCACGCTCGATGACAGGGCCCGCAGCGCGAGTGCCGTCGCCGGGATTCGGCCGGGTCCACCGGCGACCGTGCCCCAGCTTCCATCGCTCCCTTGCGCGCGTTCCAGGTATGCGATGCCCGCTGCCAGCGACGGGTCCTCGGGCCCGAGCGCGAGCACTGCCAGAGCGGTGTCGAGCGGGTCGCTCGCGAGTCCCGCGCCCAAACCCCAGCCGCCGTCCGCGTTCTGGCGGGCGCGCAGCGCCGCCACGAGCTCGGAGGGCGCTGCGCCACCGGCGGCGCGAAAGGCAAGGAGCTGTCGCGCGAGCGCATCGGTGCTCGCGGGGTGTGCCGTCGCGAGCCAAGTGAGCGCGACGCTCGTGCGATCGAAGAACGGATCCAGCCGCCGCAGCACGTCGAGCGCCAGACCCGTGTCGCGCATGCGAGTCGCGGGCAGGTCCTCCCAGAAGCCCTCGTCACCCTGCCGTGAGCGCAGCCATGCTAGGGCGTCGGCGACCGCCGCCGGCGCCAGGCGTAGCGGACCGCCAGCCACCGGGTTGGGCGTGCCGGGTTCGAGCTCGGTGACCGACAGCGGAGGCGCGGCATGGATCACCGACCGACCTCCGGTGAGGATGCTCCAGCGCGTCTCCAGCTCGCGACCCATGCGCTCGATCGCCGCCACCTGCGACTCCGTGACGTCGTCGCCCGGTCGCGTCACCAGCACAAAGCCGAGCCGGAAGCGGCGCTGAGCGCTCGACGCGGGCGGGTCGCGCGGACCCTCGACCGCAATCACGTCGTCGATCGAGACCTCGATCGCCTCGGCCTGCAGCTCGAGGCCGCTGCGCGGGATCCACCCGGGTGTGGGATCGCTCGTGCGCAGCAGCCGCAACGGCGGCACCTCCTCTGGCTCGACGAAACCGGCGAGGTAGAGGTCGAAGGGATGGAAGGCATCGCGCGGCAGGCCCGCGCGAAACCGGCCGTCGCCGAGGTCCTGCCAGTGGTTGCCGTACATCAGGGTGCCGCGGCTGGTGTCGGCGAGCGGGTGCCAGTGGACGCCCTGGTGGCCCAGCAGCTCCGTGCTCGCCGCACCATCGGCGCCGCGAAATCGCACGTGCACTCCCCAGCGGTGCATGAGCTCGTGCGCGAGAACGCGCAGCACGCCGTCGAAGCCGGGTCGGTGCGGGTCGACTTCGAGGCTCTGCATCGGCCCCAGGTCGATGAAGCCCTGGAGCCGCGATGCGCTGCCGTAGTCGGCGCTGTGGTCGAACAGCTCGAGTCCCAGCCCCGAGGTGTCGTTGCGCACGTCGAGATAGCGGCCGATGGCCTCGACCCCGTCGCTTGGGTCGGCGTCGAGCTGGTAGTCGAACGTGGTGAGCGCGGCGAGGAAGTCGAAGTCGTCTGGCGTCGCTTCGTAGAGCGCGCGCGCCACCTCCTGGCGGGCAGCCGTACCGCCCTCGTCGGGCTGATCGACGTCGAAGTCGCCCAACAGCTCGACCACGGCGACCGAGCCGCGCCACTCAAGAAATGTCGCCTGGGCACTCGCTTGTCCTTGGGCGTTCGCGGGTACCGATACCGCGCCGAGCAGCCACAGGACGAGCGATGCGCTGGGCTTCACGGCGGCGGGAGGTCTCCCACGGTCGAGGGTTCGGGGGCGAGACCGGGCGCGCACCGCGCCAGCACGGTGATGCGCGAGGCTTGGCCGCGCTCGCTCTGGTGCACGCGCAGGCGACGCGGCGCGGGGCCGGCCTCGAGGCACTCCAGCGCGTTGGGGAGGAAACGCTCGACGACACAGAGCGGGCTGTCAGCGGGGCTCTCGCCGTTCGACGGAACGAGCGGTTCGCCGCCGCGCAGGAGGCGAAGGGAGCCGCCAGGGTCTCGCACCACGGCTGCGGCGAGCTCGGGCTCGACGAGCACGAGGTGCGCTGGAGGTAACGCGCCCGCGTCGCGGCAGTCGATCGGGTCGAGGAGGGTTTGCCCGCGAGGCTGGGTGGTGTCATCCATGCCGCCGATGTGTTCCGCTCGGGACAGCCGGGCGAGCGCCGCGTCTTCCAGCGGCTGGCCGACGAGTGTGGCCGCACCCAGTGCCGCCGCGAACGTTGCCGCGGTGACGAAGCGCGAGAGCGCGCAGCGCCTACGTGTCTCGTCGTCGAGCGGCAGGGGCGGAGGGAGGAGTTCCTTGGACATCGGCCAGAGCCGGAACGGGGGCGTCGCGCTGGGCGAGACCGGTCGAACGGAAAGGGGAAGCTCCGAGCGTAGACCCGTGGTGGCGAGGAAGGCAAGGGTCAGGCGACGATTTTTTTGATTCTCGTGGAATCTCCGCGCCGAGTATCGCCCCGGCGCAAGGGTGACCTGCCCGGAGCGCCGGGTTTGAACCCAGCAGAGGCCCCGCCATGAAGGGTCGCGGGCGCGGATTCCGTCTGTATGGAGGAAAGGGCCGATGTTCGAGCCGATCGAGCCGGAGGCCTCCTTGCAACGCGAGTCCCCGTGAGCACGGCGTCGTCGTCTCACGCCACCGGAAGGAGCCAGTCATGCGCGTCAACGGTTACGACACGAGGCGTCTCTGCGGCCTGGCGCTGGTGTGGATCGCCGGTATAGCTCCAGTTGGAGCGGCGGGCGGTGTCGCGGTGCCGGTTTCGCCGGGTGCTCGCGGCGAGGGCGCGGTGGTCGAGGCACGGTGCCCGACGTTCAGTTGGAGCGGTGTCGCTGGTGCGCGCGGGTACGAGCTGGCGGTGTTCCGGGTGTCGGAGGGGGACGGCGAGGATCCGACCTTGGTGTCGCGCCCCTCGCTGCCGGCCGACGCCCGCAGCTTCACGCCGCCGTTGGACCGTTGCCTGGAGCGCGGGGCGCGCTACGCCTGGAGTGTCGCTGCCACTGCCGAGGACGCCGCGAGTGGCGGGCTCGACTGGGCTCCCGCGCTGCTCTTCGCCGTCGAGGCCACTCCCTCGATGGCGGAGGTGGAGGCGGCGGCGGCGTTACTGCGGCGATACCTCGACTCCGCGGCGGTGCCCGACGGCGGCGGCAACGCGATCGACGCAGCGGGCGCAGTTGCCGGCGCGCCGGCGCGCCCGCGCACCGTCGATCGTGACAGCCCCAGGCCCGTTCCCGCGAACCCACAGCCTGGGGTTGGGTCGCGCACGAGGAGCGAGGCCTCATCACCCACACTCGGCTCTGCCTCCCTGACCGTCTCGAACCAGATCCACCTGGGGACCGCGAGCCCCTTCTTCGTGGCGGACAAGCTGTTCCTGTGGAGCGACGGCTCCGGGAACACTTCGCTCGGCCGCGACGCCCTGTCGTCGGCGCACGCCTTCAGTCGGGGAAACACCGCTTTGGGATGGACGGCCCTGCAGAGCACGGGCACCGGGGCCGCCAACCTCCAGGCCGACTTCAACGTCGCGGTGGGTTACCAGGCCTTGTACAAGAACACCATCGGCCACCGCAACACGGCGGTGGGCACCGCGGCAATGAAGGAGAACCTCACCGGCAACCTGAACACCGCGATCGGCGTGGGCGCATTGAACGACAACACCGAGGGCAGCCACAACAACGCCATCGGCTGGCTCGCCCTCCGCAGCAACAGCACCGGTGCGCACAACACCGCTATCGGCGTCAAGTCGCTGGACCGGGTCACGACGGGCAGCAACAACGTGGCGCTGGGCTACTACGCGGGGCAACTTACTGCGGTCACCAGCAGCAACAACATCCTCATCAACAACACGGGCGCAGGCGAACAGAACACGCTGCGCATCGGTCAGGGCACCGGCACTGGAGCACGCAACCTGAACAAAGCGTTCATCTACGGCATCGACGGCAAGACGCCGGGGCCCGATGCGGCGACGGTGCAGATCGGCACCAACGGCCAGCTCGGTGTCCAGGCGTCTTCGCGTCGGGTCAAGCAGGAGATCGAGTCGACCCCGACACGCCGCCCGAGTTCGGGTTGATCGCGGAGGAGGTGGCCGAGGTGTTCCCGGAGCTCGTAATCTTCGGCGACGATGGGCAGCCCGTGACGGTCAAGTACCACCTGCTCAGCAGCCTGCTGCTCGGCGAGGTACAACGACTGCACGAGCGGCTCGAGGCGGTGGAGTCGCGGCCGGCGGTCGCGCGGCGTCGCGGCAGGCGCTGAGTCCGGCGCGGACGCAACATCC